>WGAI01000077.1 GCA_015489175.1 Caldifarciminota bacterium | reverse complement strand
GGCAGGTGTTGACTGACTGGATTGACCCGATCGAGGGGCCGTTCGTCAACTTCTCTGCACCGATAAATGTCAGGCAGATTTATGCTGACTCGATCGATCCGACGAGCGACACGGGCAGAATTCACTTCTCAGGGCCGATCGAGGGCGATACCGCCACATTCGGCCAGATCTTCGTTAACTGGATAGACCCATTCGGACAGAACGAGGAGATCAACTTCTCCGGCCCAATACGCACCGATCAGGTCTTCACTGACTGGATCGACCCGATAAACAGCGACACGGTGCATTTCAGCGCTCCTGTTGACGCGCCGGGCGTGGTCGGCAATGCAGATACAACCGATGGTGTGACCGGACTATCACATTCGAGTGACCCGGCGGTTGCGGGCGTTCATGCAGTTGGTAACGGAGCCACCGATAACGGCCCGAGAGCGGCGGCGCTCCATATCGACAACGGCGCCATAACTGTGAGCGGTAACAGCAAACCAGCTGATTACATATCCAATGTGTGCTATACCAACACATGGGAGGAAATTACAGATGACAGCGGAGATGTTATTGGCTTCGCCTGTGAGGATACCATCGTCAACAACCTGATAACATCGTCGAGCGTCATATTGCTTACGCCTGTCTCAGAGCAATACAGCGTATTTGCGAATGTGAAAAGTGCTACGACTGGAATGGCTATCGTCAAATTGACTGTACTCGGCTCGTCCTATCCGGAATTGCCGATAGGGCTCAACTACATGTTGATAAACAGACAGTGAGGGAGGAATTACTATGAAAATCAGAAACATTGCCGTTCTGATGGCAGTCATGATCCTGACGCCACCGGCATCCTCTGAGCTCCTGCTTTTGCAGGGAGGCGTGAGCGGCGGTTCCGTGAGATCAGCTGACACGGCTCTGACGATCGAACATGCTGGCGGTTTGCCGTTTACTGGTTACTCCACCGGCGGGAATCTCATGCTGGCATCTGGATTTTACGGAATGAACATGACATCCCTCTATCCCGGGGTAGGAGAGGCAGGCGATGGGGGAAACGAGGTTCGGCTGCCTCAAATTGCGGTTTTCGAACAGCCGTCTCCCAATCCGGGCAACAGATTTGGCCTTAAGTTCTATCTGCCACACGCTGAAAATATCAGGGTCACGATATATAACGCAGCTGGTGCAGAGATAAAGACGCTCGTGGTCGGCCGCATGGAGGCGGGCTGGCACAAAATTGAGTGGAACGGAACCGACAACTCAAACCACAGCGTGGCCAGCGGTGTGTATTTCTGCCATCTCAGGACACCAGAAGCTTCTATCACCCGAAAGCTCATTCGGATGGAGTAGTCCTCAAACCGGGCGCAGGCGGGTAGAACCCGCCTGCGCCCCAACATCTGTGCCAGCCTTGTTGTCACTCACCTAAAATGCTACCGAAATGAACCCCTGCATCCAATGATGATGTAACCAAATGGAGGTCAATATTTAAATTGTCTGATGGTGGTAGGATATGTATGATCGATATTGCAGCTTGAAATCGCTAAATGGGCAGAAAAATTAAACAGTGAGGGTAATCTTTTACCCCTGTCGGGATATATCCCGACAGGGGGTGGTCTTTAATTGTCCGTAGTTTTCAGTGCCTTATACACCTTTTCGG
The DNA here is from genome assembly GCA_015489175.1 of Caldifarciminota bacterium. GTDB lineage: Bacteria > Hydrothermota > Hydrothermia > B15-G9 > B15-G9 > WGAI01. The sequence continues at coordinate 16,762 of WGAI01000077.1, read as the reverse complement.
GCGTGAACGGCAGGTCGAAAAGTCGAACTCCGACTGCATCATAGATGGCGTTCGCTATGGCCGGTGCGGGGCCGTTTATCCCGACTTCTGCCACTGACTTTGCGCCGAATGGACCAGTCTCTTCATAAGAATCGACGATTATGGTCACGATTTCAGGCATATCGGGCGGGGTGAAGATCTTGTATTCGCCGAAATTGTTGTTCACCATCCTCCCCTGCTGATTGAAGATGTATCTTTCGGTCAGCGCCCATGTTATTCCGTTCATAACAGCGCCTTCGACCTGACCTTCAACGAGCCTTGGGTTTATGGGCTGGCCGCAATCAACCGCACTGACAAATTTGATGACGCGCACGAAACCGGTTTTTCTGTCAACCTCAACCTCTGCGAACTGCGCAATGAACGGCGGCGGAGATATTTCTCCAACATACGATTCAGTGGCCTCTATCTGGAACTGATTTTCCATGTAGAGGCTTCTCAGTGCGATCTCGCTGAAAGTTACTGACTTGCCCGTGTCTCTCTGGATCACCCTCCCGTCCTCGAGGAAAAGGCTATCCATAGGCGCATTCAACATCTCGGATGCCACTTTCAAAATCTGTTCTTTGACCTTCTCGGCCGTTTTCTTGACAGCTCCTCCTGACACATAGGTTGTCGATGAGGCGTAAGCGCCCGTATCGAACGGCGTGAAATCCGTATCCGATGAATGGACGATGATCATCTCAGCCGGTATCTGCAACACTTCTGCCGCAATCTGAGCGAGAATTGTGTCGGATCCCGTTCCGATGTCAGTTGCGCCAACATAAAGGTTGAAGGAGCCATCGTCATTCATCTTCATTCGGGCTGCTGCCATATCGATGAGCGGGATACCTGAGCCCTGCATTGCAACTGCCATTCCAACGCCTCTGACCCTGTCCTTCTCAACCTCAATGCGTTTGCCGCGCTTGTCATACCAACCGATTTCTTTTGCGCCGAGATCGATAGCTTCATCAAGGTGCTCGGAAGTGATCAGCTGGGGCGTGCCCTCGCGGCCCTCGCCGATCAACTCAAAGATTTTAGATGTCTCGCCCTCTCGAATGTGAATTCTTTTCCAGTAGTCCAACACATCGATGCCGAGCTTGCGCGCGATCATGTCGATCTGCTGGTTGATCGCGAAATACGCCTGGGTGGCCCCATAACCGCGATATGCACCAGCCACGGGCAGGTTCGTATATACCGAACGGGCGAAGAACCGCATCGCCGGCACCTTGTTAAGCATAGGCAGCGACTTGGAACCGACATTTGACAGAACCGTAAGCCCGTGTGTGCCGTAAGCTCCGCCGTTCAGAAGCACATCCATCTCAAGGGCTGTAATAGTGCCATCTTTTTTGACGCCCGTTTTGAGCCGCAGCCTCGCAGACCGACGCACCCTCGTTGATACGAAGACTTCCTCACGAGACAACACGATTTTGGATGGGCGCTGATGGCGCCATGTGACAAGAGCAACGAGTGGTTCAAGTATGATCTCCTGTTTTCCGCCAAACCCGCCGCCCAGATGTGGTTTTATGACACGAATTTTTCGCAGCGGGATGTCAAGCACCATGCTAAGAATCCTGCGGGCGTGGAATGGAACCTGAGTCGTGGAAATGACGACAAGCCTGCCCATCTCGTCGATGTAAGCCGCTGCTGCATGCGGTTCAAGCATCGCGTGGGCACCGTAGTGCGTCCAGTAAGTGTGCTCCTCGATGAAATCAGCTTCCTCAAATCCGGCCTCAAGGTCGCCATAGCTGATGTCGAGCTCGGCCGCCAGATTGCGCTTCGGATCGTATTTGGCAGGTATAATCATGTGTGCTTCTGGATCGGGAATCATAGGCGCATCATCGTCCATAGCGCGCTCAGGGTCAAAAATCGGCTCAAGAACGCGATATTTGACTTTTATCTTCTTCTTGGCTTCCTCAGCTATCCGTTTTGACTCAGCGACTACCACTGCCACACGATCACCGACAAACCGCACTTTACGGTCAAGTATCCTTGAATCGTAAGGTGAAGGTTCGGGATAGCCCTGTCCAGCCGTCGTGAACAACTTTTGGGGCACATTTTGATAGGTCAAGACATCGACCACACCATCAACGGCAAGTGCCTCGCTTACATCGATATCTTCTATCTCGGCATGGGCATAAGGAGAGTAAAGAATTGAGAGGTGAAGCGCATCCTTGAGCTCAAAATCGTCTGTGAACTTTGCTGCACCGACAGCGAGCGACACGCCGTCAAACTTTTTTACCGGTTTGCCCACATTTTTAAACTTTTTCATTTTTCATCCTCTCCGCTGCAAGTTTAACGCCTTCAATGATTTTAACATACCCGGTGCATCTGCAGAGGTTACCGTCGAGCGCTTTTTTGATCTCGTCCTCAGTTGGGTCAGGATTCCGCTGCAACAGGTAGAATGTGGATATGACAAATCCAGGCGTGCAGAAGCCGCACTGAACTGCTCCGACTTCAGCAAATGCCTCCTGAATTGGATGGGGATTGTTCTGGTCACCAAGTCCTCTGCTGGTAATGATTTCTTTTCCGATCGCGGTTGCTGCAAACACCATGCAGGAATTGACCACTTTTCCGTCGAGCAATACCGCACAGGCGCCGCATGTGCCCTCACTGCACCCCTCTTTAACCTCGGTAAATCCGTTCTCGCGCAATACAGTCAGCAATGTATCGCGCGGGTCAAACTCGATTGAGTATTCCCTGCCGTTTATCCTGAACTTGCCTGTCACTTTTCCCCCTCCATTGCTTTGAAAGATGCATAGATTGCCCGTTCTATCTCCACGAGAGCAACGGATTTGGTGTATTCGGCACTTCCGATGCGTGTGTTGTGAAATTCGATGGAATTGTAGAGCTCGCCAATGAGCCCTGGCACATCGACATCTGAAGGTGCCCTTCCGATAAGCCCGTTTTCGATCTCGGCCAGCCTCTGGAACTTCGCCTTGCTGCCGACAAGGACAAACCTTACATCGGAAAAAACACCGTCGTCGAAAGAAGCAAGCATGGTGATGTTAAACGAGCCGTAATCGAAATGCGTCCTCGCAGCCCTGTAGTAGTATGTGAACCCGTTGAACCTTTTGAACTTTAGCGACTTTATCAGGCTATGGCTTTTGAGCGAACGGTTGCGCGCCAGCTCCTGAACAGGGTATTCGCCTTCGTTCTTTCCTAAGATGGATACAGTAGCGTCAAGTGCGATCAGAGGCCCCATCAGGTCAGACCAGATCGGAAAATAAGCGACGCTGCCACCGATGGTGATGCGGTTCCTCAAAGGCGTTGAAGCGGCTCTGGATAGGGATTTCACGAGTATGCATTCGCCACAAACTGCGCCACAGAACTCTATGACATCGTGGTATGTAGCAGTAGCTCCTATCTCGACCACGCCGTCAACCTCTTTGATGTAGTCCAGCCCGAGCCCTTCGAGCGAAATCAGCCCTTTATAGCGGTCGAGTTTACCTCGAATTATGCCCGTGCCGCCACCGTGCGGCACAACACCTTGTAACTCTAACAACCCCACCGCTTCCTCGATGCTATTCGGATAGTACCATCTGAACTCTTCCATATTTCCACTCCATTTCGTTTATTGTAGCCTATGCGGAGCGTGATAGGCAAGTTAAAGCATCCGCGGATGTGTTTCGGAGAAAAGGTATCTACCAGGTGGTTAAGAGTAATAAGAGACGGTTTTTCATAGACCTAAGGCACTATATGATGCTAATAAAAACTACTGGATAGAATTTAATCATTTTCCTCCAACAGTTCCTCTGCATATTTGACTAAGGCTTTGGTAACAATGAGTATGTGTTGAGCCTCAGGTTTTCCAACTTTAACCTCTCCTTCAGGTTTTTCTTTTTTAATATCCTCTACATGCAAATTCAGAGAAGCTAAATAGTTAAATTTTTCTATTGCTCTTTTCCATTTCTTTATCGTCGGGGAAGCTCCGAATTTATCTTTGATGACATTATCGAGCAAATATCCAACTTCTCTGCAGTTTGCATAAACCCCTTTGGTATCCCACTTCCTGAAGCTCTCTTCAGCCTTTTCTACATAATTCCACGCTTTCTCAATCACGCCCTTCCCCTTCGGTATCTCCACGATAAAATACTCCCCCATTCCCAATTTAGGCGAATAGTCATGAATCCAATCCGCTGAAGGAACTCGGACATCTTTCTTTAGCAACTGATTCTTAACCGCCAAAAAGATAGGGTTACTGTTCCCGGAAATTACCCACATGTTTGTCTTAGATGCACTGAATTCTATGTCATAGGCGTAAACAACGAGGTTCCCATCTGCTTCGCCTCTTGAGGTTTTTACTTTTATGGCCTTTAGCCCCATCTCCCTGGGATCAACAAGGTGAATTCCGGATATGACTGCTCTGTTCTCAATATATTTTACCTGCAGATACAAAGTTAAATTTACATCCCCTTTTGTGTTTGCCATTCTTCTATCTTCCACATGATCAAGGGCTTGCTTATTTAGATGCGCGAGCAGTCTGGTTTTATAAATGTCCTCTCTAAAATTACTGTCAAAAATACTATCCTCTGCTGCTAATTCACTTGTTTTTAATTCATCGGAAAATTCATTGATATTCGTGACTATTTTGCCGTCGTCCGTTTCTATCCATCCGGAGATTCCTACTATTGCCTCTCTATACTTTCGATAGCTTATTTCAACTTCAAAAATTATGCTTGGAAGGACTGACATCTCATAAGGTTCAAGCGCCACACTTTTTATCTCCATACTTCTCCACCTCCATTGTTGAAGTGTTGAAGCCCAACAAGGGCAAATTTATAAAGTAGGACAAAAATAAAAATCAAACTTTTGTCATGTAGCGTAAATAACAGGAACATGTTGATATCCCGGCGTTTTAGAGAGGAATTGAAGAGCTGCTCTCTGAAATTATCCCGCCAAAGCTTGGAAAAATCGAAACACATAAGGTTTGCCTTAGCGCATCGGCAATTCCTGCCGCGGCGTCTCGATTTCCACATTGACAATTTGGTGAGTTTCATTATCATCTATCAAGCTATGAGGGAATTCTCGATGGATATGAGGGGAGCCCCAAAAGGGCTGACGCTTATAGAGGTCATGGTCACCCTTGCGCTTGTGACGATAATCGTCTCGATAGGCTATTATTCGCTTAGAAGGGGACTTGTAAGGGAAAAAATAAGGGGAGCGGCTCAGCAGTTGCACAGTGACCTGTTATGGGTTCGCCAAAATGCTTTTGCAAGATCGGAATACATAGGGCTCATCCCGTTTGACCAAAGGGATGGATATAAATTTGCGAAACTGGATTCTTTGCCTTCGTATTTCGACACTTTAAGGTCGGTATCACTGCCCGGAGGAATAAGATTTGGAAATATCTTCGACAGTGACATCTCTGGTGCCGGTATCGACGGGACATTGCTGCCCAAAGATGGTGTTTATACCAAATCCCTTGCACTTCCTCAAGGTGTTCCTGTTGCTACGGGTGACAACTGGATACTTTTTACGCCGCGTGGAACGCTTGCATGGGGAAAAACCAAATACATCTACCTCACAAACGGCAGAGACATGTATGGCATCAAAGTAACGATATGGGGCAAGGTTGAGATGTATGTCTATGACAACACAGGAGGTGGTTGGAATGCCGTCCACTAAAGATGGTTTCACGCTTGTTGAGATAATGGTGGCGCTCACAATCTTAATTTTCGGCATCATATTTGCCGTTTCGCTTGGGACTGAGGCGTCTAAACTTAACCGGATAACGACGAAAGGGCTTGCTGCACAATCCGCGGCGTCCCAAATTTACGAGCTTTTGAATTCCGTTTCTTATACTGACACATTGCTCTCTGACGATGGGGATGTAACTGACCTTAACAACATAGCAGACCCAGACCACCATAGAAATGTCCTTGTCGGATTTAAAACTTACCCTGTGATCTGGAATGTAGCCGATAATCGCTTGATGAACGACATAAAACCGGGCTATAAAACCGTGGTAATCAAAGTGTTAAATCCGGATAAAACCAGTCAAGTTTTGTATTCTATAACCCTGATAAAAGGAGCTGGCACATGAAAAAAGGGTTAACATTGATAGAGATAGTTATCTCTCTTGGCCTTCTTGGGTTTGTCATCGGCATCCTGTTTTTCTTCCTGAATTGGAAAGTCAGAGAGGCTGTCCGTGAGAGAAGCATAGCCTTTATGCAAGCTGATATAGCCATAACGAGGCAGCTTCTGGAATGGGATATCTGGATGGCGGGATATGGGCTTGAGAGCTCCGTATCGCCGATAGCAATATCAAACGGCGGATATAACTCGTCCGACACGCTAAAATTGAGATCGATAGCATTTATTACTCAGACAGGAAGGTGGAGCTTCACGATAGATGATGTCACCAACAGCGATAAGCTTGTCATAAACAAGTGGGATAACACATCTGAAAATTTGCATGCAGGAGACACCGTCGTAGTTATGAGGAGCAATAAGACCCTTGTCGCCGGCCCTGTCACGATTTTATCGGCCAAAGATACATCCTACACGACCCAGGGCGGCGTCACCAAAACAGGCCTCTTGATTCAACTGTCTCAAAATATAGACAAGCTTAACCTTGGCAGCCTCGTTTTTGAGGCAAATGGCTCAGGTGGAACATATCGGGAAGTCGTCTATTCCCTTGGTTCAGACGAAATTTTGAGGAGATCAGGTGAAGAAGTTTTGCAAAATGTCGTGGCATTTTGGGTTGATGTCGGCATGGACACAACATCGGAACTTCAAGGGAATATCACATGGTTTGACAACATAAATGCTTCGTGGACACCTGATTACATCAGGACAAGGCTTAAAGGCGTTCAGATAGGCATAATAGTCCATTCCTCCTCAAAGGATAAAAATTACACATTTCCGGATTCAAAAATCAAAATAGAAACACCTGACGGCAAGGTAGAACATGCCTATCAAATATCAGGAGAGGATACCCATTATCACTGGAACACTGTAATAATTTTGGCCAAACCAAGGAACTTGTTGAGGTGATAACAATGAAAAGGGGAGTAGCCCTCATCACAGCTATGATAGTGTTGATTCTTGTGCTGATGATAGGGGGAACATTGTTATACATAGGGTTAAATGCTTACCGGACATATAGGAGCAGTGCACGGGTTGAAAACACTATGAGTGCAGCCGAGGCAGGCGTAAATTCCGGGATAATAGAGATAACTAATAACACACTGTCAGGCACAGGAGTAGCAGATACATTTAAGATAGATCTTGGGAGGTACAAATCTAAGGTTATTCTTAAACCTTTGTATGTTCAGTCCATGTATGGCACGGGCACAGAGTTCTCATCAGGATATGAGCCTACCGGATCGGGTATCAGCGGGGGCGGTGCCTCTTCGTTCTATCTTATTAAGGCCAGAGCCACTGGCCCCCGAAAAGAAAGAGTAAATCTCGAAGCAGTTTACAGAAAGGTCACTATTTCTTCTCAATAATGCTAACCCATGTCTCTTTTGTTTTGAATGAAAAAACCTCCAGGAGGTGATACGCATGATAATTGTGTTGATCGTCGTGTGGATACTGACATTGGGAGCCGTAAACATATCGGCTCAGGAGATGCCTTGTGCCGTCCCGCCGTTTATCGGGACGACCGTCGACCCCAATGTCATGATATTGCTCGACAACTCTGGCAGTATGCTTGTAGCTGCTGATAACAATGCATATACAAGCGATTGGATTTATGTGAACTTGGATAACACTTACTATGGGTATTTTGATCCAACCAAAAAATATTCTTTCCATGAGCAAGGGGCAAATAATTTTGAACTCAGTGACTTAATCCCACCAGACGATGTAGAGGACTATTTCCTGTATTACCGCGGGCTTCCCTATTACAGAACAAACTTTCACTATGGCTATTTCTATGAGGATCCAAATGGAGAATGGGACGGTAATCTGCTGAACGCATTAACCACAACAAGAACAGATGCTGCTCGAAAAGTATTAACAGGTGGACGCTATGTCGCGGTTGATGTGGACTACACATGGTGGTATCCCGATGGCTGGGATCCGAGATACGATGAACATTTCTGGATACCGTTTAATGACCTTGCATCCAGAACAAATGTTTACATTGTCCCTAATATGGATGGCAGATATGGCCAGTCAAAACACTATTTTACAAACAGGCCGGGGCAAACTACGCCTTTTTCTTACAACGGCACCTTGTATTCCCGAAGAGAAAGGTTTTCAACATTTTACATATACAATCCGGGGAACCGCCAATATCATGTCTTTACCATAGTCATTAAACCGGACACTAACAACTACAAAGAAGTAAAGATAAGCCCTGTAATACCTTATTCACTGTGGGGAAATACTAACCTCGATTTCTGGGTGACGGACCAGGGCGTGCTTGCACGCCTTGGTGAAGGCATGAGAACAGGACTTGAATTTCTTAACGGTAGTGAGGGTGGTCGTATAGTGGCAAATATCAGAGAAGGAAACAAAGAGGACGGTGAACCACTTGGATTGCCGCATTTCATAAGCGTAGTGGCTTATATCAACGCTGATGTGACAGATGGCTACATGGAAGATGAACTCGAAAGCAGCAAATTGTTTTATATACTTGAATCCGTTGCTGGATGGAGCACCGCACAGAAATTTACATATACACCAACCACATGGACACCATTAGCTGAAGCCACTTATGAAGCGCTTAGGTATTACAGGCAACAAGACCCATATTACTATTGGTCTGATTACACAGCGAGGTTGGGAGATTATCGATATGATCCGCTTTACTCCGAGTCAGGCGAGCCTGTTTACTGCCGAAAGAATTTTATGATAGTTATTACAGACGGTGAGCCAACTCAGGATACGCATGTGCCATCATGGATAAAAGATGCAGATTCCGATGACCATGATCCATATCCTCCGGGTGCAAATTCTCACGAGTATCCATGGGCACAGGGCGGAACTGATTATCTTGATGATGTGGCGTTTTGGGCGCACACTCATGACATTAGGACAGATGAGGGGATGATCGGCAGACAAACAGTTGACTACTACATCATAAAAGTTTTCGGTGTCCCATCTGTCATGACACTGCGAGACGCTGCCATAAATGGAAATTTCGTCGATAAAAACGGAAATAACATACCTGATCTCCAGTCTGAATGGGACGAAGATAACGATGGTGTCCCTGATGCGTATTTTGTGGCGGAAAACGGCGAGCAGCTTGCCGACGCACTCACAAAGACATTTCTTGACATCTTGAAAAGGGCATCGTCAGGTTCCGCAGTGGCAATCGTGCCAGCAGGAACGAAAACGGAAGCCCTTGCTTATCAGGCATACTTTAAGCCCGTTTCTTACGAAGAGAACGCCAAGTTGACATGGATAGGTGAATTGCAGGCGTTTTTCGTTGATTCGCGCGGAAATCTCAGAGAAGATACCGACGAGGACCATGCCCTCACTCCCAAAAAGGATGACACATCGCCTTACGGTGACTATATCATCAAGATGGTTTTCGATAAGGAGCGCAACAAAACGGTTATAAGGAGGTATGCCGATCCTGAAGGCGATGGTATTTACAACGAGCAGGATTTCGTTGACGAGATACCTCTCGATGATGTGAAATCCGTGTGGAAAGCAGGTGAATGGCTCTGGAGCGAATCGCCTAACAACAGAAACATCATGGTGTTCGTAGATCGCGATCGAGACGGAAGGGCTGACAATGGTGAAGTCTTCTCAATTTATGATGTCAGACTTGCAAACTATGCTGAGGAATACATGGGAGTCAGCGGCACAGCTGAAGCACGTAAAATATTCAACTACATACGAGGAGTTGATTACCCTGAATACAGAAATAGGACGGTAAACGGGAAGACATGGAAGCTTGGGGACATAATCTATTCCACACCGACTTATGTTGGGCCACCTGCAGCAAAGTATCATGTGCTCTTTAACGACCATACATATCAGGCGTTCTTGAACAAATACAAAGATAGGCGCAGCATCGTGCTTGTGGGTGCTAACGACGGCATGGTGCATGCGTTCAATGTCGGAAAAATAAAGTTCGGAGACGATCCACTGACGCCAAACAAAAAGGAAGTCATACGGGTTGATGGTGACGGAAAGGACCTCGGTGAAGAGCTCTGGGCTTTCGTGCCATTCAACCTACTGCCTCATCTTAAGTGGTTGACTTCACCTAAGTATTGCCATGTCTATTATGTCGATCTCAAAGTGAAAGTTGCGGACATGCGCATCTTCACCAGCGAATACAACAAACCCAAAGCGTTCCACCCATACGGCTGGGGCACAATCGCAATAGTAGGTATGAGGCTGGGCGGAACATACAGTAACGGGCTAACCTCATCCTACATGGCAATAGACATAACTGACCCAGAGCATCCAAGGCTCTTGTGGGAATTTGATGATTACGATAGGTTCAAGCTTGGCTACACAACCGTCTATCCGACGGTTGTTAAGGTGCGCGACAAATGGTTTGTCATAGTGGGGTCAGGGCCGGATAACCTGCTTGGAACAAGGTCAAGCACCAACAGGGGTAAGATCTATGTCCTTGACGCACTTACTGGTAGGGTGCGCAAGAGGTTCCAATTGCCTCAGAGCACATTCATAGGGGGCTTTACAGCACTCGACAAAGATATGGATTATTCCGTTGATGTCATCTATGCTACCTCACAGAGAGGGTCTCAAGGACGCGTATTCAGAATTGTGACACATGGTAACAGTAACCCCGCAAAATGGGGCAAGACGGTGCTAATATCCGTTCCAAAACCTATCACATCGAGGCCTACGGTGACAGTTGACGATAGGAACAATGTGTGGGTGTATTTCGGCACAGGCAGGTATTTCACCGATCAGGACGAGACGGATTATAGCCAGCAGTATTTCTACGGCGTCATCGACAAAGACTGGCAAAATGGGGATTACACAGCTTCTGAATCCAACTTAGTGGTCACCAACAATATCAGCGTGTCAAAAGAAAACGGCGAGTATGTGGTACACGGCTATCCGGGCAACTATACCCTTGAGGAATTCAGAAGCGAGGTGCTGGAAGAGCGTGGAGGATGGAAATACAGGCTGCCGGCCGGAGAGCGTGTTGTCACCAAGCCACTTTTGATAGGAGGAGCAGTAATATTCACCACATTTAAGCCATCCGCCCAGATATGCGCTTATGGAGGTCAGGGTTACATCTATGCCTTCTTCTACCTCACCGGTTCAAGCTTCTCGCCATACCTGAGAACATCTGATGTTAAACATTCTCTTGGTGAAGGACTTCCATCTGAACCTACGATTCACATTGGAAAACAACAAAAAGCACTCGTCCAGACAAGCACAGCCTCTGTGTTAGAGGTGAAGTATAACTTGCCTTATGTCCCCAGAAGTGGGGTAATCCTTTTCCGCAAAGCGGACTAAAGGGAGGTATCAATCATGAAAGCAACAACAGTCTTAACTTTGTTGATTCTGGCTGTCAGCGGGGCTCCCAAACCAAAGGGAGCCCCGACGGAGATTTCACGGGAAATAATACGCATAGATTACATAGACAGCACAGAGGTCGGTGGTGCCGATATGGTGTATTCGTTTGCTCACAATACCCAGATCGCAGACATTCACGGCAACATCATCAAAAACATCAAAGATATACCCATCCCATGCGATGCTTTTATAGAGCTGAACGATAAAGGGGAGATAACATTTCTCCGCGTGGTTAAGGTCTATAAACCGATGAAGATATCGCCGTTTCTTTCTGGTGAGAGTGCAGAATACACCGAGCTAAAAGCTATTGATTCCATACCGATCAAGTCCATAAAAGAACTAAAAAAGGTTAAGGTCACACCGATAGGCGGGATCGGTGTGGTTAAAGACACGATTGTCAAGATAAAAGCTTTGCCTCGTAAGTGATTCGCTAATTTTCATGGATTGTGCTTAACAAAATCGGAGCTGCAGGACATGAAAAAGAAGGTGATCCTTGTCGGAAATGCCCATCTCGATCCGGTGTGGTTGTGGCGCTGGTTTGAAGGCGTTACGGAGGCCATCTCCACCTGTGCCACCGCAGCGGAACTTATGGACGAATATCCTGATTTCAAGTTCACGCGAGGCGAAGTGTGGGTTTACAGGTGGATCGAACGCTATCATCCTGACCTTTTCGAGCGGATAAAACAGCTTGTCCAGCAAAGAAGATGGATCGTTGTCAATGGATGGTATGTCCAACCTGACATGAATGCTCCATCGGGTGAATCCTTTGTCAGACAGGGGCTTTATGGAAAGCGGTATTTCAAAGAGCGGTTCGGAATTGAACCGACCATAGGCTACTGCGTTGACAGTTTCGGGCATGCTGCTCCCCTGCCACAGATATTCAAGAAGTGCGGCTATGAGGCTTATGTTTTCACAAGGCCGAGCCCTCAGGAAATCAAACTGCCGCAGGTGTTCCGCTGGAGATGGAAAGATGGGAGCGAGATCATTGGCTACCGTGTCTCAGGCCACTACGAGACACGGGACATGGTTGATCTGTCACCGTATATCGACCAGAACATTCAGGCTGCCCCCAGGGACATCCCCTATGTCATGGCGTTCTACGGTGTTGGCGACCACGGAGGCGGCCCAACACGCTACCAGCTCAACTGGATACTGGACAACATAAACTATCGCGACGATGCTGAGCTCGTCTTCGGCGATCCACTGACATATTTTGAAAAGATAAGGCCTTACTACGACAAACTGCCGGTGTATGAGGGCGAGATCCATCATCATGCTGTGGGCTGCTATTCCGCAAACGCCAAAATCAAATGGCTCAACAGACAGGCTGAGAACTGGCTTCCGATAGCGGAAATCCTTTCGACAGTCGCACGAGAGATGGCCGATGAGGATTACCCTTATGATCTGTTCGAGGACTTGTGGGACAGACTGAATTTCAATCAGTTCCACGACATACTCAGCGGCACCACCATCAAGGATGGGGCGATCGATGCAGTGCGTGAATTGGAGCGGGTCGTGCACACGGCCGAAGAGACCGCTTACCTCAAACTCCACGCCATAGTCTCCAAAATCGATACCAGAGGTGAGGGCATACCGTTCATTGCATTTAACCCGTCACCTTTCGCCAGGGAGGAATATGTCGAATTTGCGCCGTGGACCGAATGGAAAGTGCTTAAAGGCGGCTATGTCGTCGATTCTGAGGGCGGAAAGGTTCCCTTCGTCAACATTCAGCCACATCCGCTTGTCTGGGGTCAGAACAGGATCGTTTTTAAGGCGTCGGTTCCGCCTTTCGGATATCGGATTTATTGGCTCAGAGAGGATGAAACTTTGCAGGTCGAACCTGAAGTCAGGTCGAGCGAACGGCCGCTCTACATCGAAAACAGCTTTTACAGGATAAAAGTCACCCCCGACATGCGCATCGAAGTTTTTGACAGGAAGCGCGATATCAAACTATTCGACGATTTTCAGATTCCGATTGTAATTGACGATCCATACGACACATGGGGACACAAGACATGGAAATTCGACGATGACGGCGATCTCATGCAGCCTTTTGAGGCGTCCCTCGTCGAATCCACCCCGTTCAAGGCCACAATCAGGATTAAATACAGATTTAACAGCTCGGTTCTCGTCCAGCGAATCACCCTCTACGGCGAGGATAAACGGATAATCACCGATTTTCAGGTGAACTGGCATGAGGAGAACAAGCAGCTCAGAATTGTCAACAGGTTCAGGGACAGTATAAAGAGGCTTTTTGTAGAGGCGCCCTACGGATTTGTAGAGCGCAAGCCCGACGAGCGAGAGCAGCCTATGCAGAGGTTGTTGATGGCCGAGACCAAGGATTACGGTGTGGCTGTCGCAAATGATGGGAAATACGCTTATGACTCCTCTGCAAGAACCATAAGGATCAATGTGTTACGGTGTGTCCCTTATGCCTGGCACCTGCCATTTGAAAAGGAAGAGGCAAGGGATTACGACTTCATCGACAAGGGATTGCACGAATTTACACTCTGGACATGGGCTTACGACACAAATGCAGACCAGAGGGCTGAGAACTTCAAACTTGCTCATAGGCTGAATCGTCCGCTCCTGTTGATGTCAGTTCCCGAACATGATGGGAAACTGCCGCCTGTTGCCGAACTTATGGAAATTGAGACATCATCAAATGTGCTTGCTGAGATTTTGAAGCTTAAGGAGGATAACCCGAATACGATTGTCCTTCGTGCGTGGGAGACGGCTGGCAAGGATGGAATGATAAAGCTCGAGGTTGGTAAATCCGTGATGACATACAGGGTGCAGCCCTACGAGTTGAAGACGCTGCTAATCGGCGAGGATGAGGTGAAAGAGGCAGATCTTTGCGAGAACCCAATTGAGTAAGTTACTGAAATTTGGCGAATAAAAAGAGTGCGGCGGCCTTCGGCCGCCGCACAGAATTTATGCTGCCTGTCACAATTTACCTTGCCACCACCACACGACGGCTGGCTGAACCATCAGGTGTCTGAAGTCTGAGAACATAGACGCCGCTTCTCACATGATTGCCGTTTGCGTCCGTGCCATCCCATCTCACAACATGCTGTCCCGCACTGAACTGGCCATTTGCAAGAGATTTGATCATGCGGCCACTCACATCGTAAACATTGACACTTGCGTTCATCCTCGACGGCAGGTAGAACTTGATGGTTGTGTTCTCGCTCACCAGCGTGGGTGTCACATTAAGCTCAGGCACTGAACCCTTAGGTGGCAGAACAGTCCATTCTTCAATGCCCTCTGGATGGTATTCCGCCACTCTCAGGAACCCTGTGTCCCACGGACGATACGGATAGTCGCTGTTGCTGCGGCCCTCGTAAACCATGTAAACAACTTCGTTAAAGCCGTCTCCGTCAAGGTCATAACCCGGCTTTATCGAGAGAGTGGGGTTGAAGTAGTAGTAAACTGTGTCAGTATCAACGACCACGGTCTCAGCATACTCGAACACCTCTGGCAAAATAGGCTCCACCTCGTAATTGCTTGTATCTGTTATATCCCCGCCCTGATACTCTGCAAAGAGTGCCGTCCTGTTGATTGAAAAAAGCAGATACACATCAAACATGCCGTTTCCATCGATGTCGCCGATGGAAAATCCATCAAGTCCATACTGCGAATTGTCGATGGGGATAGTGTCTATATCAACAGTGTTAGAATCTATATCGTTGCCATCCACATTCACGACATAGATTCCGCTTGCAAAATACGGGCTGTAATTTCCTGGGAACTCACCTGAATAGAAGAATTCGTCCCTTCCGTCGTTGTCGTAATCGTAAATAGCTGAAAGTTTGTTGCATGGGAACAGGTCAGAGCTATCAAGATCCTCAACATAATATTTTAGCAGATAAGAATCCGGCTGCACCGATTCGAATATAGCGAAAGCACCGCGATTCCATACGCCTATGGCGCCTTCAGGATGACCATCGCCGTCAAGATCCATTGGCCCGTAAGCGCCGTTTGTGCTGCCGCCAAACCCGTAATCAGCTCTCTTAAAAACTTTTTCCACATTGACGAAGTTAACTCCGCCTATGTCGCCCATAATCGAGAAGATATAAGCATTGTCAAATGCAGTTGAGGCGTTGTTTACCCACAATACCTCCTGAGTGCTATCTCCATCGAAATCACCGACAACTATGTCCTCCGCCCTGTATCTATCTGGAAGATTGCCGTTTTCATCCCTTGCAAACTCGATATATCTTTCGGTAGGCTGGCCGTTGATGCCGTAGTTGTCGCTGCCTATAACTCCATCCCATTCGAACACCCAGAGACCGACATGATCCGGAAGAGTGTCACCAGAGTTGCCTGTCATTGCAACGATTATCTCTCCTCTACCGTCGCCGTCCAGATCCCCCACTGTTACACTTCTCGCTGGCTGAGATGTTGGATTGCCAGTGCCTCCATTAAATGTCCAGACCTCTTGCAAAGTGTTATTACCTGTGACTTCAAAAACATGGATGCGACCGCCATCTTTGTAGTCTGCAATTATGATCTCCGGATAACCGTCCATGTCCAGATCGCTTCCAACTACCATGTCGCGGACAAACTGGTTGAAACTGGAGTCTGCGGCAAGATAATCGTCAGGTCCATCGGTCCCGGCAGGTGAGAAATGAGACTGTTGAGCCATAAGGCTCAGACCACCTATAACGAGAAACACCGCAACAAACCTTTTCACAATGCACCTCCTTTATTTTGACGACGTGAATTTTATTTTATGCAAACCCTAAGTCTCTTGCAAATGAACGTTATCGATCACCCCCAATGTCAGCAAAATAGATGTGAACTATTCACAAAAGCCATTTATGAGCTTCTTTTAAATACACATCTCATGGGATGCGTTCTATCGGTATTTTTATCAGGAGAATCCTTTTGTTGCTGCGATTAGGAGCTTCTGGGCGAGGTTTATCCCTCGGGATTGAAGCGAGCATGCGCCTGAGCGTGGAGAAACTGATTTAATCCAACTTTTCCATCATTTCTTTGTTAAGTTCAAGTTTCCCGAAGCTTGAGAGACGGCGAGCGGTGGAAAGGTGTGCATGTTTTAACCGTTCTGCGGCCGGGTAATCGAGAGCTTTGGCTACTATGCGGAGGGCATCTTTAACCATTGCACCATAGACCGGGCTTCTTTCACGAGTGCGAGGTTTGCGCTCAGTGGTGAGAGAGGGGGCATTCATCAGTCGTATGATTGATCTACGGCGGAGATCTGTGACCTGTTGCATTTCATCGAGGAGGATATGATCTTGCCTTTTTGTAGCGAGGTTTCATCATGAGC
>WGAI01000076.1 GCA_015489175.1 Caldifarciminota bacterium | reverse complement strand
TTTTCTGCAATTGTGTAACTCTGTTTGGCGTAAAGCATCCTGTTGTAGCGTGCCTGAATCCAGAATCCATAAGCCGTATTCACTTTATCTCTCTTAGCGAGGTATCTCATAACCTTTAGTGCGTCAGAATACCACGATTGATATTCCATGCCGCTCATCAATTTATGTCTGGCATCATCCAGCATCGTGCTATAACCTTCGTAGTTGGTATCGTCCCTTTTCCTCAGCTGCTCATAAGCGCGGTCTGATCCGAGAGCTGCGAATAGATCGTAACCACGCGGGAATCCTCTGACCTTTTTCTGATTTATCACCGCCATCGTGAACGGTTTGCCTCTCCCTTTGTAGAATGTCACACGGTCATACACAAGGTCCTGGAATGCCGCTGCATCCGGGAGAGCTCTTTGTCCTATAAGTCTCATACCGATAACAACATCTGATGGTTTTAACCCTGGCTCAAGACCTCTCTTATCCACATATTCGGATATTATTTGTGGAGGTTTGTTTTGCCTGGCCCATTTCCATATCGAGTCTCTGGCAATGTCTACATCCATGTTAACAAATCGCTGAACATCTATTGGAGTTAAATCGTCTGACGGCCCGTAAAGCATATCATAATATCCGCTTAGTTCTGTATAGATTTTCTTCAACGATGGGTCTGAATTGATTATCGATGACAGCTGGAGGGCGATGTAAGTGTGCCACCTTGCTATATCCGCAGAAACGCCGGTGGCCCTGCTATCCTTGAAATAGAACTTAATTCTGGATGCGTAAAGCCATGCAAGGAAGTAGTGGCTAAGATTTTCATCCTGAGTATAATAGCCACGAGGGACATACTGCGTAAAATCCTCATTTACCAGAGAGACATAGGAGTAATGGAGCGACTTGTGGGCTTTTATGAGCGCAAGTTCGCTGTCCACCATCGCAGACACATCTTTTATCGGCTTGAATGAAGGTGTCCTTAGTTTCCTTATCACGGACACATAGGCAACAAGCCCACGGAGAGATCTTTTCTCGGTGGAATCAGCTTTTTTATACCTCTCGATAACGGCTTTGTAAAGGCGGTTTATGAAGTTGTCGAACTGAGGGATTAGCTTATTCTTCTCGATATCCTTCATTGCCTCACGCTCAAAGATGGAGTGGTAAGTGAGGACATAGTCAAGTGTGATGTAATTCGGTATGCCTTTAGCACGGTTATCCTCGTAAAGATCGGTCATCGAGTTGAATGTGGACAATCTGGCAGGTTTGGTTTCTATATACTCGCCCTTTTCTGATAGTGCTCTGACATCTCCAAAAGCCAATGTGGGGATTAAAGCCAGTATGACCACGACCATCAATCTGTTGAGATTCATAATAAAACCTCCTTATCGTTCTTTGATTTCTACGGCTATTTTGCCAGCGGACAGGTCGGTGTTTGTATTTCCCGCTGATGGAATAAGTTCCCCTAATACTTCAATGGATTTTTGGGTATTCGGAATCAAGGGGAACCCTTCCTTCTTTCCGGAATTCATCTGGGCTATTTGCTCATAGATATTGATATTTTTCGTAGTAACAAACGCGTAAACTATGCTCTGTCCTGCAGGTGGAGCTGCACGGAGGCGGAAAGAGCCAAAATCTTCAGGCATATGCACCAGACGACCTGCGCTGACCCTGTTATTAGTCTCATAAGCATTGGGGAAGAGAAGATGAACATTTCTGTCGGGTTCGACCGCAATCACGATCAGGTAGCCATCGTGCGGCACTTTTATAGTGAAATAGATATCGTCGTCTATGTAATACAATGATTTGGTCGTTGAGATCTGGACATCTTTGTTAGCAACGGCATAGATGTTGTTGAGCGACTGGATAAGTTCACTCTCTTGATATTCCGAAGGTAGAACATCTATGTTCTTACTGCTGCCACCTGTCCCGCTGGTCACCGGGGCACAGGCCATAAGGGTGTAAACTGACACCAGAAATATAAGCGTTGCCCCTGGTTTCATAGTTACTTACCTCCTTACCGTTTTTTGATTGTAACGGTAACTTTACCGGCGCCAAAATCTCCATTAGAAGGCACCACCATTATTGCTCTCAGGCCTTTCAATGTCCTTGAATCCTTTGGTATCTCGGGGATCGCCTTGCCCTGGTTGGTGCTCATCCTCCTCAGCCACTCAAAAATACTGACATATTGCCTGGTGAGGAACACATAGACAATGCTTTTACCTTCTGGTTCACTGGCACGTAGTCTAAATCCACCGATGTCGTCCGGAATCCGGATTTGGACGCCACCTGTAAAATAGTTCTGGGCATTAAAATTGTTTGGGAAAAGGAGATGAGCACTACCATCGGGTTCAGCGGCTATCACATAGATGTAACCAGTAACAGGGACATCGACGGTAAAGTTCAGGAAGTCACCGATGTAGTAAATGTCTTTCGGGGATGAGATGTCTATCTGCAGATTGCTTTTTTTGAAGGTTTCCTCCAGAGCCTGCACAATTGGATCATTGCTGTATGTAGGAGTGCCAGAGTGTGCAACATTTGTAACCAATACAAGCCCTTTGATGACATAATCTTCTGCTCTTTCGGGATTGACTTCAAGCTGAGGCGATTGATTCAACCCGAGCGTATCGGTGAGATATGAGACAGCGTAAGTTCTGGCCTCATTGAATGTGACCTTGCCGTCATAGTTGTAATCCGCTTTATTTTGAATTACGCCGCGATACAGGGCGTAGGTGAAAGTGCTTGCGTTTAAGCCTCCTATATCTCCAAATGCAACCTGATTTGCAGCCGAAGCTGACATAAAGATCACATCTTTGCTGCCGGATTCAAGATTGTTATCGGGATCCACATTGATGTTTTTGTAACTTTGACTTCCTGGAGGTGGCATCTGTGTAAAACCATCGAAAACTGACGGAGGAACATATTTGATGGAGCCCGCTGTGCCTATATCTTTGATTCCTGTTCCACTGTGACAACTGTCGAATATGTAAATCCGTTTTCCGGCCTTTGAAGATGAGAAGATATGATTTATCTGGTCGTCCCTGATGACATCTTCCAGTTTACTTGCATCATAGGGCACTATCGCCTCGTCGTATCCGTCAGGCTCGTCCTTGTTGTCATCCGGAACCTGCGTGCCGTGTCCGGAATAGAACACAGCGATAGCATCCTTCGGCCCAGCCTCCTCTGCAATCTTGCGGAACCAGTAAAGGATTTTATCCTTCGTGGCCTCTGAATTTTTCAGCACGACTATCTCATCGTCAGAAAAGCCCATGTAATGAGCAAGCTCTACGAACTTTTGTATGTCGCCGAGAGGGCCTCTGATGTCCGGAATGTTTGGGTTTTGATAATCGGATATGCCGACTATTACGCACCGTATTTTGGCGTCAAGGGTTGCCGCTGATGCGACAACCCAGAGAAGTGCAATCAAGACATGCTTAACTTTCATCTTCATCACCGCCTTTTTACCACTATTGGGACAACCTGATAGATTTTTGCGCCAACCTCATCCGACTCCGCTGATGAGCTGCTGGACAGTGGTATCAGTCCCTTTGTCGGTGTCTGACCGGTGAGGTTGAAGGCCTTGCTTGCGATGACGGTCCCGCCGTTGCCTTTTAACCTTGTGGGGGAGTAAACAGCTACCAGATACTGCTCGCCTTCCGGTGGAGCCACCTTGAATTTATCCCTATAAATTTTGTTTCTGCGAACGGGAACTTCTTTTAGCAATTCCTTATCCCCGTTCTCCGGATAATAGGTCATCAAATACACATATCCATCGTATGTGCTGCCGTAGGCGACCAACAGTGTATCGCCAATGTAGTAAAATTCCCTGAGAGGCGCGACATTCAAAAGGATAACGGGCATATCCCTCTCTCCCTGATCGGAGGTTACTCGATTGATGGAGCCGGGTTCGTGTATGGTCACCGTGTAGCGAAGGGTAACCACCTCATCTTTTTTGCCCCTCCTGTTAGATGAATGAGCGCGTCTCCTTATGGACAGAAGCTTGCTGACATGTTTTTCGTCGACCTTCTGGAATACCCCTCCTTTTGTTGACGGGCTCGGAAAGTTGAAGTTCTGTTTCTTGGTTGATGCCACGAGCATGAACTCTTCCACTCCGGGCTTGTCGCTTATTACCTCCCATCTCGAGTTGTTGGGAAGTTTGAACATCTTGCCGCCTTTGAACCTGTTGTTGCGCGCATACTTGTTCGGGAAAATCATGTAAGTTTCGCCTGTCTCGCGGTCTATGTTGAAGAGGTAAACATAAGCATCCTTGTTCAGTTTTACCGTTATCGTTATCGGTTCATTTACCTCGTAGGCCTTCTTGTCCGTCTTGAACTGAAGCACACTCAGCTTTGACGAGCGGATAAACACCTGCTTGACATCGGTATCAGCGTAGAGCAGATGGCCGACAATTATGCTGGCCATTACCATTGCTGTTACTATGATGTTTTTACGCCCTTTCATGGCTCACACCTCCCTTTACTCTTTTGGGTTTCTTCAGCAAAGTTCATGGGAACAAACATCCGGTGAATGAAACGGTCTTTATCAAACCCTTCCACATACATTAGAGGGATCAAAATGCGATTTTTCCCCCTATGGCTGGTTGACGATGCTGAGCGGCATGTTTTCATCCACGCCTTCTCCATCTAAGTCTGGGGTTTGAGCGCCGTTTGTCTCCTTTACAACCATTTCTCTTACATAATCGAACAGCTCGCCCACCCTCACAAATCCGTCCTTATCCCTATCCGCCGCACCTTTGAGTCCTTTGACGAGATACCATGTAAATACGCCGTGTCCGCCGCCCCATTTGCTGTCCTCGAAGGAGTAGCTTATGTCGGATGTCGATGAAAGGACAATGACGCCATCCTTTGCGTTCTTCATCTCCTCTATGAGCCTATTTATATCTTTTTTCATCAACGACTTCGGTTTATTCCAGTAGGCGAAAAGGCCGGAATCGAAATATGACGCATGGCAGGCATCAATTATCAAGATGACCTTGGAGGCTGCACTCTGGGCTATCATGTTCTGGATCTCGATGTTGGTTATGCCTGTCCCCTCAACGGAGTTCGGATCGGTCTCATACGGTGCAAAATACAGCAGGCTGCCGGATGTTATCCCGTGAAGCGAAAGGTAGATGATCACCACATCGTTCCTTTTGGCCTTTTTCACGAGGATGTCCCTTATCGCATCTAACACATTTTTCCTTGTGGCGTCGCTGTTCAAAAGCAGTCTTATGTGGCTCTCGGGCACCCCAATATGTTTGCTCGTCAGCAGGTTATAGAACAGCCTTGCATCGTCATCGGCGTATTTAAGTCGGATAGACGAGACCTTGTAATCGCTGATACCCACAACGACTGCCCAGATATTGGGCAATTCCGGCGATTTGACTTCCACCGTCAAAGTCGTGTCGGCCTTGTTGCCGGCATTGTCGGCTGCCACTATGTCGAACCTGTAAAGTCCAGGCTTGAGGTCATTGTATTCGAGTGTAAACTTGATGCCTCCATCTATCCGCTCGCCTGTTACCTCGTAGCCGTTCACCAGCACAGCGGCGATGCCGGACTCGTCCGTCGCCATCCCAACAATCCTCAGTCCGGTAGTTACGGCGCTGACGCTCTGGACTACGGCTATTGAACGGCCGCCTGTAACATCGACTTCCGGATACAGGATGCTCAGCTTCGGCGGTATCGTATCGTTCCTGACCGCCTGATAAATCGGTTGTGAGGTCGCAACATTCTGTTGCGCTATGTATTCGGGCGCAGCCCGATTCGGGACGCTGCCGTGTTCCCAGATGTAGGCCAGGAGGCCGGGATGGTGCAACGCATCGCACTCAGGGTCGCCCGGCCTGTAAACCTCAAGCGTGCCAGGACGGTTGACTCCAACAAGCTTTTCTGAGCCGCTCTCGTTCGCATCCCACAGTCCGTTCGGTGTCCTGACCGCCCAATCGCCATCAGGTGTAGCAACAAGCGTCGCAAGGAGTTCACCATCGCTCATCCGCCACACCTTAATGGTGTTATCCCAGCTTCCCGAAACGATGTATCGCCCATCCGGCGTTATCGCTACGGAGAGGACAGGATATGAATGGCCTTTGAGCGTTCTTATGAGTTCA
>WGAI01000075.1 GCA_015489175.1 Caldifarciminota bacterium | reverse complement strand
GGAACCACCGTGCGCACTGTATCCACTCGGATGATATGTCCCTTCATGTTTCTGCCATGTGTAGCTCCCTAAAACAGCCTCGTTCTGCCACCCTGATGGTGGGAATGTGCCCTCAAATCCCTCCGTAAGCAGGACTGCCCCGTTAATCACCGTTGTCGTCGCATTCGATGTGTCGTTGCTGTGATTTTGATCACCTGAAAGGTTCGTCCATGCAGTGATAGTGTCGTATCCTGCCACAGACGGCGTCCAGAGACCATAAACTGTGTCAGTCGCGCCCGATGCGAGCGATGAGACCTGAACTGAGTCCTTCATCTTGGTGAGTGCGTTCTGATAGACAACATAGAAATTGGACTGCGTGTCAGCGCCGAAATTCTTGACAACAAACCACAGGGTGTCCTGCTGGTCCTTGCTGTAAAGGCTCTTTGTAATCACCTCAAGCACGCCGACATCATTGGCATAGAGCACATTCACGGTCTTGTCTGTGGTATCATTGGCATGGTATTCGTCATTTGAAAGGTTTGTCCATGCGGTGATAGTGTCAGTTCCAACTGATGGCGGTGTCCAGAGACCGAAAACCGTGTCAGTTGCACCCGACGCGAGTGAAGATACTAAAACCGAATCCTTTACCTTACTCAGCGCATTCTGATAAACCACATAAAAGTTAGACTGTGCAGCGGTCCCGTAATTTTTAACAATAAACCACAGTGTATCCTGAGCATTAACCGTGTAAGAAGATTTTGTGATAATTCCAGTTACTGCCACATCGTTAGTAAGTGTAACTTCGATAGATACATCGTCGATGTGAAGGTCGTTCCCGTAAGCAGACATGGCGTGAAATGCGATGATAATTGAATCCCCTGTATAGCTCGATAGGTCTATCTGATGCTCCTGCCATGCATTGCCCGATGCGCTGTATCGCTTAAAAGTTTGCAGTTTTGTCCAATCAGATGGCCACGAGCCGCCACTCCGCTTCTTTATCTCAACCACTATGGAGTCGTTTGAACCGGAATAGCCATCATCGTGAAACATCCAGAACTTGAGTGTGGCATTGGAATATGATGTGAGGTCAACTGTATCGGTAATGAGCCGTGCAGAATTGCCAGATGATGCATCGTATGAGTTATACATTGCGACATAGGAGCCACCGTGCGCATTATATCCACTTGGGTGGTTTGTTCCTTCATACTGTTGCCATGTGTAGCTCCCATTAACAGCCACATTCTGCCATCCAGCAGGCGGGAATGTGCTCCCCTCGAACCCTTCCTGCAATAGGGTGGTCGCGCCAAGACGAAAGGCGATAACCACCACTGCCGCCATCACTTTACACATAGACCTTTTACACATCATAAACCACCTCCCCGTCGGTCGGAATACCCGACCGGTTTCGCCCATATCCAGTAATATCTCCCATGCCAGTCACATGGCATGGCAAATCTGCCAAATATTTGGTTCCATTACGAATCCTTCTCATCATTTCCCTCTTCCTTCCCGCCGGTTTCGTCTCTTCGTTCATCCATCTCTTTGAATTCATGACTGATAAGCCTGAAATTCTTATCGAACAAGAACTCCTCAATTCCGCGACTTGAAGGCATCGTGAACTTGACAAACATCATGTGCAGATCTTTGAATAAATTTTCATCCATCATGGTCACCCTCCGATCGAATGTGGATCAGACCCAATTTTTTCCATGATGTAACATTAACCAACTCGATCATATCATTTCTCCCTTGCGGAATGTTACCTCAGTATCAAGTCCTATACAAGGTATCAAAATTGATACCTTTTGGGGTGATTTTGACATGTTTCAATAAATTTTGATAATGTATGGGGAGATGGGAACTCAGGATTTCTGATGTGGGTGCTTTATAAAAACCGCTTCTCTCTAAAGGAGGCAAAAATGAGGTTCAGAATACCTGAAATACCTTCGCAAGTAATTCGGCTCTGCGCTGCACGCCTATTTTTTGGTAGATAGATCTCACGATTTTACGGATAGCGTGGATGCTCGTCTTCCTTTGGAGCGCTATCTCGCGGAGGTCAAAGCCTTTGACTAATCCCTTTAAAACAAATTCTTCTGCCGGGGTGAGATTATATTTGATCACGAGATTGTTAATAAGATACTCAAGTGCGTAGAGGGGCATTTCCTCATTCAGACTCATGTATCCAATAAGCCTCATGACTATGAGAAGATGCGGCTTTAACATCGAGATCCTGCGCTTTTCAACCCTCGTGAATTTCTTCTTTCTGTGCAAACTTATGAATCCAATATACCGCTCTTCTACAACGAAGTTGAGTATGATCTCATCATACCCATCAATCTCCATACCGCCAAGTCGTATGAATTCATTTAAAACTTCGCGGGATATCTGTTCAGGAGGAATATATCGGTGTTCTTCCGATTTCACCTGTTTTTTCACAGGGGGAGGAGTTTCGACATTCTCTCTCGCTTTTACAAATTCTACACGCATCTGTGCGGGATTAGCTTCTTTTTGTGGTGGAAAAGGTGGAGAGCTAAACACGATAACATATTCAGCATCGAATAGTTTATGTAGCATTTCCTTAACTTTTATCATTAAATCATCGCTGGTAGAACACTCAGATATCTCTTTCCAGTATTCATGGAGTCTCATTTTCCCACCTACCCGATTATTGTTGAAGTAAGCTTAACGATAGTTCTGATTATTATCAAGGCCAATCCGTCATTCTTTATAGACAAGATGTAGGCAGCTCAGAGCAATTTCGGGTTTTTTATCAGACAAATTTTTGATTAAAACATGTTAATCAAATGCTCCTCAGGTGTTGTTGACACTCAGATTGAGCAACCTTATATTTTGCAAGCCTTTCAGGATTCAAAGGCGGAGGTGCTATGAAGATTAAATTCCCTAATGGAAAGGTGGTCGAGGGAGAAATCGGGAAAAAGATAATTGATTATGTCGGCAAAGACCGGCGCTATCTCGTTGCCAGAATAGGTGATAAGCTGGTTGATCTCACATCAACGATAACCGATGAAGCTGACATCGAGATACTCGATTTTTCATCAAGCGAAGGCAAACAGGTTTACTGGCATACATCGTCGCATATCCTCGCTCAGGCTGTTAAAGAGCTGTTCCCGGAGGCCAAACTTGCAATAGGTCCGGCCATAGCAGAAGGTTTTTACTACGATTTTGACCTCGGTGGAAAAACATTTACACCTGAGGATCTTGATGCCATCGAAAAGAAGGCACGCGAGATAATCAAACGGGATTTGTCAATCAGGCGCGAGGTGCTCAAAAAGGAAGATGCAATCGAGCTCTTCAAGGCAAGAGGCGAAACATACAAACTCGAACTCATAAGCGAGATCGAAGACGAAACTGTGTCTGTATATTGGCAGGGCGATTTTGTTGACCTATGTCGTGGTCCGCATCTGCCATCCACCGGATATGTCAAACAGTTCAAGGTGTTGCATTCATCATCGGCTTACTGGCGTGGCGATGAGCACGGCCCTGTCCTTCAGCGCATTTACGGCATTTCGTTCCCTAAGAAATCCATGCTCGACGAATACCTCAAACGGATAGAGGAGGCCAAAAAGAGGGACCACAGGAAGCTCGGCAAAGAGTTAGAACTTTTCTCGATAAACAACGACATCGGGCCTGGCCTCATACTCTGGCATCCAAACGGGGCAATGGTAAGACATCTGATCGAGAGGTTTTGGGTCGATGAGCACCTGAAACGCGGTTATCAGCTGGTTTACACGCCCCACATTGGACGGTCACATCTGTGGAAAACCTCAGGCCATCTTGATTTCTATCGCGAGAACATGTATGCCCCGATGAAGATAGACGAGGAAGAGTATTTTATAAAGCCCATGAACTGCCCATTCCACATCTACATCTACAAATCGAAGCTCAGGAGCTACCGTGATTTGCCTGTGCGGATGGCTGAATTGGGGACGGTTTACCGCTATGAGCGCTCAGGGGTGCTTCATGGGTTGATGCGCGTAAGGGGCTTTACTCAGGACGACGCTCACATATTTGCGACGCCGGAACAGGTTGAGGACGAAATTCTGGGTGTGCTCGACCTTGCGTTCTACATGCTGCGCCGTTTCGGATTTGAAGAATTCAACATCTATGTATCGACGAGACCAGAAAAATATGTGGGCGACAACGATATGTGGGATCTTGCAACGAATTCCCTAATCAAGGCGGTTGAACATCTCAATCTCTCTTACGATGTAGATGAGGGCGGCGGTGCGTTCTACGGCCCCAAGATCGACATCAAGATCAAGGATGCCATCGGCCGCGAATGGCAGTGTTCCACAATTCAGTTCGACTTTAATTTGCCGGAAAGATTTGATGTCACTTACAGGGACAAAGATGGCAAGGACAAGAGGCCATACATGATTCACAGGGCTCTTCTCGGTTCGATAGAGCGCTTCTTTGGGGTTCTTGTCGAACACTACGCAGGCAATTTCCCGATGTGGCTCGCTCCCGTTCAGGCGGTAGTGATGCCGATAACAGACGAGCAGGCCGATTATGCCGTGAATGTCTCCGAGCGCCTGAAAGCAGCAGGGTTCAGGGTTGAGGCAGATTTAAGAAACGAGAAGATAGGTTATAAAATTGCAGAAGCTGAGAGGCGCAAAGTGCCCTACATGTTGATAATAGGACGCAGGGAGAAGGAGTCAGGCACCGTTTCTCTGCGCAAGCATGGTGAGGGAGATCTTGGCGCTTATTCACTGGATGAGATAATAAACAGGTTCCAAAAGGAGGTTTCATTTAACTAACATGCCGAGTCGCTACGCATACCAGCGTCGTCCCAGAAGGGACAGGGAAAAATACAGGGTAAATGAGAGGATCAGGGTGCCTGAAGTTAGGGTTGTAGGCCCTGACGGCAAGCAGCTCGGAATAATGCGCACATCCGACGCACTCGACCTGGCATACTCAATGGGATTGGATTTGGTGGAAGTGGCACCTAACGAGCGTCCGCCTGTCGCTAAAATTATGGACTATGGCAAATTCAAATATCAGGAGAAGAAGAAAAGCAGAGAGGCCAAAAAGCACTCAAACGAGCCGAAGGAGATCAGCGTCAGGCCGAGAATTGAGGATCACGACCTTCAGGTGAAGCTCAAAAAGATGCGTGAATTCCTGGAGGCTGGCCTAAAAGTGCGTGTAAAGATGATGTTTAGAGGCCGAGAGATGAAATATATCGGGCAGGGAGAAGAGGTTATGAAACGGATAATCGACGAGCTATCGGACATATCGGTTGTCGATGTGCCCATAAAACGAGAAGGTCGGTTTATGACGATGATGTTGAGGTCAACTGTTAAAAAGAAGGGATAAAATATCATGTAAAAGGTAAAAGTGGCGCTCATGATTTAATCATGAGCGCCTTTTTGTTTGGCAAGCCAACAATTGCAAGTTCTATCGCTTAAATGCGAGGTTTTGATTTGTGAGATTATGCGGCTTTTTATCAAATTCCCTTTCATTACTACCTTGAAAAAATTCCAATTATTCATTATTAAATAAAAACACAGATTTCAGAATTTAAAAACATTTTGGGGAGGTGAGTGGATATGTTGAAATTGACGGAAAAAGAAAAAGAGAAATTGAAAAGACTTGCAAGGTCTTCGGACTACCGACTTGCTAAAAGAGCTCAAATCATACTTTTGAGAGCTGAAGGTAAATCTTACAATGAGATTGGAAGCGAACTTGGCATTCACTATAACACCGCCAAAAGATGGATTAAGAGGTTTGAGCAAGACGGGATAAAAGGGCTCTACGACCAGCCCCGTCCGGGCAGACCTCGTGTATTTTCGGAAGAGATTGATCAAAAGATCCTCGAGCTCATATCCCAAAGGCCAATCGATTACGGCATAGATGCCGAAAAATGGTCGGTATCCCTGATCAGAACCTATTTGATAGAGCATAGGATCGTCGAGAATATTTCAATTGGAAGGATTTACAGCTTCCTGAGAAAGAAAAACATTAGACTCAGGTAACAACAAGTGGCAATTCGTGATGACGGCTTTTTATGCTGTTGGTTAGTGTTTTTGTGTAAATGTGATGTATAGGTTAAAATTTTGTCATGGCTACGAGAAAAAAAACAGCTCGATCCAATACCTCCCGAAACCTTCTGGATCTTCTTCAGAAAAACGATAAGGTTCTGATGCTTATTGATGGCACTTCGCTTGCGTATCGCGCATTCTTTGCGTTTGCTAAAAATCCTCTCAGGAACTCGAAAGGCGAAAACACATCTGCTCCATTTGGTTTCACAAACTCGATAATCAAGTTGCTTAACGATTTCAACCCATCCCACATAGCTGTGGTGTTCGATGCGAAGGGGCCGACATTCCGCCATGAGAGCTTCAAGTCCTACAAGGCAAACAGGCCGCAGATGCCAGCTGAGCTGTCCATCGGATTGAGCAGAATTAAAGAGATCGCCGACGCATTGGGGATAAAAACATTTGAAGTGCCCGGAGTTGAGGCCGATGATGTCATCGCAACCATTGCCCGCAAAGCCGTCGAGGACGGGTTCAAAGTCATTCTCGTGACAAGTGACAAAGATATGCTTCAGCTCGTGAACGAAAGTGTGATAGCCGTTGATACGCGCCCCAAAGAGACCGTCGTTTACGATAGGAAAGCTGTCGAAAATAAGTTCGGCGTTCCGCCTGAGCTGATACCGGATTTCCTTGCTTTAAGCGGAGACAGCATAGACAACATCCCAGGTGTGCCCGGCATCGGTCCGAAAACCGCAAAGGAGCTCATTCAGCAGTTCGGTTCGCTCGAAGACATCTATCGGAATTTGAATTCGATAAAACGGACATCCACAAGGCGCACGCTCGAATTGCACAGGGACAAGGCCTTTGGTTCAAAGACATTGACCGTTCTCAAAAAGGATGTCCCGATCGACATCGATTGGGATGAATTCAAACGGCGAGAGCCTGAACGGGCGCGTTTGTTCTCCATATTCAGGGACCTTGAATTCACAT
This sequence comes from Caldifarciminota bacterium, assembly GCA_015489175.1. Lineage (GTDB taxonomy): Bacteria > Hydrothermota > Hydrothermia > B15-G9 > B15-G9 > WGAI01. Next base: position 4,512 of record WGAI01000075.1, on the reverse strand, counting down.
CTCTCATGAAACAGGTTGCTTCTCAGCCGCCGAAAGTCGAAATTGTGAAGTCAGACGATTTCAAGCCAAAAGACGGGTTCGCTGTGGCAGTTAGAGATAGCAGTTTTCTTGTGGCCGAAACCGATAAATCGAAAATCCTGAACATCCCCGTGAGATCAAACCACACTGGCGACCTATTTTCATCAACTAACCCTTTGCCTGACGGCCTTGTATCTGCACTTGGTGACCCAAACCGTAAAAAGTGGGTATTTTCGGCCAAAGAGGTTTATAGAAAGGGGATCGAAGAAAAGTTTGAGTTGCGGGGCGTCGAGTTCGACATGTCGATAGCCGCCTACCTCGTTGATCCAGCCAAGCCGGGATACGATCTCGAACGGCTCGCCCTCGAATACGCAGGGTTTAAACTCCATGATGACCCTTTGCTGCGGGGAGTGGATGAGCTGTTGGTTGTCCTTGAGACGCGCAAAATGCTCCTCGAAGAGCTTGAGGAGAACGATCTCGGCAGGTTGTATCGCGAGATCGAACTGCCTTTGACAAAGGTGTTGGCTTACATGGAACACTACGGTGTGCCTGTGGATACCAAATTCCTCAAAGAACTTGGGACGGAAATCGAACGGAAAATCGAAGATGTGAAGAAGAAAATCTTTGAGATTGCAGGCGAGCCCTTCAACCTGAATTCGCCCCGTCAGCTCGCACATATCCTTTTCGAGAAGTTGGGCCTGCCACCGATAAAACGCACCAAGACGGGCTATTCGACCAACGCAGAGGTGCTCGCAAAACTCGCCATGCAGCACGAACTCCCGAGACTGATTTTGGAATACAGGGAGCTGTTCAAGGTGAAATCCACTTACATCGATGCACTTATCCAGTCGGTCAACCCGAACACCGGCCGAATTCATCCGACTTTCCATCAGACCGGCACGGTTACCGGCCGCATATCCTGCTCTGACCCAAACCTTCAGAACATCCCCATCAGATCCGACATAGGTCGGGAGCTCAGGCGCGCATTTGCGGCTCCAAAGGGCAAATTCATAATTTCAGCCGATTACTCTCAGATCGAACTTAGGCTCCTTGCACACATCACAGGAGACGAGAACTTGATCAGGGCGTTCAAGGAAGGTGCAGACATTCATGCAGCCACAGCATCGGCCATATTCGGGAAGCCGCCGAACATGGTGGATTCTCTGGAGCGGAGAAAAGCCAAGGTCGTGAATTTCGGCATAACTTACGGCATGAGCCCGTTCGGACTTGCAAAAGAGCTTAACATATCGCCTGAGGAGGCCGCTCTGATTATTTTCAACTACTTTGCGACATATCCCGGCGTCCAGAAGTGGATCGAGAAGACGCTTGAACAGGCCAGAATTAAGGGATATGTGACCACAATTTTCGGCCGCAGACGATACATTCCTGAGCTCAATGTCCCGAACCGTCAGGTCAGGGAGATGGCGGAACGCACAGCGATAAACGCTCCCATTCAGGGATCGGCTGCCGATATCATCAAGAAAGCGATGATCGAAGTGCAAGAGGCAATTCTGTCTCAGAACCTTAACTCGATGATGATTCTCCAGATACACGATGAGCTCTTGTTTGAGGTGCCCGAAAGTGAGCTTGAGACAATGAAGAGTTTAATTCGCGACATCATGGAGAATGTTGTGCAGCTCAAGGTCCCACTTGTCGTTGACATAGGTGTGGGCAGGAACTGGCTTGAGGCACACGAATGAGGCAAGACCCGCAATTGAGCCAAACTGAAAGCTTTATAATTTTGACATGGCACTGAAAATCTACAACACGCTTGGCAGAGAGAAACAACCGTTTATGCCGGTCAACGAAGGCCGGGTAGGTATGTATTTTTGCGGCATGACCGTGCAGGACAGGCCTCATGTTGGACACATGAGGGCATTCATAACCGGAGACATAATCCGCAGGTATCTTGAATACAAGGGATTTGAAGTCATATACCTGACCAATTTCACAGACATCGATGATAAAATTATTGCGAGAGCGCATCGCGAGGACACTGACTGGCGTATGATAGCTGACCGCTACATAAACGAGTATTTTCAGGTGGCGGATGCGATGAACATCAAGCGCGCAACGCATTACCCTCGCGCCACCATCCATGTTCAGGAGATAATTGAGATGATTCAGGCCATCCTGCAGAACGGACACGGCTATGTCACATCCAACGGAAGCGTCTATTTCCATGTCCCATCGTTTCCCGAATACGGCAAGCTGTCTGGCAAAAAACTTGAGGACCTGATCGCGGGCGCAAGGGTCGAGCCTGATCCTGAGAAGAAACACCCTGCGGACTTCGCCCTCTGGAAGGCGTGGAAGGAAGGCGAGCCGTATTGGTATTCACCCTGGGGCATAGGCAGACCGGGCTGGCACATCGAATGTTCTGCAATGACAACCCACTATCTCGGTCAGCCGTTTGACATTCACGGCGGCGGAACCGACCTTATCTTCCCGCACCATGAGAATGAGATCGCACAGGCAGAGGCAGCTTACGGCAAGAAATTCGTCAACTACTGGGTGCATAACGGGCCCGTCAGGTTGAAGGGGGAGAAAATGTCAAAATCGACCGGACTTTACTTCGCCGTCCTCGATGTGCTTCAAGACTACAACCCGAACGAGCTGCGCCTGTATCTTCTGAAAACACATTACAGGACGCCGATCGATTACTCCTTCGAGCGGCTCAATGAGGCGAAATCTGCATGGCAGAACTTCAGTTCGTTTTTCGGACAGTTGAACGAGCTGCCGGAGCCGGATATGTCTAACCCTGAGGTTGCCAGATGGGTAAAAGAATTCGAGAAGGCGATGGACGATGACTTCAACACGCCTAAAGCGCTCGCTGTGGCGTTCGAGCTCCTGGCAGAGGCACGGAAAAAGCTAAATCAGGGCGATAAATCCGCATCGGAACTGGCTGCTGCACTGCTGATAATTCTGAAAGTGCTCGGCTTCAAGGCGGAGAAAGGCGCAAAGAAGATGGAAGGCATAGTCGATGACCTCATTCAACTCCTTGTGGAGGTCAGGTCCGAGCTCAGGAAGGAGCGCAACTTCGCCCTGGCCGATAAGATCAGGGATCGCCTCGGTTCGCTTGGCGTGCTGTTAGAAGACACGCCTCAGGGCACCCGATACAGAATTGTTTGATGGATTGGAAGTCGCAAAAGGGCGCCTACATCCTTTTCTTGAAAGTCACAACCCACACGGAGATCAAAGTAGGCAGGCTCGGGCGTATCGAACTCAATCCCGGGATTTACCTCTATGTCGGCAGCGCAATGGCCGGCTTCGGCAGGAGGCTCCCGCGATATTTGCGAGAAACAAGGAAAAAACACTGGCATATCGACTATCTTCTCGATGCAGCTGAACTTTTTGGAATCCTGTTACTTCCATCTGATGAGCCGATTGAAGAGATAATCGCTGACCGTCTTGCAGGCGCAGATGGCGTTCAACCGATCGCTGACGGCTTCGGCGCCAGCGACTCCCGCAATAAAACACACCTTTTCAGGGTAACAAAGTCAATCGGGAAATAAAGCTGAATGCGGTTTATGCCGCTTATATCTTCACAAGTTGAAGTTTTATCTTCCCTTGCAGCGCATAATTCAAAGTGTTGAGGAGTTCTATCGCCTTAATTCTATCTTTCATGGTATCCACCTGGGCGTGTCAAGTCAAATGAAAATGTTACCGGGAAAATGTTAACTCTCATTTGATAATTTTGATAATTTTACTAAAGCTCACCGAACAGAGAGTAGCTCCTCAGGCAACTCTATGGGTAGGTTTAAAGTTTGGCGGATGTCTTCACTAACCCCAGGATTAGACACAGGCAATGTGTAAAGGTCATTTATAAGCTTGTAGATTTTTTCCCGCAGATCCAACGGATTTGTCTCGGCTCTCAGCCTTTTCAATAACTCCAGCCTCTTGGGTTCGATGGCATTGAATTTCTCAAGCCTCTCCAAAGGTGTGACAGCTTGATTAAACTTCCTCCTGACCCTAAGTGTGCCTGTGCTTGGAGCAACAACTTCCTTCTTCACCGTCTTCCTGCATGACAGAAAGAAATTGTGATAAATCCATAGCTTCTGGTAAATCCTGTTGAGCAGTGTTGTCTGAGCCACAGTGTCAAGGTGGTCATCGCCTATGTATGAGCGAATGAAGAGACTGTTTCTCTGCTCTACAAATCTGTTGTCTTTCTTGTGGCGAGGGCGAGAGCGTGTGAGGCGGACTTCTGGGAGCTTTTCTTTCCAGAACCGCAGTATATGGTGATTGATGAACTCGCTCCCATTATCGGAGTGTATTTCCTTGATCGGGAAAGGTAGGCAAAGCAGGATGTGATTGATTTACGGTGGAGAGCTGTAACCTGTTGCATTTCATCGAGGATTATATGATTTTCTTTCTTAGAGGCTTTTTATAGCGAGGTTTCATCAGTAGCAAATATTTGCGCCTTTCAGAGAAGCTCATAGGTAGCTTTTTATGCATACTTTGCCCCCGTTTTGGTAACATTATCATTTGGTGAGCGGT
>WGAI01000074.1 GCA_015489175.1 Caldifarciminota bacterium | reverse complement strand
GGATTTGCACAACCTTTTACGCCTCAGTGATGAGGCAAATTTCTTCGTCAACTTGTAAATTGTTTTGATTTCAATGAGTGTTCTATTCATAGTGGGGAAGGTTAAAGCCTTCCCCTTCAATTGTTAAGAGCAGTTTTTTCGAACAGCCTCACTTTTGACACATATCCAAGTCTCTCGAAGATGAAAATGTTGAGATCATTCATGTCGAGGGCCATACACCCCAAAACCTGAAGTAAAGATTACCTATACCTATAAGTGCCCCAAAACATGTTTAACACATCAATATGTTGATTTTCGGCCAATTTCAGTGACTTTAAGCGTTCGGTTACAAAAGCGGCAGCGGGGACAACCCGCTGCCGCAACATGATTTCTATGTGCGTGATCCTATTTCACCTTCGCTATCTTAGCCGTCCCCAAGCCCTGTCTGACGAAGTAGATGCCCTGAGACAACTCGCTGATGTCGATCGTCGCCTCGCCTTCGCCCTTGATTATATCCCTCACAACACGACCATCCGTCGAATACATCCGCACCTCGCCCGCGGGAGAGTTCAGTTTTAGCATCCCGTTGTAAATCACGGTCTGAACCACAAATCTTTCGCCGACGCCAACATCGTCGCTGTCCTCGATGGCGGTCGTGCCGCCGCTCAGCCCAAGCCCCCTGACCCCCACCTGCGATGCTGTGCCTGTGTATTGCCATCCCTTTCCGGAACGCTGCATCAGCTCGCCTGTGTCGAAACACACCAGCAGGATGTTGTTTGTTGTGGCATCAAGGTCAACAGCGCCGACCTGCGAAACAGTCGATGTAAGTTGCCATGTGCTTCCACTATTCGACGATGTGAAGATATCGCCCAGCGAGTTGAGCGCGAATAAGCTATCACCCATGATCGCAATCGCCACCATCTCGGTTGAGCCTGTCGAGCCGACAAGCAGCCAGCTCCCTCCGTCGTCGTTGCTCCTCCACACATCCCCGGACGATGAGAGCGCATAGAGGGCCGAACCGTTGTGGGTGATCGAGACCATGTCATTGGCAGGGATGGATCCTACAAGAGTGAGGGCAGATGGTTCAGAGCCTCGATATACATCCCCGGATCTCGACAGCACGAAGAAATTGGTTCCATCGAAGATGATGTCCTGTGCATCGGTCGCAGGGAGAGCGGCCACTGGCGTCCAGCTGACTCCTGAATTAGCCGTTTTCAAAATCGTCCCGCTTTCGGTCAGCAGGTAGCCGAGCGTATCGTTCACAAAAGCTATTGCCACACCGTCGTTGAAGCCTGCATTCGATACGAGATCGAAGGAGACACCGCCATCATCACTCCTGAACACATCTCCCATCTCAGTGAACATGAAGATGTCAGCACTGGCAGAACGAGCAAGCAACACGATGCCGAACCACGCAAAGACAGGGATCCATGCCCTTAATGCTCTCATGAATATCACCTTCTTCAATTTTTGATGACCTGTAATTTCGTGGACTTGATGTAGAAATTGTTGACATTCAAGATGATGAAGTAAAGGCCGTTGGTTAAGCCATCGGTTGATACCTTCATCGAGTGGAAGCCGGGAGAAAGCTGCCCGTTGAAGATCTGAATCCTGTTTCTGCCAGTTACATCCACGATGTAGAGTTTCACATTCTCGTCAGATTGGGTTGGTGTGAGATCGGGCACAAAGAAGTAGGTGGTTGCCCTGTCGTGCGTGATGTTCGGGAGCACAGCGAGTGGCTTGTTGATGGCTGAGACTGAGATCTGGCCGATGCGATATTCTTCGCCCATGCCGTTGACGGCGCCGAGAGCGTAGCCCTTGACCTCAGGCGATGGGCGGTCGGTGAAGTTGGTCTGGCGTATAGGAGATGTAGTGAGTTTTGTTTCCGAGCCGTCGTTGTTTATTTGGTAGATGTTGTAGCCAAGAAGTTCATCGGGGCCTGGATCGGTGTTCCATGAAAGGTGGATGTTGCCGTCGTTTTCTAACTGAGCGTTGAAAGTGAGCAGCGTCACCGTTGCCTGAATTGTGAAGAATGTATCGGAAACTGCGTAGTTTAGCGGGTCATTCTGGTCAAAATTGGCATAGACAATCTTGATTTTTGCATAATGTGTGGGTATGTGCGGCACCTGAAAGCTATACAGCCATGTGTCTCCAACTGCCGTTCCTGATATGCCGGTGAAGAGCGATTGCCACGAGTTACCGCCCTGGAGGGAGATATATACATCCACATCTTTTGGCCCACCCCATTTCAGTGTAGCGTTCGCCCCTACATTCCATGTTTCTCCACCGAGAGGGCTGAAAAGTGAAATAGCAGTTGTTATGTATTTCAGGTCCCTGTTGGTGTAATCGTAATAGCTAATATGAGGAGCCCCGTTATCATCCAGAACCATTGAGCTGTAGTAACCTATATCTCCCGGTTCGTCAAGAATGTAAATATCCCATGCTCCGCCGCATTTACAGGCATACTTAAGGTTTCCATTGGTCACATCGTAATAGCTTATGTGTGGGATGCCGTTTGCATCCAGAGCTATTGAAGTATTCCTTCCCACGGTCCCCGTCGTATCGACGGTTTCGGTGTGCCATGAGAGTCCGGATTTGTAT
>WGAI01000073.1 GCA_015489175.1 Caldifarciminota bacterium | reverse complement strand
GTGGAAATAGAAAAGGATGCCAGACATTACATGGGCCCTTTTATAGCCAGAGGAATTGCTATGTCTCTTCGGGAGATAGTGGAGAGACATTTTAAGATGCTTAACCTGAATAATGGGGGTGTTGGCTAATGAATTCGCTTATATTCACTGGTTTCCCGGGTTTTATAGGCCGCAGGCTTTTGAGAGCACTTGTCAAAAAATTTGACTATCCAGATGTTTACCTGATAGTGGAGCCCTCAAGGATTAACGATGCGAGGGCGGAAGTGTCCACTTTCCACGATGCTGATCGTTACCATATCCTCATGGGAGACATCACACAGAAGATGTTTGGCCTCGACCCTGAAACGGTCAGCAGGATCAGTTCAGGTATCAGGCACTTTTTCCATCTTGCAGCGATTTATGACCTCTCGGTTGGTTGGGAAAGGGCTTATCTCGTCAATGTTGTTGGCACCGAAAATGTGGTCGATTTCGTGTCACAACTTACTGGGCTTGAGCGCTTCGTCTATTTCTCAACCGCTTATGTCGCAGGGAAACTAACCGGCATCGTTTACGAAGACGAACTCGCAGAGCCAGACGGCTTTAAAAACCACTACGAACATACAAAGTTTCTGGCAGAGCAGGTCGTCAGGCGTGTCCATAATGTTGTTCCCACCACGATAATAAGGCCCGCTATCGTCATTGGAGACTCGAAGACCGGTGAAACGGACAAGTTTGACGGGCCATACTATGTGATGATTTTCATGAAGCGTTATCCCTCATTTCTGCCTTTGCCCTACATAGGTAAAGGACACGCAGAGGTGAACCTGATCCCTGTTGATTTCCTTGTTGATGCCACAGTAGCGTTGGCGGCGTCAGATAAAGCGGCAGGGAGAACATTTCATGTTGTCGATCCCAATCCATCCACTGCCAGAGAGCTTTATCGGATTTTCAGCCTCAGGGTAAGGGGAAAGGAACCATCGGGTGAAATTCCTCTCTGGCTTGCCAAATTTGCCCTGAGGTTCCGATTTATTGCAAAAAGGTTCGGAGTTCCGCCTGAGGCACTGCCTTATTTTGAACACGATGTCCATTTCGATGCTACCAACACGCTTGAGATTTTGAAACCGCTTGGCATAACGCCACCCCACATAACCGACTATATCGACCCAATTGTCGAATTCTTCTTGAACCATTACAACGATCGCTCTCTTATCGTTTTTTGAGTCTTTCCTCGAGCTCTTTTATTGTCCGATATGATTTTCTGACAAACGGAGGCCACGGCCTGCCGGACCTACCCCACAGTTTAAGCCATTCCAGCGTCTGCTGGTTGTTGGCTGACCCCGGCCCAGGGGTTACCCCTTCTACGCTCCATTTTTCGTCGCTGTTCAACTCCGTCATCTCTTTTTCGCGGAAATACTTGGAAATAACCGATGCCGCCACAACTTCTAAATATTTTTCGTCGGCTCTGTGCTCGATGATTACTCTACCACCGAGTTCTCTCAGTTTTTCTTTCAGTTCTTCTCCCAGGCCGTAATCGTCGATGACTATTCTGAAACTTTGAGGTGTATGCAGCTCGAATATGCGCTCCAGAGCCATACTGTAGGCCTTATCCATAATTTTGTTTATATTTGTGGTATCGACCGTTTGTGCTTTTATTTTCTTAATGACAGCGTCAAAACCCTGTGGTTTAAAAGCATGGAGTTCCTCGAACAGGGTTTTCCAGTAACTGAACGGATGTCGTCTCGCCTTTGTGTCCACTGTTCTCAGGACATCCTGAAGGCTTTTGAACAACTGAGCGGGCATGAAAGTGCATGACACAAAGATGCTGCCCAGCACCTCGCCCTTGCCCGCCTCATCGCACCCGATAAGGTAATCGGCGTCTGGTGGCACGAAGAAATCCCCCACGACGGAGTCTATTTTGTTGATTGCATCGAGGACGACTGGATCGTTTGAAGGTGTAGCGTAGAGTTTAAGCGTGTTGTAAGCTGTGAAGGTGGCATTTCCGAGTTTGATACGCCATAGCTCGAAATCCGCACTGACATCGACCTCTACTCCACCCATTTGCAGCAGGAGTTCCCTCGCTTCTTCCAGCATCTCATCGGATTGGAACTTCCATGTCTTCCCTCTGTTCATGGTGCTGATTTTAATGCCTCTGTGGATGTTATTGGAAGTCAAAATGTTGTGTGGATGTTTCATGTGAAACATCCGAGATTGAACTAAACATCCAAGATTGAACTAAAAGGCGTGGACGGATATAATAGGGCTCGTTATGAGAATTATCACGATAGCAAACCAGAAGGGCGGAGTTGGGAAGACCACGACGGCCATAAACCTGTCGGCAGCATTGGCCAAGATCGGAGCCAGAACCCTGTTGGTGGATATCGACCCTCAGGCCAATGCCACAAGCGGACTCGGCCTTCCGTCTGATCACAGAGTGAACATCTACCACCTCCTTATAGGCGTCAGCGATTTCTACACCGTGGTTAAGAAGCATGGCGAGATCGAGAACCTGCATGTGTTGCCATCGTCTCCTGATCTTGCCGGTGCGGAAGTCGAGCTCAGGCAGGAGCATGGGTGGGAATCGAGGCTCAAAAATGCGTTGAAATCCATGCCGAATTACGATTTCGTCATCATCGATACGCCCCCATCGCTCGGAACTCTGACGATAAACGCACTTACGGCATCCGATTCCATACTTATACCTGTTCAGTGTGAATACTACGCGTTAGAAGGTATAGGTCAGCTTCTCAGGACAATAAAACTCATACGCACAAGTCTTAATCCTGACCTGGAAATAGAAGGTTTTTTGCTGACCATGTTCGATAGTCGCCTGAACCTCGCTAAACAGGTGGTGAATGAGGTTAGACGCTTTTTTGAGGACAAGGTGTTTGAGACCGTTATTCCAAGAAGCGTTAAGCTTGCCGAGGCACCGAGCTTCGGTAAACCCATAACCCTATACGCTCCAGGATCGAATGCGGCTTGGGCGTATATCAAGTTAGCTCAGGAGGTGCTTAGAAATGCCAAGGAAAGCGCTCGGAAGGGGGCTTGATGCCCTTTTGCCTGAAGATACCGCCGCTGCAACTGTTAAACTTCTGCCCGTTGAAAGCATATCAAAAAATCCGTATCAGCCGAGGCATAAGATCAGCGACGATGAGATAGCTGAGTTGGTGGAGTCCATAAAATCGAAGGGTGTCCTTCAGCCTGTTCTCGTCAGGGAATCCGATACGGGTTATGAGCTTGTGGCAGGGGAACGCAGATGGCTTGCTGCCAGAAAGGCAGGACTTGACAGGATCCCCGCACTCGTCATCCGGGTTAGCGACCGCGAGGCCCTGGAGATAGCGCTCATAGAAAACCTGCAAAGGCACGATCTCAACCCCGTTGAAGAGGCAATAGCTTACAGGAGGCTCATGGATGAATTCGGTCTCACCCAGCAGGAGGTGGCCGAAAAGGTTGCCAAGGATCGCTCGACCGTCGCAAACCGCTTGAGACTTCTAAACCTCCATCCGAATGTCATCGAAATGCTCGCATCAGGTGATATAACGGAAGGGCATGCACGAACATTGTTGAGGGTTCCCTACGATAAACAGTCCTATTATGCCAGATTGGTCGTTGAAAGGGGGCTTTCTGTGAGGGAGCTCGAAAGGTTGCTCCAGAGCTCACAGAAAAAAAGAAAGAAGTTGGAAGGGCCTTTTAATGATGTCGAGCTGTTGGTGGCTGAAAAGGCCGGGCTGGCTGCGAGGATAAAGATCGGCAGAAAGGGAAGGGGAAAAATAGAGCTTAAGTTTAAGAATATCGAACAGCTTGCCCGCATCATATCTAACCTTACCGGGGAAGATTTGGCCTCGGTTATGGAAAAATTGAAGGTCGCCGCACCCACATCAAAGTGATTTCAACAAGGAGAAAAACATGGTATCTCTTCTTTTCGGCACGCATTCCCATCAACCGGTTGGCAATTTTGACCATGTGTTTGAATGGGCTTACAACAGGTCATACAGACCGTTCATCGATGTGCTTGAAAGGTTTCCGAACTTCAGAATGACGCTGCACTTCACCGGGCCGCTTATGGCATGGATTCATAAGCATCACCCTGAATTCAACGAGAGGGTTCGCTCCATTGTTGAAAGGGGGCAGGTGGAGATCGTAGTGAGCGGATTTTATGAACCGGTGTTGTGGTCAATCCCACATGTGGACCGCGTGGATCAGATTAAAAAAGCTGTGGACTTTGTGAGAGAACACTTTGGAGCAGAAGCGTTCGGCCTTTGGCTGACCGAGCGCGTGTGGGAGTCCGATGTGGTAAGGTCGCTGATAGAGGCTGGCGTGAGATATGTCCTTGTCGATGACTTCCATTTTATGTGTGCGGGGAAAAGCCGCGAGGAACTTCATGGCTATTACCTGACCGAGTATGAGGGTAAAACCCTTGCTGTGTTCCCGATTGATCAGAAACTGCGCTATTTGATACCGTTCAGACCGATACATGAGACAATGGAATACCTTACAGAACTTAAAAAATACGGCGATGCAGCGGCGATAATATTCGACGATGGCGAGAAGTTCGGAGTGTGGCCCGGCACATTCGAGTGGGTTTATGACAAGGGTTGGCTGGAGCTTTTCATGAAGACGATTACCGATACAGAATGGGTAAATCCCACAACTTACAGCGAATACATGAGATCACATCGGCCTCTTGGACGAATTTACCTGCCGAGCGCATCCTATTTTGAAATGAGCGAATGGTCTCTACCTGCCGAAAGGGCGCTCGAATTTGGTGACTTCATACATGAGCTTGAGCAGAGGGGGCTCCTTGAGCGGTTCAGGCAGTTTGTTCGAGGCGGTATATGGCCTGGATTCCTTGTGAAATACGAGGAATCTAACAGGATGCACAAAAAGATGCTGTATCTCTCGATGCTTGCCAGAGAAGCTGGTGACGGGGCTGCGCTTGATGCTGTCCATAGGGCGCAATGCAACGACGCTTACTGGCACGGCGTGTTTGGTGGCCTGTATCTGCCTCACCTGAGGCATGCGATCTATGAAAACCTGCTTGATGCCGAAAAACGGGTCGCAGGCGAAGGGATTGAAGTCCTCGATCTGGACAAGGACGGGTTTGATGAAATTGTGGTTCGCAACAGTCACCTGTCCGTCCAGATGGCGCCCGCGAGAGGCGGTGCGGTAGTTGAACTTTCATCGTTCTCTCACAAATACAACCTCGGAGACACCCTGAAAAGGCGCTTTGAACACTACCACAAGGGGATAAAAGTTGCGGAAAAGTCGTCTAATGGGGTTGCTTCCATCCATGAGATCGAAAAGGTGGTTGATCAACGGACTTATCGGCACCTGAAATACGATTGGCACGAAAGGTTGAACTTTATCGAGCATTTCCTTCCGCCTAATGCCGGCATAAACGAGTTTCAGGATTGCAGTTTCCGCGACATGGGCGATTTCACGCTGGGAATTTATGGATTTGAGGTGGATGGGGATGTTGTGAGGCTTCACAGGAAGGGTGTCATCCGCAGGGACGACAGCGAGGAAGAGGCCGCCATAACCAAAACATTTTGGATTGATGCTAATAAATTGCGAGTCGATTACTCCGTTCGCGCTCGTGGCGGCCTGAGGCTGGGGGTTGAGCTAAACCTTGCCCTGCCTTCAAGCGACAATGCAGGGACGAGGTTTCTGGTTGACGGTGAATTTGTCGGCAACCCGTCTCAGAAAGTCATACACCCATCCGCCTTCGAAATCGCAATCCATGATGTAAACGGCATGAAGGTTCGCGTGCGTGCCTCTGAAAGGTTTGAGCTGTGGGGGGTGCCGATTTACACGGTGTCGCAATCCGAATCTGGATTTGACCTCACCTATCAGGAGAACTCATTTCTGTTGATTTTTGCGCTGGACGGTGATAGTAAGGATTTTGCCATAGAAGTGGAGATTTCATGAGTGCGGGCGGGGCAACGCCCCGCCCGCACTGACCCTAAAAGGTCAGTTTTCCATACACGAAGATCTGACGGGGTGCTGCCGGGAAATAGTAGGCCTCGCCCCACTCCATGTCGAATACGCCATACTGAAGATATGGCTTGTTGGCGATGTTTTTGACCTTAGCTCCGAGCGTGAGATGCTCGATCGGATGCGCCTCAATCCCCATGTTGAGGACAGCGTGCGGTTCTATGGCGTATTGCGGCGAATTGTCGAGGTCCACGAAGATTCTGCCCCGATATTGCAATTGGACCCATCCTGATAGCTTCTCGGAACCAAATTCGGCCACTAACGACGCCTTTTCCGACGGGAATCCGGGGGTGACTTTGTCCCTGTAAGTCAACGATATGCTCGAATCGCCCGATGTCGTGAAGATTGTCATCTCACGAATTTTGTCGATGGCTTTGTGGGCTGACAGGTAGAGCCTGAGCCATTTGAACGGGCTGGCTTTCGCCTCAAGCTCAACCCCCTGATGCACGGATGAAGCGGCATTTGCGAGGCGCGGGTAACCCTCGTCCGTTAATGCTCCGTTGGGCACAAGCTCGTCCCTGAACGACATGCTGTAAATCGTTAGCTCCACGGATGTGTTATCACCCTTTTTCCATGTCACTCCGCTTTCAAAGTCCACAAGTTTTTCCGGTTTGATGAGCGGATTGCCATTCTCATCTATCAGCGGCTTCGATTCGTAAGGATGCGTTGCATCGTAAATGTTTCTTGCTGAGGGCTCTCTCTCAGATCGCGCCACGCTGATATACATTGAAAGGTTGTCGTTGAAGACCTTTGATATGCCAAGCCTTGGTATGATGAATGTGTATGGTATATCGAAAGTTATGCTGTCCCGCTTATCGTTGTAGAACCTGTATTTTCTCTGCTGTATCGATATGTCCGAAATGACAGCCACAGGCCCGAGGTCGTGTTTTAGGCTTGCAAATCCCCAAAGGAACGGCCTGTCCATCATGAAATCGTAGTATTTGTGGAGCGTGGATACATCGGGCGATGGCCATATTGCAGCCCATACGACTTCGCCCCAATGGTGCCCTCTGTGGTGCATTCCGCCAAATCCGAAATCAAGCTGAGTTGCATCTGTCCTGTATGAGAACTGTGCGTTGAGCCCCACATCGCGCTCGCTCACCCATCTGCGACGGACGAGGTCGGACGACCGCACGGTGTCAACTACAATGTTCCCGCTGCTGTCAACACCAACTGTGTCGATGTAATTCGGGAGAAGGTAGTCCGAGAACGGCTGATCCCACCTGTATTGCTCGCAGTATCCCTTGCCGTGTATGTAGTAAGCGGTCAGTGTCGCGGTGAGCCTGTCGGTTAGATTTCTGGTGTGGATGAGCTCGAAGTGCGGCTGGTAGAAATTATCGACCTCGTTCTCATAAGTAATTGGGTTGTATCTCGGATTTTCCTCAAATTCCTCCTTAGTTATGCCCCAGTAGCTGTAATGGAGGTTTTCAGGGCCTCCCCATATCAGGAATTTGGTGGCGGATTGATCCGTGAAATAGGCGGAGCCGATGTAATACGACCAGCTGTTTAGCCATGAGCGTTCCCTCCAGCCATCTGTATAAATCTTTGAGAATCTGGCATAAAACGCCTTGTTCCTGACCCTGCCGGTTGAGTATTTGAAGCTGAACTTCCTCGTGTTGAAGCTGCCGTAACCGAACTCAGCCTCTGCGATCCGTTCGCTGGAGAAGTCGAATGTCTGGATGTTCACAAGTCCGCCGAAGGCTGACACGCCGTAAAGTGATGCCGCTACGCCGCGTTGAACCTGTATCTCAGATGCGTCCGACAGGATGTCCGGATAGTCAACCCAATAAACCGTATGGCTTTCCGGATCGTTGACGGGTATGCCGTTGATCATCACGGAGATTCTGTTTGACGGAAACCCTCTAATGTTGATGTGAGCATTGGCGAAGCCCAGGCCGTCCTCGGAATACGAAAACACGCCGGGAGCGAGCGAAAACAGCATTGGCGGCTCCTCCTGCGTGTAAAGCCTGCCGAGCATGTCTTTCGCAAGCTCGGTGAACGGCACGCCGTCCGTCTCAGTTACACGGGCAGCCTGCACATCGATCGGCGGCATCATTATGACGCCGGGCTCCATTCGGATTGTGAGTTTCAGGGATCCACCTGCGACATCTATCGTATCCTCATAGGGTTTGTAAGCAACATGGCTGATTTTCAGGATGTAACGACCCTCGGATACGGTTGGGATGAAGAAGGTTCCATCGAGGTCTGTTGTAGCTGTTGCCACGACGCCCGTGTCGCTGAGCAGAGCTATATGCGCCCCGACAATGGGCTTACCATCTGTTGAGTTTACCACGGCCCCGTAGATGTTTGCCGCTATCAGAGCGGCCGTCAGCACTCCTGACATCTCTTGACCTCCTTTGACTTTTTGGGGCCGGGAAATGCCTGGTCGGTGGAAGGGATGGTCTTTACAGGCCGTCCCTACGCCGGCATTACCCGGATCAGGTTCAAGGGGTCTGCTCTCAGCCTGTCCGACCATCAGGTCGTCCAAGCACCCCCCGGCCGTTTTTCCAAACTTTATCACAAAAATTTAAAGAGGATTTGAGGCCAGGTCAAGGAAACGAATTGCCCATGAATTGTCCAGTTTCGGTCTATTTGCGGTGCCTCCGGATGTAACTTCTCCCGGAAAAATTGACATGCGCCCGTTTTGAGCTTTTAATTTGCCGCCTTTAACTAAAGAGGAATGCCATGATAGCAATAATTTTTGCCATATCTCTTGTAGCATCATTCATTTTTGCGCTCGGAGGCGTAGGAGCCGCCATTATCCTCGTGCCCGTGCTCGTCTCACTCGGAATCCCGATACAGGTGGCTAAACCGGTTGGCCTCTTCTACAACACTGTCAGCCTTGCAGGGGCCAGCTTTCACAACATTAAAAACAAAAGGCTCGATTTGAAACTGACCCTCCCGATCTTGATTGCGTCTTTCGTTTTCGCTGTTGTCGGGGCCTATCTGTCAAAGTTTGTCCCATCCACATTCATCCTCCTTCTGTTTACTGCGTTTCTCATTTTCTCCGCTTCGATGTTCGCTATACATAAAAAGCATCCTGATAGCACTTACCGTACAGATGTCAAAACCGAAGCACTTGTGTTCACGGGAGCTGTCGCTGGACTTTTGTCCGGTCTTCTGGGTATTGGCGGAGGCGGGGTAATATCTCCTCTTTTGCTGATGATGGGCATCAATCCCAAGCGGATAGCCACAGTAACGGCATTCGTCGTGCCGTTCTCATCTTTCTCCGGATTTTTGACATACTATCTGATGGGAAGCGTTAACTGGCCTATAATGCTGACCGCCTCTGTGGGAGGGCTTGCGGGCGCAGTGCTCGGCACCATTGTAATGCACAAACACCTTCATCCTGAAGTCGTCAAGAAGGTTCTGGCGTCCATCCTGTTTCTGATGGCCGTGAAATTGCTTTTTAAGCTGGCTGGAATTTACTTCTCGTGATGCAAGTCGAGCTCTGTTAATCCTGTGGCCCAATGTTTATAATTTCATCTGGCTTTAACAAAGGAGGCTTTGGAATGGGCTACAAAGAACTTAAGATGGAGAGGAAACCCGTTTGGGACATCATAGACGAGGACGAGAAGCAGAAGGCAATGGAATTTGCTGATTCGTACCGTGAATTTTTGTCCACCCACAAGACCGAGCGCGAAGTTGCCGAGTTCGCCATTGAGACGGCATCAAAAGCTGGATTCAAGGACATTTCGTCAGGCGGAGATAGGGTCATCATAGTCAACAGAGGTAAAGCTGTTGCTATCGCGAGGATCGGAAAGAGGCCCGTCAGGGATGGCGTCAGGATAGTTGCTGCCCATATCGATGTCCCTCGAATCGATGTGAAACAAAATCCGCTCTACGACAGCTCGAAGACTGGAACCGCCCTTTTTGATCTGCATTACTACGGCGGAATAAAGAAATATCAATGGGTTGCAAGGCCGCTTGCGATTCACGGGATTGTCATCAAGGAGGACGGCAGAAAAATTGACATAAATATTGGCGATAAGCCGGGCGATCCGGTTTTCACCATCGAGGATCTTCTGCCACATCTATCGCGTAAGGCACAATATGGCAAAAAGATAGAGGAGGCGATTCCGGGCGAGAAACTCGACCTGATTGTCGGTTCGATCCCTTTGCCTGATGAAAAGGACGCAAAGGAAAGTATTAAACTCAATGTTCTCAAGTTGTTGAGCGAGATGTATGGCATCAAAGAAGAGGATTTCATATCTGCGGAATTAGAGGTTGTGCCTGCTGGCCCTGCTTACGATGTTGGCTTTGATAAAAGCATGATAGGCGGTTACGGGCACGACGACCGCATCTGCGGATACACATCTTTGATGGCCGTCCTCGATGCCGCTGACACGGAGTGGACGGCAATCACGATCCTTTTCGACAAGGAGGAAATTGGCTCGGACGGCAATACTGGCGCACAGTCCCGTTTCGCCGAGCATGTGATCGCAAGCCTACTGGATCTTCAGGGCGAGCTTAACTACAAAAACTTGATGACAGCGCTCCAGAAATCACAGGCGATATCTGCCGATGTGACGGCAGCCATCGATCCGATGTGGAAAGAGGTGCACGACCCCAAAAACGCCGCAATACTCGGCTACGGCCTGCCGATCATGAAATACACGGGGCACGGCGGCAAATATGGCGCGAACGATGCCCATGCCGAGTTCGTCTCGCTTATCCGACGGATTTTCAACCAGAACGGCGTCGTCTGGCAGCCGGCGGGGCTCGGTAAGGTCGATGAAGGCGGAGGCGGAACGGTCGCTAAATACCTCTCAAAGTTCGGCATGGATGTCATAGATGCTGGCCCGGCTCTGCTCTCTATGCACTCCCCATTTGAGATAGCTTCCAAAGCCGATCTCTGGATGGCTTACAAAGGCTACAGGGCATTTTTTGAAGCCAAATGAAAAGGATGATGCGCTCCACAACGGTTCTCGGGCTTATCCACAACGGGAAGGCCTGCATAGGCGCTGACGGACAGGTCACTTTTGGCGAAACCATCGTCAAACACACTGCCAGAAAGGTCCGCAAAATACACGACGACAAGGTGCTGATCGGGTTTGCAGGTGGTGCAGCCGACGCAATAACGCTTTTCGAGAAAATGGAGGAGAAGCTGGACGAGTTCCGGGGCAACCTGCCGAAAGCGGCTGTCGAACTTGGGCGGGAATGGCGCTCAGATAAGGTGCTTCGGCGGCTCGATGCGATAATAGCCGTGCTCGATAAAGAACACGCCTACATCCTTACAGGTGAGGGAGATATAATCGAGCCTGAGGACAAAATTGTGGCGATTGGGTCAGGAGGCCCCTACGCTTACGCAGCGGCAAAGGCGCTGATTGAAAACACCGAACTTGACGCCAGAACTATTTGTGAGAAGGCACTGAAAATAGCCGCTTCCATCTGCATTTATACCAACGATAGGATAACTCTGCTCGAATTATGAGTCATAAGGCGCTGCTGCTGCGGCTCTCTGCAATGGGAGATGTCACAATAGCCGCAGCAGCAGTTGAGATGTTGCACAGGCACGGTTTTAAAGTCTATCTGGTGACCTACAAGCCGTTTGAACAGCTCTTCGCATGCGACAGCAGGGTCAAATCCGTTTACGGTCTGAATAGGCCTCCATCCAGAGATGAAATTCTATCGTTGATCAACGAGCTTAAAGCCCTCAAAGTAGATCTTGCTTTTGACATTCACAGGAAACCGCTCACAGCGCTTTTGCTCAAGCTCAGTGGGGCGCAAAGAAAATACTCTTATAGCAAGCGCACGCTCGAAAGACGGATGGCAGTCTGGTTCCACAAAAAGATCGAGTTTGTGCCGATCGCTGAGCTGTATCAACGGCCGATAAGAAAGGCTCTTGGGCTTGGCAATGATGAGTTTTACAGGCCGCATCTTCTGCCGTGCGATGATAATCTTCAGCTCCCGGAGAACTATATCGTGATAGCTCCAGGAGCCGCTTATGAGACGCGCGTCTGGCCTCATTTCGGCGAGCTTTGCAGGATGATAAGGGAAAAGATGAGGGTGCCAGTTGTGGTTGTCGGAACGAAGGCCGAGCTCGCGCCACGAAAAGCGATCTCTGAGTGCATGACTGCTCGCTCAAAAGCGCCGCTCATCGACATGATCGGAAAAACTAATGTTAAAGGCCTTGTTTCCCTGATAAGTGGTTCGGCAGGCTTTGTTGGCAACGATTCCGGACCGATGCACATCGCTGATGCGCTCGATGTGCCCACTGTGGCCATTTTCGGCCCCACCATACCCGAATTCGGGTTCAAGCCTATCGGTGAGAGGAGCCGAACCGTCGAGCTGGATTTGAAGTGCCGTCCATGTAGCTTGCATGGCGAAAGACCGTGCAGGTTTCACGACAAACATTGCCTTTACGACATTGATGCCGAGCGGGTTTTCGATACGCTTGAAAATTTGGTGGATCAGCATTCAAAAAGGAGGTCATAGGCTTCGCCATGAGAGAATTCGTCAGGAAAAGGACCAGAGTTGTCATGGTTGGCGATGTCGCAATCGGCGGCGACAATCCAGTTGTTGTCCAATCGATGACATCGACAAAGACGGAAGACATAGAGGGCACACTTGAGCAGATAGGGCGGCTCTACGATGCAGGTTGCGAGCTAATTCGGGTTGCGGTGCCCAATTTCAAGGCAGTGGAGGCGTTCAGGGAGATCGTGCGGAGCTCGCCGATCCCAGTCATCGCTGACATTCATTTCAACTACAAGCTTGCCATAGCCGCAATGGAAGCTGGCGCAAGCAAAATACGAATAAATCCCGGCAATATCGGCGGTTACGACAAGGTCAAAGAGGTCATCTCAGCTGCCAAAAGCAACGATGTCCCGATAAGGATAGGGGTAAATTCAGGCTCCCTTGAGCTCGATCTGATCGACAAACACGGTGGTGTCACCCCTGAGGCTATGGTGGAATCGGCCGTCAGATGGGTGCGTTTCTTCGAGGAGCAGGGGTTTGATAAAATCGTGGTCTCTGTGAAGGGGTCATCGGTTCCAGCAACACTTCGGGCATACAGGATGATCTCGGACAAGATAGATTACCCGCTTCACCTTGGGATAACAGAGGCCGGGCCGGCGTGGACGGGCACAATAAAGTCGGCCGTCGGCATAGGCACACTTCTCGCTGAAGGCATAGGCGATACAATTCGGGTATCCCTGACCGCTGACCCTGTTGAGGAGGTCAAGGTGGCTTGGGAGATCCTCAAGTCGCTTGAACTTCGTTCGCGCGGCATCATGTTGATCTCCTGCCCCACATGTGCGAGGACCAGAATTGACCTCATGGACATCGTGGGGGAAATAGAACGGCGGCTTTCGAACATTAAAGCGCCGATCAGGGTGGCTGTCATGGGTTGTGAAGTCAACGGCCCAGGTGAGGCGAGGGATGCTGATATAGGAATCGCAGCTGGCCCCGGATTTGGCCTCCTGTTCAAGAAGGGTAAAGTCGTCAGAAAGGTGCCTGAATCGGATATCGTTGATGAGCTCGTGGCCGAAGTTGAGAAGATGGCTGCTGAAATGGAAAGCGATAACACCGTCTGAACCCTGTTAGTCTTACCTTTTGCCATACGCTATAATTCCAGCCATGAAAATATTGCTATTCGACATAGATGGGACTTTGATCCTTTCAGGCGGAGCAGGTGACCGCTCCCTGACGAAGGCGTTTGAACGGTTGTATGGCCTGCAGAGAGCTATGCAAGGAATAAAACCGGCCGGAAAGACCGATCCTGCGATTGTCCGTGAGATATTCGTGCGCAAACTCAACATTGAGCCCACCGACGAGCAGATCAAAGAAGTGTTAGATGTGTATGTTGAGTGCCTTGTCGATGAAGTGAAGAACTCGAAAGGATATCGCGTGTTGCCGGGCGTGCATGAATTGCTTGAAAAACTCGACGGAGACCGTGATTTTCTGCTCGGACTGGCCACCGGGAACATCGAGCGTGGCGCGCGCATAAAACTCTCGCGCGCTGATCTGTGGCGGTATTTCAGCTTTGGCGGGTTCGGATCGGATTCCGAGGAGCGTGATGTCATAGTGCGGATGGCTGTCGAGCGCGGTTTGAGACTCGCAGATTACGATCCTGAGTTGGTGGCGGTGATAGGTGATACTCCGAGGGACATAAAAGCAGCTCATGACGCTGGCGTTTTTGCAGTTGGCGTAGCGACAGGCCCCTACTCAGTCGATGAACTTTACAACAGTGGAGCTGAAATCGCTTTTGAGGATTTGAGCGACATCGGAGATTTTTATAAAAAAATCAAGGTCCTTTCAGAAAAATGGCAGAAAACAAGGAGTTAGGTGAGATGAAAGGCCGGTTTTTGCTGTTTCTGGCAGCTGCAACGGCAGGCCTCATCTTCGCCGCCCGATGCAGCCCCGTGGTAAATTACACGATCAACATCTACATAACATCTCCCCATGATGGCGACACGGTATCGGGTAAGGTAACCATCCAGACGGTTGTGTCAGGCACGGACAACATCCAGTTTGTCACTTTCACGGTCGATGGAGAGGTCATAGCTAATGTTGATGCTCCACCTTTTGAATTAGAATGGAACACTGAAGATGTCTTAGATGGATGGCATTACATTCGTGCCGAAGCACATGGCGCTCACATAACTGACTATTCGGACACGGTCAGCGTCTATGTCAAAAATCACTACGGCATCGATGCGCCGTCGGAAGTGAACCTTTCATCTGAAAATGAAGGGCTTAATGTCAGAATCACATGGTCAAAGGTTGATACAGCAGAGGGGTATATACTTCAATACAAAATGCTTGGAGATTCTATCTGGATTTTGATAGCGGCTACAAGGAGCGCCGATGACACCACATTTGTCCACGACCCTGAGCTGCATACGGGATTTTACCGTGTCATTTCCGTCAAAGACAGTTTTGAAAGCCGCCCATCGGAGATCGTTTCCACAGTGCCGATAGCGACCGATACATTGATGTTGAGGGAGGTCAATCTCGGAGGACATGCGGGTTACGGGTGGGACAGGGCTGACGGCACGGGCCACACTTACTCGATGATTTACCCCATAAATGCCGAGGTGGTCGATTTCTATTTCACCAATTTCGGAACCGACTATTCCACACCTCCGTTCTACATCGTTTCGCCTGCCTATTCGCAGTTGAGTTCGGATTCCGTGGTAGTGCCACCGTCCACATGGCGGGACAACGGCATCCAGTGGGTATCAAGGGATACGGCCGCCTTCCTGTTGCCCCAAAGCGGGTATAGGAGCCATGAAGAGCTGGCAGAAGGTGCTTTTTACGGGCTTCAAACTGAAGATGGATTTTACGCCCTGATTTACATCGATGACATCGATACGACCTCTGGGACCCTCAAAGTCAGGACATGGTTCCAGAAGGTCCAGGGATTGAGGCTTTTTGAGAGATGAGATAACCACAGGAGGTCTGACTATGCTTAATCTTTTGTTGATTGCTAATTTATTGGTTTCCGCCGGGCCACAAACCTCTTTCATCATCAAAGGCATACCCCTTTTGAGCTATTCCTCACAAACAGGGGTTGGATATGGGCTTCGGATAGGACTTTACACATACGAACCCGGCGAGAAGGAATACAAATGGAACATCTACGGCCAGTTTTTCAAGACCACCGGAGGCGTTCAAAAACACCGCATATTTTTCGATTACAAGTCCCCGTTGAGGGTGACCCTGACGGCGGAATACAACAAGGCGCTTTACGAAAACTATTATCCCGATAGTATCACCTTCGATGTGCCCATGGGAGATACATTTTACACTTACATACACACCAACATGTTTTTTCGTGGCGTGGCCCGATACGGAATCGGTTTCTTTATGTTAGAGAGCCAGAACCATTCCATCGAGATAAGAAGTAACTCGGCTCTTGATTCCCTCAAGCCCTACGGCATAGAAGGCGGCAGGATAAATGGCCTGCAGGGCGGCATTTTCTTCGATCGTCGTGATTACGAGGGCGATCCGACAAAAGGATATGTTCTTGAACTTTCCTATGGGCTTTGGTTTGGCAAAGATTATCGGTTTACCACGCTGTTTGCATCCGCAAGAGGTTATATCAGCTTTCTGAAAGATCGCATCACACTTGCATCGAGAATTGCATACTCAGTTTTACCCCAGAAGGATGTACCGTTCTTCGCCTACGGATGGAATTACTCCATCCAGCCGTTTGAAGGGCTGGGCGGCAGGAACAGCGTCAGGGGTTACCCGACATTTTATCACATGTCATCGAAAAAAATTGTCGTAAACAACGAACTCAGGTTCAGGATGCTGTCGTTCAATTTCCTGAACAGCGAATGGACCGTCGGCTCGGTTCTCGGAATTGATGCTGGCATGAGCAAGTATGGCAGGAGCATAACGGGATTTGTCGGCGGATTGAGGGTGATGTGGGGCAGGGATTTCATCATAGCGCTCGACTACGGGAAATCGGGCGAATTCTCAACACTCGACATAACATTTGACCACGCATTTTAAGGCAGAGGGCGACAGCATGGAAAGGATAAAATTGGAGAGGCTGGATGAGGACAGGCTTGGCCTTGCTCTCGATATCCTCAATGAATCGCTTGAACTCGACAGGTTGACATATTCGCTGCTCTTTGAAAAGACATTCGGGGATGGCGATTTCGATTCGGAGCTCGCTTTGATAGCCTATTACGACGGCATTCCTGTTGCTTTCTGGATGGGGCTTGTCAGGGGCAACACGGGCTACCATAAGCTTTTTGCGGTGAGGCCGCAGTTCAGGGGACAACACATCGGCGCCACGCTGTTAGATGAGATGGAATACAGGCTTAAGCAAGCGGGTGTAAGCGAGGTCAGGGTGTGTGAGGGGGCGCCAAACTACTTTATGCCCGGCATCGATGTGCGCTATACCCCCGCCGTGTTATTTTTCCAGAAGCATGGTTATGAAAAATTCGATGAGACATACAACATGGTTGCGGATCTGTGCGATGTCGAACCCGATGAGGATCTTGAGAAGAAACTACTTTCTGAACACGGGATTGTGATTAGAAGGGCAACGGTTCAGGACAGGAACGCTATCCTGGGGTTCATATCATCTGAGTTTCATGGGTGGGAGGGCGAAGTGGATACATCGTTGCAGAACGACCCGCCCACGCTGTTCATAGCCGATGTGAACGGCCGGGTGATCGGCTTCTCCGCACACGAGTCCAACAACATGGGTACTGGATGGTTCGGCCCGATGGGCACGCACAGGTCTGCGCGCGGCAAGGGGATAGGCAGGGCGCTACTCCTGCGTTCCCTTGAAGATCTGCGCAGGATGGGATTTAAGCAGGCTATCATTCCGTGGGTTGGCCCTGTCGGATTTTATTTCAAAAACTGCAATGCGAGGATCGACAGGGTGTTCTGGAGAATGAGAAAGATTTTGAATAGTTAGAGAGAGTCACACAGAGACACAGAGGGCACAGAGGATTGTTTTTCCCTGTGTTCACCTTCTCCCCGTGTGGGAATTGTGAGATTCACACAGAGGCGCAGGGGCACGGAGAATGGTTTTCCGTGCCCCAAAATCTTCTTGAGCTGAAGCTGTTGCCGATCATCTCGCCACAATTACCTTCTTGACGATCGGCTTTGCGTTTGGAATCCTCATCCTGACGAAATAGACGCCTGATGACGGCACGGAGAACCTGACTTTGTTGCCGTTGAGCCGCCTCATCCCTGTGATTCGCCCGGATGCGTCAAAAACTGTGATTTCACCACTGTATGGCGCCTCGATCTCTATTGTTCCCGCGTAAGTGTGGATTTTTATGCTAACTGGAGCGGTTTGGACAGGGCGCTCGTCTTCTTCGATCCCAGCTTGAGGATCGAGCACGCGCCATGTCTCTCCGCCATCGTTGGTTATCAACACAGTGTTAGAGTCACCGACTGCGACGCCGTTTAGCGTGTCGGCAAACTCGACATCGAACAGAACAGTTGAAACCCCTGAGGTCAACAGCTCCCATGTGTTGCCGCCGTCGCGCGTGCGGATTATGGTCCCTTCCTCTCCGACTGCCCATCCGTAGTTTGGATTGACGAAGGTGATAGCCCTCAGAGTATGCGTTCCCTGAGGCAGCGAGGCCTCATTCCATGCAAGTCCACCGTTCGAGCTGACATATAGTTTTGGCGTGTAAGGCGGATTATCAAGCCCGCCGACAAGGAAACCGTGCTGTTCATCGGTGAAATTGACATCGAAATAGTCGTAAACCGAGTCCTGAATGAGGATTGTCCATGTGTTGCCGCCGTCCGATGTAAAGGCGAGATAGCCCTGACCGCCGGGGTTGACGGCGTCACCAGCTGCGACGAACGCTGTCATGCTGTCGAGGGGCGCAACACCATAAAGCTCCGTCATTGCCATTATCGCCACACCTGATACCCATCCGTTTGGTGGCGGATTGCCGCCGCTCGATGTCCGCGCGTAAATGGCATCACCGCAGGCTGCCCATCCGACCATCTCGTTGATGAATTTCACGCGGGTGATGAACTTGGACACGCCGTAAGCCTGCAGCGTCCATGTCTGGCCTCCATCGTAGGTCTGATAGATGTAGCCTTCATATCCTACCGCCCATCCTGTGTAAGGATCGACGAAATCAACATCGAAAAGGGGCACATACAGGTCGTATCGGATTATCGGACGCTCAACCCATGTGGCGCCGAAGTCCGGGGAGTAATAGACATTGCTTCTTGAGGTGTCTTTGGCCACAACCCAGATGTTGTTGCCATACACTGCCACACCATGATAATTCTTGTAAGTTGCATTGGCGATCCCGCCGAGAACTAAAAGCGCCATTAACATCCGTTTGACCATGTTCTGACCTCCTTGAAATTTTGAGATTTCTCAATAAACCACAATTTCAGGCTAAATTTTAAATCAATCTGCTCCACCGGGCTAACCAATATCATCTGATATGCGAAATGATGACATGGCCAGCTGGAACTCCGTCGTTTTTGATCCTCACGATGAAAGTGCCCTGAGGCAGGCCGGAGAGTTGCAGCTCACAGCTGTGCCTACCCCTGTCCATGAGGCCGAGGTCAATGTTTTTGACGAGCCTGCCGCTTATGTCGAACACCTCCAGCGTGACATTTCCCTGCATTTTGAGGTCGAATGTTAGCGATGTGCGGCCGCTGAACGGGTTGGGAGAAGCTTTGAATGTCCCGATGATTGCGTTTTTGTCGTTCACCATTGAGCCTCCGATTTTGACATCGTCCACATAAAATCCGTGTCCGAGTTCGTCGTCGGAATCGCTTCTGAAAACGAACAGAACCCGTGCAGGCCTGTCAGGATCGAGGAAGGACAGGTCGTAGGAGTATTCTGCCCATCCGACATCTATTGCGAGCGTCGAATCGAGCGCCCCACCGGAACCTATGAAATCCAGAAGATAGAACAAAGTGTCCTGTTGCACATAGACATAAACGCCATCGACGCCGTAATTTGCCGTTTCAAATTTCAGCCAGAACGAGAGTTGCGGCGACGGCGGAATATCGAAATACGGCGAGATCAGGGTGTCATCCCAATTCGGCAGGTAGCCCTGACCCATTATGCCGCAGTATGCCGATTTTGAGCCGCTGTGCGCATCTTCATCAGTGATGGACCAGTGGCCTCTAAAGATCCATCCATTGGCCCCCCTCTCAAAATCCTCGAAGTTGTAGGATTGGCCTACACTTATCGAGAAGGGCAGTTCGATGTAATGGTTGAGTTCGTCCCTTCCCATGAGGAGAAATCCGATTTCCGCGTTGTGTGACATGTCGAGCGTGGAGAACTCAAATCTCAACTCGATGGTGTCATCGGTGAGGATTGAAACACTATCGACAGACATCGAGATGGGCACTATCGGGGCTCCCTTTTCGGGTTGAAGTTCAAACCTGCCGTTCGATATCGGGGCTATGCCGTCGTTTTTGAGCAGCAGCGAAAGCCTGACATCTTCGTGCGAATCCACGATTGAGTCAGTTCCAGCGAAAACGGCGTGCGAAACGATGTGGATGTCTGGCCTTCCAATGTCAAATGCAAACGGGTAGGCGAAAGTATCTGCCCCAACAGCCACAATCACATCCCCCAAAGCGTGATGTAGTAAGGAGATCGTGTCGCTGACTGCGCCGTGAAAGATGCTTCTGCGCTGATCGCCCGGATGTATGTCGTTGAAATCAAAGGAATGCTCATAAACCGTGACGACCGAATCGACGGAAAGCAATACGCTGGCATGTGGAGCCGTGCTGTTCCCCATGTTTTTAATGTCCACCACCATGATTATGTCATCTCCCGGCTCAGGGATGCGGCCATCCTCGGCGGATACATACACATTGGTTACCGTTATGATCGGCGACTGAGATGTATCTGTAACCGCAATCCTTATGTGTGTGGGAACGATTGACTCGCCGTGAACCAGAAGGTCGAGAGAGTCGAAGGGGATGGTGTCAGGCAGGTGTATGGTTGCAATTCCGTTGCTGGATGTGAGTTCCCTTGCCACAATTGCCCCATCGTGCGTAATAGATGCGATTGCGTTTCCGACAGGTTCGCCTGTTGGATAGGTAACCCTGATGTTAAAATCGGTTCCGGGGATAAGGTATCTGGAAGTCGCTACGGCGGGGCGTTGTGGGCGGCCTCTGTGAATGGTCAGCAAAGGGTCGCCTAACAGATTGATCTCGTATTCGTGCCAGCGATAGACATTTCGCCATTGAGCGAGCGGGATAAACTTTATCTTGCTGGCTGCAAGCGTGATGCTTGCTATGTCAAGGCTGTCCAGATATAACTTTTTGAAGAATTCGGTGTCAAAAATGTCGGAGTATCCGAACCCGGGGTTTCCCGGAGAGCCCCATCCGTATCTCGAATTTCCGATAAACCCTATTCCGGGCGTGTTTTCGAGAATTGTGAATACTTCGCCGAACGAGTATTTGTCGAATGCACCAACCCAGCACCCTGTGGTGTAGAGAATTCCATAGTTGTGCGGATTCCCAAGTCGGTCAAGCTCGCCCCTATGGATTCGCTGTGCGTGGGCGACCCACATTGCGTAATACCAGCCGTGTCCGTTGTGGTTGTAAATGGCCTCTCCACGCCTGAACTCAGCGACTGCTGTGTCGTAATTGGATGTATGTTGATATTCGTAAAGCTTTCTTACATCGAGTGAATCGGGCACGGCAGCAGAGTCAACGATCTCTTTAGCCACCCCGCCGGGAGAAAACGGCTCATCCCACAGTATCATTCCGTTCAACACCACTCGTCCGAGATAGCTTGTTGAATCGAGCGCAAAATACCGCTTGAGTTTTCGGTAGTAAAGCTTTAGCCCGTAGGCAGTTGCAGCGGGAATCCTGCCGACAAACACATCCGGATACATATCGACCATGTCCTCAACTTCGCCGAAAGTGTTATCGTTGTCCGCATCCCATGTCCCATCGAGGTCGGAAAAATACAGATCAGCCCTTATGCTGTCTTCGCCGACGACACCATGCGCTGATGTCATGGCATAGGCCACTCTCGACGGCATTGGGCCTTCGTCCCCGGCTATCGTTACAAACAGAAGTCCAGAATCGACCGCCGCTTTCAGATAATTCCTCAGTTTTTCGGCTCTGTCGCGCCCGCTGTAATTGCTTTCTATCCATTCCATGGTGCGCACTTCGGTCTTGAAACCTCTCACACGGTGCAGATAAGCGATGGAATCGGCCCATAGCGAGTAATCCTCGGGCGTTATGATGAGATAATCAAACAAGGCGTTATCGTTTACAGGTATGTGGATGACCTCGGGGTTTATGACTATCGAGCGCATAAATTTCTCAAGGTAAAAGGCCGATAACCTGCTGTAACCACGAGGGTAAATACTGGAATCCAGCTCCGTCTCAAACTGAATTTCGAGATGTATAAGCTTTTCCACCTCGCCTGTCACGGGGTTGTATCTGAACGGGTTAACGACCAATCCGGCCACAGGCCATCCAAACAGGTATCCCGTGGAGGTCAATTCGACCCATTCAGTCGGGTAAAATCCATTGTGACGGTAAACTTCACCTTCAACGGATGTTTCGTCTAAATTAACACTTTTGATCTCAGGAGGTATAGTGGGAGCAGGTGTTGGTGTGGGCACCACATACTTGTTGGATAAAAACTTCTCGTAATCTGCATCTATTACTTTTACACCTACAACTCTCTGTCCCCTCGGTGCAGCAACTACGATCGGATAGATTGGGAGTAGCGGATCCCCTGCTCGCCATGGCGTTGCCATATCGCTGCTGAAGATCGCTATTCCGTTCGATTTCTCGGCCACTTTTTCAGAATTTGGGAGCTCAACGGTTATGTTGAAAGATGACATAAGTGACAGGACGATAAGAATGTTCATGGTATTGCCTCCATGATAAATAAAAAGGGCGGGTTTAAATATCCCGCCCTCAATTTGCCTGACTAAATTTATCTTAGTAAAGTATGTAGTTCCTGTAATCTTTGACCTTCAAGGAATCTATGATCTCTTTAGTGAAGGCGTCCCAGAGCCGGGCAGCAGTCATCCTGTTCTGTCTGTCCATGGCCATCTTCTTAAATCTGCCGAAGTTGTTTTTATCAGGTTCCTGCCTGTCAAGGACTTTGATGATGTAAGCGGCGTTGTTTTCGAGTATAGGTTTTGAAACAGCACCGACGGGAAGCGTAAAGGCTGCTCCGTAAACTTTGCCCCTGTAAGCCAGTCCCGGAACTCCCTGAGTCCTCGTGAAGTAGTCTGTGGTATCGTGCTTAATCGTAAGTTGAGGATATTCTTTGGCGATTTCGTCGAACGATTTACCGCTCTTGATCTCATTGTAGATCTTCTCAGCGTATTGCTCGGCCAGCTTCTGCTGCATCGTGCGTTTGTAAAGCCTTTCGACCTTTTTCTTCACTTCATCGAACGGCGGCACATACTCCCGTTTCCGATCTTTCACCTGAGCCACCATGTAGTAACGGGATTTCCTGATAACCGGGAGGACATCGCCTTTTTTGGCGTCTTTGACGAGCTCCTGTAACTCCTTATCGCGGCCGAAGTAAGGGATGAAGTTCTGATCGAGTTTGAATTCGCCTGTCTCTCTGACTTTCAGCCCAAGCTGAGCGGCCGCAGAGTCAATACCCACATCCTGAGCGAGACGCTGAAGCTCGACGGCTTTCTCGTGGGCGTTCTGTATGGTCTGTGTGCTTGACACAATTCTGACGAGTATGTGCTTTATGTGGAGCGAATCACCCGCTTTTTCAACAACTTCGGCAAGATGCCAGCCTGCATTGGTCAGGATCGGGCCATAAAGTTTTCCAACAGGCGAATCCTTCAGGGTGCTGTAAAGCTCAAAAAACTTGTTGAATGCATTGTTAGATCTTGATGGGAATACCCATCCTAAATCCCCACCTTTGTCGCGGGAGAGGTCGTCTTCCGAGTATTCTGCTGCAATGGAGTCAAACGGAATGTTGAGCTCTTTCATCTGATCGAGAAGCCCCTCAATCCTGTCTCTCGCAGCAACCGTGTCGTCATGTGACGGGGTTTTAGGGATAACGACAAATGCAAGATTGGCCGAATTTTTGAGTTTGAACGAATCTTTGTTTTCCTCATAGAACTTTTTGAGGTCGTCGTCGGTGTATTTTATGAGAGAATCAGGAATTCGGATGATGAGATACTCGATTTTGACCCTTTCGTTGCGCTTTTTGAAATCATACCACGCTTCTGTATCGGAAACTGTAACAGCATTGTAGGCGTCGATACGCATTATTTCACGAGGGACTTCGTTTCTGTATCTTTGCTCGAATTGCGCGAAGAACTGGAGGTTTCTCGGGTCAGCAAGTGCCTGCCTGTATTTGCGATAATCGAAGTTGCCGGTCGAGTCCTTGAAATATTCCATGTTCCTGACTTCAGGCGGAGGTGAAAGTTCAAGGAGGGAGACTACAGTCTCGTCATTGAGGTATAGGTCCCTTTGTTTTATAACCTTTTCCCATGCGATGTCCTTAAGCATGTTGTCCCATACATCTTCTTCTATTTTCGCTTCTTCGTCAGGTGTGAGGTTCCTGCCATTTTTGGCGTTCATTGAATCCTGTATCGCCTTGGAATACCGCTGGTTGAATATGGAGTATGGGATTTCCTGACCGTTTATCTTCGCTATAATTCCTCTTTCCCACGGTTTACGTGTCCTGTGTCCCACGATGTTTGCGCCAAGTCGTATGAAGATCCAGAGAATGAAGGAAGCCGCCACAATCCAGAAGAAAAATTTAATATTTTTGCGGAACTTCAACATTGTCATATCTATCTGATCCTCCAGTTTTTATTGTGGGGCATAGTATATGAAGCCGTTGAAGATGTGTCAAGGAATTTGCATGTTTAGCTGAATCCAGTGTCCAAAGCTGTTATTGTCCCAATCTGGGGGGGGCGATAGGATAAGGGCATGGTAAAAATCCGTTATGGGTTTCATATCTGGACATTTATCCTCGCACTGATCACTTGACAGAATTTACTAAATTTTTAAATTAAAACCTCATCATCCCAAAGGAGGTGACGCTATGATCGAACTAAAACCTCAGGAAATCCAGATGTTTGACATCGATGCAATGGCTTTGAGGGTGTTTTTGAAATCTCTTGAGATACTCGGTGGGCCGAGAAAGCTGATAGAGTATCGCAACCTAACATGGGTGACCAGCCTCATGGAGGCTTCTTATGCCGTTGTGCTCGCCGAAGAAGGGTTGAAGACAGAGGATTGGATAGCTCAGTTCCTCGGTTTGACCCGCCAGACTGTCAGGAATATCCTCAGGGCCGACCCTGAACTTGTTATGAAGAAGCTGGAGGGTGAGCTTCAGGAGAAGACGCCGCGTTCACACACGGCTGGCGGATTAGCCAAAATAGCCTACAAGGAGATCAAGGAAGGCCGCGACAACATCTGGATACTGACTTCGATAATGCAGGAGACATCCGAGGTTCTGGGCATTGTCTGGCCCGTGGATGTGCTCAAAAGAATCAAAGGCCTCAAGTTCCCTGTGGATAAATCTGAGCTCATGGAGAGGCTGAAGGGCGCCGTTGTGAAGGATCGCCCGGTGGAGGAACTCCTTGACAGGATCGAATATCCCGTAAAGAGCCCGCCTGATCTGCTCAAAAAGTTGCGTGAGGCGGCCGAGAAGTAGGGTCGGGCGTCCGACCCTGCTTTTTAATCTGGATTTTCAAGGTATGAGGCTATGTCTATAGCCAGATGGTCAGCGACAAGCATGCCTTTGAAAGTCAACTTAATGCGCGTGTCTTCCACAACGACAAACTCACTGAACTCATCTCCTATCTGTTGAGCTATAAACCTGTCTTTCACATCAAGGCCTTCTGATAGCCGCAGGCTGAGAAATACCCTCTCAAGGTTTGCCATATTGTCGTCGATGCTCTCCTCAAATTCCTTTGGCAAAACTCCATCTTCCAATCTTTCGATGTAACCTTTGACGCTGTGTAAGTTGGTCCATCGCCAGAGCTCATAGTCGATTATCCAGAAGGAAGAAGCGGACGCACCCAGTCCAAGATACTTTTGCCATTTCCAGTAAATTAAGTTGTGGCGCGATTCAAATCCAGGAATGGCAAAGTTTGAGATCTCATATCTGCGGAAACCGTGTGCCGAAAGCACTTCCTCCCTTATCTCGAATAGCTCAATCACGCGATCGACGGAAGGCATCTTTATCGAGCCGTAATCAACAAGAAGTTTGAGTTTTGTGTTCTCCTCAACGGTTAACGAATAGGTGGAGATGTGAGTTGGGGCAAGGGAAACGGCCCAGTTCAGCGTGTGTCGCCATGTCTCGGGCGATTCGTCTGGCAAGCCGAATATGAGATCAAGGTTGATGTTGTCGATGCCGTGATTCCGGATCATCTTTACGCTTTTCTCCACATCTTTTACGGTGTGCAGTCGGCCGAGGTATCTGAGGGCCTCATCAGAACCGTACTGTGCCCCAAGGCTTATCCTGTTGACGCCGAGATCAACGGCTGTTTTAAGGAATTCCGCTGTAAGCGATTCAGGGTTTGCTTCCACAGTAAACTCGATATCATCCTCGAACTCGAAGGTCTCCTTGAGCCCCAGAATTAACCTCCGGAACATGGATGGCGATAGTTTGGTAGGTGTTCCGCCACCGACATAAATCGTGGAGAACTTTGTCCCTGAAACTATACCTCCTATCATCTCAGCTTCTTTGAGCACGGCATCTATGTAGCGCTCGAAAAGCGCAGGATCCCCATCTCCAACAGGGATGGAGTAAAAAGCGCAATACATGCATTTACTCGTGCAGAATGGGATGTGAACATAAAGCCCTTTTGCCATATTGTATCGCCCTCCACAATCGGGGAAAGATTATAATGTTACATAGTGATATGACGAAGTAACTCTCCCGCTATGTGTTTATTCTTATGGACATTGCTGCATATAGACATTAAAATGAGCGGCGAAATGGAGGAATTGAATGCATGAGTGGGCGCTTGCAGAGGCAATTTTGAAGACTTCTATAAAGGTGGCAGAGGAGCAAAATATCAAAAAATTGTCAGAGGTTGAGGTAATGCTCGGTCAGCTTCAGGATGTGGATAAGGAAATTCTGGGATTCGCACTTGAGAGCATCAAAAAAGGGACGGTTGCTGACAGCGCAAAATTTGAATTCATTGAAGAAGTAGCCGAATTTAAATGCCGCAATTGTGGAAATGTCTGGAGGATGGAGGATAATCCACTCGACGATGGCATCATAAAAGAGGCTGTCCATTTCCTGCCTGAAACCATACACTCATTTTTGCGTTGTCCTAAATGCGGCAGCGCTGATTTTGAAGTTGTTAAGGGGAGGGGAGTTTATATCAAATCGGTCAAGGGCGAGAAGTGAATTTGAAATTATGCTTGTGGATAACGGCGAAGTTCGCACGATCTTTTCGTAATCGTAAAAACCATCGGTTTTACCACACACATGTTAATCGTAGATTTGGCAAGGTCAAAGTTACAGTCAAACCTGTGTGCGTTATCCTTGATTTGAAACATGGAGGTTAGCATGGGCAATGTATTGAATAACAGGCATATCTGGAACTCTGATTTGATCATCTCTGTAGCAGGCAGGGATAAAAATTTGAAAATATCACCGGGATGGACACAGAAAAGCCATACGGCCATATATCGAATATCGACTAACGGAACAATTAAGATATCTCTCAGCGAAAAGCAGGAAATTATGGCAGAAACAAACTTTGCGGCTTCATTCTTTGTGCAGAGTCTAACTTAACGGTAAAATTTAAAGAGTTATGAATTTTCTTTTAGCTGCACTTATACTTTTGAAGCCAGGGGATGCAGTGGTAATAAAGTTCAGGCAGCCCACCTCATTATCAAAATACGACTACGGCCACTACACTTATACACATGTTGATACGGTATTCGTGGAAGGGGATACTACTGTTTTTGTGCCATTTATTGGTAGGATTAGCGTAAGCAAGTTCACAGCTAAGGAGCTTCAAGACACGATCTATAACTCTTACTCCGGATATTTCAGAAAGCCCGTTTACAATGTCTCCGTCCTTTATAGGGTTTATGTTATCGGAGAAGTGAAGAGACCCGGTGAGTATTACATTGAGCCTTATGACGACATCTGGAACGCCATAGGTAAGGCGGGAGGTGTAACCCCTGACGGCGATCTGAACAGGGTTAAGATCATAAGGAACGGCCGTGCGCTCAACATCAATATCAAAAAAGCTATGCAAGAACGGAAACCTGTTGAGCTTTTAGGTATCCAATCCGGTGATATTATCGAGGTGAAAAGAAAGCCGATGGTTTTTGTAAGGCAGGCTCTTGACCTTATGTGGAAAATCGTGCTGATATGGAGCGCTGTCAGAAGATGATCAGCTTGATTATGATCGCAAATAATGTCCCCAAAATCACAATGAATGTGCTTCTTTCTGAGTAAAGGGCGGTTTTAAAGTCACCTTTCAAAGCGTCCTCCCCCCTAAACAACCTCAAATTTGGCACGATCCTCGGGACACGGCTGCGGTAGGCTTCAAATTCCTGCCCAAATTTCGATGACAGGTATTCTTCCTCGGCGTGGATGATGGGGATGTATTCCAGCCAGAAAAGCACTGTGTATGCCAGCAAAAGATATGGGTATAGTGCACCGGAGAACAGCACTACTCCGAACCCGATGAGGAAGTTGCCGATATAGATAGGGTTTCTGGTCACACTGTAAGGCCCTTTTGTTGTGAGTTTAGGTGCTGTGATCTGGCGGGACCGTGTGGTCAGACCTGAGAACGACACGCTCCAGATTCTGAGCGCTTCCCCAAAAATGACGAAAAGCAGGCCGGGTGCCGGCATGCAATGTCTTACATCAGCAAAAATAATGGCCAGAAGGAAGATAGGGACACCCATGTACCCCCGAACCCTGAAAAATGCCCGTCCAATTCTGGCCAAGTTCATGAAATTGCTCCTTTCGCTGCTTTCTGAAGGATGCCGGATAGTTTCAGGCGCCTCTCGATATCCTGAATGACCTTGAACGCTATCCTGAGCGCCCTCAAACCGTCCTCCCCCGATACCTCGACCCTCCTATCGAACCTTACGGCGTCTATGAACGATTCAAGCTCAAGCCTGAGAGGCTCAACCCTTTTGTTAACATCCGGGAAAAATGGAAGTATGGAAGAGTCTATCTTCTTGTGAATTTCCACATCCATGGCCACGAGGTTGATGGATATGTATGCATCTGGCTGAAAGATGCGTATTTTTCTTTTCTTTCCGATGTATGCTCTGCTTGCCGTGAGGTTGGCTATTTCTCCTCTGTCAAATTCAAGTCTGGCGTTGGCGACATCTATCGTGTCGGTGAGGATAGGCACTCCAGCGCCATCTATTCTGACAGGCTCCTTGTCCATGAAGAAAAGCGTTAGGTCGATGTCATGTATCATGAGGTCGAGCACGACATCGACATCGGTGCTCCTTGCACTGTATTGGGATAGCCTATGACTTTCAATGAAATGCGGATCGTGAATTTGATCCTTGACGGCAAGGAGGGCAGGGTTGAATCTCTCAATATGCCCGATCTGCAATTTCACGCCTTTGTTTTTGGCCAACATTATAAGGTCTTTGGCTTCCTCTATGGTTCGTGCCATCGGCTTCTCTAAAAACAGGTGTTTCCCGTGTTCCAGCACCATTTTGCCGACATCGTGGTGGTTGACCGTAGGCACCACGCAGCTTATCGCATCAACCTCTTTAATAAGCTCCTCTGGGGAGGGATAGGCCTTTGTGTTCCACTGCGATGCCACTGATCTGGCTCTTTGCATGTCTATATCGTAAATCCCTACCAGCTCACACGAATCCAGTTGAGATAGCACTCTGGCATGGTGAAATCCAAGGTGGCCGACACCGATGACCCCGATCTTAAGCTTCATAAATCAGCTCTCCTTTCTTGAACACAGCCACGGTAAGGTTTCTGCCGAATTCATAAACGGTGTGAATGTAAGAATGAGCGTCGATGACGGTTATATCCGCCAATTTTCCAGTTTGGAGGCTCCCCAGTTCCCTGCCTTTGCCGATTGCGTAGGCCGCATTGAGAGTAGCAGCTGTAAGTGCTTCGGAAGGCGACATGTCCATTATCATTGTCGCCAATCCCATCGATATGGCCTGAGATATGACGGGTGATGTGCCGGGATTGTGGTCTGTGGCGAGTGCGACGGGCACACCGGCCTCAATGAATTTACGGGCAGGTGCATAAACTCGGTGCCGCAGCATGAATGTGGTTGCGGGGAGCAGGACGGCGATAGTTCCGGCCTCCGCCATCTCCTTGATGCCGTTCTCGGATACTTTCACGAGGTGATCAGCTGAGACAGCGCCCAATTTCGCTGCAAGCTCTGCGCCACCGACCGGGGCAAGTTCGTCAGCATGCAATTTCAGCTTGTATCCTAATTCGGCCGCCTTTCCGAGTATGCGCTCGGTCTCCTCCGCTGTGAAAGCGCCTTCATCCATGAACACATCCACAAACTCGGCAAGCACCTTGAAATCCGGCAGCATCTTGTCAATTATCAGGGAAATATAGCCTTCACGGTCATCTTTGAACTCCGGCGGTATAGCATGGGCTCCGAGAAATGTCGGCACGACTGTTACAGGTGTCTCCATAGCAAGCGCATTTATGACCTTGAGAAGTTTGAGTTCATGTTCGTATGAGAGGCCATAGCCGGACTTTATTTCCACAGTGGTTGTGCCGTGTGCGACGGCAATCTGAAGACGCTTACGAGCAAGCTCAAGCAGTTCGGATTCGCCCAATTCCCTTGTCTGTCTAACAGTGTCGTTAATTCCACCGCCCGTTTTCAGAATCTCTATGTAAGGCACACCTTCAAGCCTCAGCTCGAACTCCGAATGCCTGCATCCGCCATAGACAAGGTGTGTATGGGGATCGACAAGGCCTGGGATAGCGGTTTTGCCTTCAAAGCTAAATTCCTTATCGGCTTTGTAACGCTGTTGGATATACTCACTTCTGCCGATTTCAACTATCTTTCCGTTTTTGATAGCAATTCCCCCGTTTTTTATAAGTCTTATGTGCCCTTGCTCCTTTCCTGCGAGAGGTAAGCCTTTGAGGTCAATGGGGGTAGCTATCTCCTCAAAATTAAGTAACAAAACATCGACTAAATCTTTGTCAGCCTCTCCCATAATCGCACTCCGTTTGCCAAAATTATAGAGCTTACCGCTGTGTGAAGGCATACAAATCTTTGTGCCGTTAAAATAAATCTCCAAAAGGAGGTCAAACCATGAATACACTGGTT
>WGAI01000072.1 GCA_015489175.1 Caldifarciminota bacterium | reverse complement strand
TGGGGTTAGTGAAGACATCCGCCAAACTTTAAACCTACCCATAGAGTTGCCTGAGGAGCTACTCTCTGTTCGGTGAGCTTTAGTAAAATTATCAAAATTATCAAATGAGAGTTAACATTTTCCAGGTAACATTTTCATTTGACTTGACACGGAATGCAAGGGGGATAATTTTTTTGCGTTTTCTTGCTTTATTTTTTTTAATTTTATAAAAAGCATCAAAAACAGGCTGAAGTTATCAGGGAGAAAAGGATCTATTGAGGGATAGATATGCTACCATGAATCACACATGGTAATTTTTTAATTAAAAAATGTCATTTTTTGAACACCTTCTTCGACCGATTGACAGAAGTGATAATTCTAAGTAGAATTAAAGCGACCTGACCGGTTACTTCCCCTCGAACAGCTTATGCAAATTGGTGGTTGGTAGGGGGTAATAGAGTATATGCAAAAATGAACAAAAAAGGAGGATCGCGATGGCGAAAAAATGGGTCTATTTCTTTGGCGGGGGCGCAGCTGAAGGCAACGCAAAGATGCGTAATCTGCTTGGTGGTAAAGGCGCTAACCTGCATGAAATGGCTCGCATTGGGCTTCCGGTGCCGCCCGGGTTTACTATCACCACAGAGGCCTGCATCCACTACTTCAGGACTGGCGATTTCCCTGAGGGACTAAAGGATGAGGTTCTGAACAACCTTAGAAAACTCGAGGAGGTCACGGGAAAGAAATTTGGAAGTAAGGATAACCCATTGCTGGTATCTGTCCGCTCCGGCGCAAGAGTTTCAATGCCGGGCATGATGGATACTGTTCTTAACCTCGGTCTCAACGATGAGACCGTTAAGGGACTTGTCGAAGGGACGGGAAACGAAAGGTTTGCTTACGATTCTTACCGCCGCTTTGTCCAGATGTTCGGCGATGTCGTGCTCGGCATCCCGAAAGACGAATTCGAGGAGCGTATCGACACATGGAAAACGGCGCTTCTTCTTCAAAAACTCTTCGACATCGATCTCGAAAAAGCGCATTCCATAGCCTCTGAACTCGTTGGCAAAGAAGCAGCCGAGATCAAAGCTATCTTGAAGGATAAAGGTTTTGATGTTGATGATGAGACCGCACGGAAAATCGAGCGCGCTTCCGTCGAGGTCAAGGACACAGATCTCGATGTCAACATCATGAAATCACTCGTGTCGGAGTTTAAAGAGATCGTTCAGAAACACACCAACAAGCCGTTCCCTGAGGATCCAATGGAGCAGCTTTTCCTCGCAATCGAGGCAGTGTTTAAGTCATGGAACAACGAGCGCGCGATCGAATACCGAAAAATTCACAAGATCCCTGACGACTGGGGCACAGCTGTGAATGTCGTCACGATGGTGTTCGGGAACATGGGCGATGATTCCGGCACAGGTGTGGCCTTCACGAGAGATCCATCGACGGGCGAAAACATCTTCTACGGCGAGTTTCTGCCGAACGCACAGGGCGAGGATGTCGTCGCCGGCATCCGCACACCTCACGCTTTGAATGAGGAAAGCAAGAAGGAGACCAACAAGGACCTGCCGACGCTCGAGGAGCTCATGCCTGACATCTACAAGCAGCTTGTCGAGATTCGCGAACTTCTTGAGAAACACTATCGCGATATGCAGGATATGGAATTCACGATCGAGAAGGGCAAACTCTACATGTTGCAGACCAGAAACGGCAAGCGCACAGCACGTGCTGCTGTTAAGATCGCCGTTGACATGACCAAAGAGGGTCTCATCGACAAAGAGACTGCGATAATGCGTGTGTCACCTGAACAGGTTGAGAAACTCCTGCATCCGATGATCGATCCGAAATTTGACGGCAAGCCGATAGCCAAAGGTCTGCCTGCATCGCCGGGCGCGGCAAGCGGTAAAGTGGTCTTCGACGCAGAGGAGGCCGCTGAACTCGCCGAAAAAGGCATCCAGGTCATCCTTGTCCGCCATGAGACATCCCCTGAAGACATCAAGGGAATGGCCAAATCCGAAGGCATCCTCACTTCGAGGGGCGGTATGACATCCCATGCAGCAGTGGTGGCTCGCGGAATGGGCAAACCCTGCATCGTTGGGGCGGAGTCCATCGTCGTGGACTACGAGAAAGAGGAGTTCCGTGTTGGCGATACCGTTGTGAGAAAAGGCGATGTCATAACCATCGATGGCGCAACTGGGTCAGTCTATATCGGCGAAGTCCCCACAGTCCCTCCAGAGATTTTCCCTGAGTTCGATGAGCTCCTGAAATGGGCAGACGACATCAGGTGGATAGGAGTCCGTGCCAACGCTGAAACGCCGCAGGATGCGGAAAATGCAAGGCGGTTTGGAGCGGAAGGCATTGGGCTTGCGAGAACCGAGCACATGTTTTTCGAGGGTGAGCGCATATACGCCATGCAGGAGATGATACTTGCCGATACGCATGATGAGCGCGCTAAAGCACTTGCCAAGATCTTGCCCTACCAGAAAGAGGATTTCAAAGCGCTGTTCAAAATCATGGACGGCTATCCTGTTACGATTCGACTTCTTGATCCGCCTCTGCACGAGTTCGTTCCGAAGACGGAAGAGCAGATCAAAGAGCTTTCAGAGAGGACAGGCATGTCGGTTGATGACATCAAAGCCAAAATCGAGGCGCTCGAGGAAGCCAACCCGATGCTCGGCCATCGCGGTTGCCGTCTCGGCATAACGCATCCTTCGATCACCGAGATGCAGGCTCGTGCGATCTTCGAGGCTGCATGCGAGGCCATCAAAGAGGGCGTGAAGGTCTATCCCGAGATCATGGTGCCGATAGTCTCAACCAAAGAGGAGCTTGAAAACCAGCGCGAGATCATCGATCGTGTCGCAAAGGAAGTCATGGAGGAGCAGGGCGTTGAGGTTCATTACATGGTCGGAACGATGATTGAGCTGCCGAGAGCCGCACTCACCGCTGATAAGATCGCCGAAGTGGCTGAGTTCTTCTCCTTTGGCACGAACGACCTGACGCAGACCACATTTGGCTATTCCCGTGACGATGTGGGTAAATTCCTGCCGAAGTATCTCGAGATGGGCATACTGAAAGTTGACCCGTTCCAGGTGCTGGATCAGGAAGGCGTCGGCGAGCTCATCAAGATTGGCATCGAGAAGGGACGCAGGACGAGACCTGACCTCAAGGTTGGCATCTGCGGAGAACACGGCGGTGAACCTGAATCTGTCAAATTCTGCCACAGGGTTGGCATGGATTATGTCTCGTGCTCACCGTTCCGCGTGCCGGTGGCAAGACTCGCAGCTGCTCAGGCGGTTATCGAGGAGAAACAGAAGAGACAGAGACTGCCCAAAGAGAGCTATTGACGCAATTGGGGCTATGAAAAAATGCAGGGGCGGAATATCTCCGCCCCTTTTTATTTTTGAAGCTGTGCCAAATTACCAGATGTTGCCCGTTTTGTCCACAACCCGAAATTTCACTTTGCCGAGCGGAGTATTCATGATGCCATAACCTACAGCTCTGAAGCTAAGCTTCTTGTTTCGGATGCCGTCCTGAATTCGCTTTGACAGATCCCGCCACCTGACACGAAGTGGCACGACGACCCTGCCGTAGTCGTGTGGCGGAATTCGGATTTGCCCATTCGACTTTGCATGGCCGAGCTTTTGCCCGTTTGAAAAAAGATCCAACTCAAACCCGTCGAGAACTGCGTTGACCGAGTTGGGATTGTATGCCTTCCAGTGCAGATTGAGCGTAACTCCTTGCAGGTCAATTCTTGCGATCTCCACGCCTGTAAACTTCATGCGCAGGTTGCGCACGGCAACCCTCTCCCTGATTGGGGCACAGCCCAGAAGCAACAACACCGATAAGATCAAGAGTTTCGTCTTCATGCCTCGATTATGCTGTGATGTCTCCGACATGACAATAGCTTACCCCACGGCTTTACCTTTGGTCTCGACGCCAAGGATAAGCACGACGATGCCTGC
The DNA here is from genome assembly GCA_015489175.1 of Caldifarciminota bacterium. Lineage (GTDB taxonomy): Bacteria > Hydrothermota > Hydrothermia > B15-G9 > B15-G9 > WGAI01. The sequence goes on along the minus strand of WGAI01000072.1, from coordinate 69,894 downwards.
GAACAAGGACATAGCAGCAAACCATGAAAGTGCCCCTACGATCGAGCCCCTCTGGATAAAATACGCCGTGAAATAGGGCGCAATTATGCCCGCTATCCTCGCCATCACGCCCGCCATCCCGTTTGCAGTGGTCCTGAACGATGTCGGGAACAGTTCGGGAGTGTATGCGTAGAGCAATCCCCATACACCGAGACAGAAAACGCTGGTTATCAGCGCAGCGATCAGGAACACGGTTACATCTCTGGCCAATGCGAACGCCATTGCGGATACGCCGAGTGCCATGAAATAGATTGCGAGCGTGTATTTCCGTCCGGTCTTTTCGATCAGGTAGGCGACAGAGAGATAACCCGGAATCTGTGCAAGCATCATAAAAAATGTGAACCACAGGCTTTTCAGCTCGCTGATGCCCTTGGAAGCGAACATTTTGGGCAGCCAGATGAACAGCCCATAGTAAACAAAGCTCGCTATGAGCCAGATGATCCAAACCATAATTGTCTGTCGGTAGTATTTTCTGGAGAACAGGGCGGCTATCGGCACTTTGACATTCTCAATGGGTTCGATCTCCTCATCTATCTGAACGCCGAGCAATTCCTCAAGCGCAGCTTCGCCTTTTCTGGAAAATACATACTTCGGGCTTTCCGGTGCGAGGGCGAATGGAATTAAAAGCAAGGCGAAAAGCAGCATTATGTAATAGTCATATCTCCATCCCAGTTTGGTGCCGAGAGTGACCGCAAACAGGCCGATGAGAATGCTTCCAAATGCCCAGTTCATATCGAGTATGGCGAGGTATCGGCCTCTGATTTTTATTGCGGTGAGTTCGCTCAGGTAAGCGTTTACCGATGGCAGAAGTCCACCATAACCTATCCCAGATAGGAACCTTACGATGGCGAATGTATCGGGCGAATTCGCAAGCCCGTTGACCGCTGTCAAGATGGTTGTCATGGACAGGAATAACAGGTTGGCAAACTTGCGCCCGAAAAGATCTGACACAAATCCCGAGATAAAAGCGCCGATCAGCATCCCGACGAAAGTGGAACTTGCGATCGTGCTCGCCTGTATTTTGCTAAGTCCCCATTCCTTGATGATTTGCGGCAGTGTGAACGGGGTGAGCATTATGCCGGCGGCCACCGCCATCCATGCCAGCCCGCACAGGATCAAATACTTCCTTTGCTGCTCCTCGGAGACATACCTGCTCACAATTTCGTCGATGTTCATGGCTTCTCCTTTCGTTCAGGTTACCTGACTGATCCGAGCGTGAGCTTTTCCACATATTTGGCGATTATATCGAACTCAAGGTTGACGAGATCTCCGATTTTCCTGTCCGAGAAATTAGTATGGCTGATTGTAAACGGGATTAACCTGATCGAGAACCTGCTGCCGCTCAACGAGTTAACCGTCAAGCTCACACCGTCCACCGCAATCGAGCCCTTGTAAACTATGTATTTTGAGAATTCCGGCTTGAGGAGCACGATGTCCCAGATGAACGAGTCGGATTCGCGGTGCATCGCGGTTATGCGACCGATGGAATCCACATGGCCGAGCACGAAATGGCCGCCCAGCCTCGAATTTGCCAGAAGCGCCCGCTCGAGGTTGACTTTCGACGAGGCTCGAAGGGTTTTTCCGAATTTGCTGACCTCCAGCGTCTCGCGCGACATGTAGGTCCAGAATCCTCTCTCGATCACATTCTCGGCGGTAAGGCACACTCCGTCAACAGCAACAGAATCGCCCGGCGACACATCGAGGTCGGTCTCGATGAAGACACGCCTGCCCGTGCCACTCCCAATTATCTGAGTGATCTTCCCGACGGCCTCTACAAGTCCGGTAAACATGGTCACAGGTATTTTTTTAAGCCCATATTCGCCACGAGACGCCTGATCTCTTTCACGCGCTGAGCCTCGCTTGACGGAAGCACTATCGTGACATCCTCCGTGTGGACAACTATGATGTCCTTCACTCCTATGACGGCGACGAGCCCGTCGCGGGAGTAGAGGATGTTGTTCTCTGCGTCCAGAGTCACGACATCACCGTGCACCGCATTGCCGTGTTCATCGCTGTCGAGCACTCGCGACAGGGCGAAAAGCGATCCTACATCTTCCCAGTCAAACGATGCCTCCACGACGGCTATGTTGTCGGCCTTTTCCATCACACCGTAGTCCACAGAGATCTCGGGGACAAGGCGATAGAATTCTGCGACGCCATCTTCCGTTGTCAGATTCAGTTTTTCTCCGAGCTCGAAAACCTCTGGCAGGTGTTTTTTGAGGGCCTCGATGAACACATCCACCCGCCACACAAACATGCCGGAGTTCCACAGGAACCTGCCGGTTTTGATGTATTCGATAGCGGTCTCCCTATCCGGTTTTTCCCTGAACCTTGCGACTTTGAACGCCCTGATGCCCTCACGCTGCCCGATTTCATCGCCAAACTCGATGTAACCGTAGCCTGTTTCCGGCCTCGTGGGCTTTATGCCGAAGGTCACAAGCGCCCTCTCCTTCTCAGCGATGTCCGCTGCAAATCGGAATGTCCTGAGCAGAGCGTCCCTGTCCTTTATCACATGGTCAGCTGGAAGCATGAAAATGATGCTGTCCTCAAAGCCGAGCTGTTTGAGGTAAAATGCGGCGAATGCGCATGCCGGTGCGGTGTTTTTGCCCACTGGCTCCACGAGAACCTTTGATTGAGGCAACATGTCACGGATCGGGTTAGCTATCGTGGATGTGGTGATTATGAGGGCGTTTTCTATGGGAATCATCGGCGCAATGCGATCTATCGTCTCCTCAAGCATCGTCCTGTCAGACAACAGGTTAAGCAATTGTTTGGGGCGGCTCTCACGGGACAAAGGCCACAGCCGTTCGCCCTTGCCGCCCGCCATAATCCCTGCAAAAATCCCTTTTGCCATGCTTTCCCTCCGTTTTTCGGCCTTAAATTTAAAGGATTATCCTGCAATGTCGCAGGGCTCTATTTCTCTTTGAGATACATTTCGTAAAGGAACCTCGACGGCTCCTGATACCTCCTGAACCGTTTTTTTGGATATGTGACGAAAAGCTTTTCCTGAGCGCGTGTCAGGGCAACGAAACATAGCCGCCTTTCCTCCTCAAGCTGAACGGGATCCACAATTGACCTGTTTGATGGAAAAATGCCTTCGGCCATGCCGACGAGGAAAACTATCGGGAATTCCAGCCCTTTTGCGGAATGGATGCTCATGATCTGCACCCCGCCCGACGATTGGGACTGCGAGCCCAGCTCTCTCGATATCTCAATGTGGGTCAGAAAGTTGCGGATTCCACCGCGACCAAAGGAACCCGCAATGTTGAGAAGCTCTCGGATGTTCTCTTTCCGCTCCTCAACCGACAGAGAGCTGTTTTTGTTGTCCTCGCTGAGAAAACCGCTCAGATTGATTACTTCTTCCAGAAAATCGGCAGGGGATATGATTTCGAGCTCATTTCTCCTGTTTTCGACCAGCTCCCAGAACGCCTTCAGAAGGTCGAGCTTTTCCTGAGGCAGTTTTTTAGAGAATGTAGGACGACCTGTGCGATTGAAATTCCTGAACGCATCGGCCGCCTCGGATGCGTTGAAGCCAAAAAATCGCCTGAACGCCGCTTTTAAAATGGATTTGTCGGCCATGTCCAGCAGAAGTTTCAGGAACTCAACAGCTTCCCGTATCTCCGCTCTCTCGTAGAACCCGCCGCTGAACGGGAGGTTATAGGGTATCTGTTTCTTCGCAAGCACCTCCTCAAACGCCCTCGAATAGCTGTTTATGCGCATTACCACAGCCATTTCCTCGTATGCGAACCCGTTTTCATGCTCCGTCATTATCTTCCATGCCACATATTCCGCCTCATCGTTCTCATCGGCCGCAGCATAGAATATGAGAGATTTGTCTTCGGAGGCCTTTCGGATGGGGATTATCACTTTGGGTATCCTGTTTTTGTTATGAGAGATTAATGTCTCAGCTGCTTTCATGATGTCGGGCGGCGATCGGAAGTTGTGGGTCAGCCTCAATTCGACAATTTCAGGCAGATCCTTTCTGATTTTCTTTATGAATTTTATGGATGCCCCCCTGAAGCCGTAAATCGATTGGTCGTCATCACCCGTGACGAATATCGATGTCCTGAGTTTGCCTACGCTGTCCAGAATGAGATACATGATAAGTTCGTATTGGGCGAGATTTATGTCCTGAAACTCGTCCACTATGAGGTGATCGAATCTCTCGTTGAAAATTTCCCTTATGTCGCTGTGTTCCTTAAGCAGTTTTATGGCCATAGAGATCATGTCATCGTAGTCCAGAAGGCCGCGCTCAAATTTGTATGCCTCATAAGCTTTGTAAAGTTTGGCCACTTCAAAGCCCCATTTTCCCCGTGCTTTGCCTGAGAACTGTTGAGGGTCAATGAGCTTGCTTTTGGCGAGGCTGATTTCCTTCAGCATCCCCTTGACCAGATTAGCGTTTTCGTTGCCGCTCAAAATCATGGCAATTCTCAGGGATTCTTCCCTGCCTATTATCATCAGATCTTCCGGGAGGCCGAGCCTGTCGGCGCCATACGAGATTATCCGAAAACCCAGCATGTGAAATGTTCCTGTCCAGAGCTGACGCGCCAGCCCTTCTCCTATGAGGTGTTCGACGCGCGTTTTCAGTTTCGCCGCTGCCTTGCCGGTGAATGTCACGGCCACAATCCTTTCGGCCGGAACCCCTTCGTCTTTGATAAGGTGAGCGATGCGATGCGCTATCGTGGTGGTTTTCCCTGTGCCAGCTCCACCTATCAGCATGACCGCGGGTTTCCAGATTGTAGCGGCTTCAACCTGCTCATCTGTTAACCCCTGAAGCGTCTTCGAGCGTCTTCTTCCCAGCTCGACCTGAATTAAAGGGAGCTCCCTGTTGCGCAGATGGTTGAATATCGCCGCTCTGAACTCAGATGAGCTGTGGAACCTCTTTTCAGGCGACCTGTTTAGAGCCTTTTTGATTATCGAGAACACATCTGGTGGGACATTCGGAATTTTCGGCGGTTTCCCATTTTTTATCTTCATGCGCAGGCCTTCAAGCGTTTCGTCGAAGAAAGGCGGCCGCCCGGCAAGCATTTCATAGAAGATGGCACCAGCCGACCAGATGTCGGATTCGGGGCTGTATTCGCCTTTCCATGCCTCAGGTGGCATGTAGGTTGGAGTTCCAGCGACGGAGAGCGAGGCCTTTTCACCTCCGAAAAATACGCCGAGCCCGAAATCGGTTATCTTCACAATTCCGTCCTCTGTTATCAGGATGTTCTCCGGCTTCAGATCCCTGTGGAGCACGCCGCGCCTGTGCGCGTAGTCCAATCCTTCCAGCAGCTGCCCCATGATCTGAATGGCATCCTGAAGCGGGAATATTTGCTTTTCTTCCATCAATGTGCGAAGCGACATTCCCTCGACATACTCCATGACGAGGATAAGCCGACCATCTATTATGTCAGCGTTGTAAAAACGGACTATGTAGGGATGCTCAAGCGATGCGAGTAGTTTTGCCTCATGAATGAGCATATCGATGTCTTTTTGCCTCTGACGGGAGACTTTGAGCGCATATCTCTGCTCCGTGATGGTATCGAAGCCGAGAAAAACATCAGCGAAAGCGCCTCCGCCTATCCAGCTTTCGATCTTATATTTGCCTATCCTGTCCCTTATCATGGCCGCTTTGAGTTTAAAGCCAGCTCAAGGATGTTTGAACACTGATGGGGGATTTAAAATGGGAAAGATTGACGAAAATCCGAATTGGCAGGGCCTTAAATTCCCGATAAAACGAAAGCGCCCGGTACAAAGACCGAGCGCTTTCGGTGGTTAGCCCACTTGAATAAGTTTGTTACTTCATGATAATGATGCGTTTGGTCTGACGGAAGTTATCGGCTTTCATGTGGACGAAATAAACGCCGTTGGCGATGTGGGAAGTGTTGAGCGTGACAGAGTGATAACCAGCGTTGAACCTGCCATCTGCAAGTGTTTGAATCTTCCTGCCAGCAGCATCGTAGAGATCAATTCTCACACGAGCATCTTTAGGAACCGCAAAGGATATTGACGCTCTGCCGGACACAGGGTTGGGCCTGATGTCGCTAAGAGCAAATACTTTCGGGACATCCGAGCTGTTGTCCTCGCTGACTTCTGTGGCTGTGGGGTTCTTCCAGTAAATTGCATTTGGCGCAGTGAGCCACTTGTTGCCACAAAGCCCGATAGGATATTCGTCGTAACTGTATTGAGCGTAATAAGTTCCGCTCCCGACATTGTTGTAGAGACCGATTGTGGGATCAGCTTGATCAGTTGTGTAGGAGATGTTATTATATCTGAAGATGATATCGGTGTAAGTATTGGGGTTATCTATGATCAGAACCTGAAATTTCACAGGTTCATCTGTTGCCTTGATCTTGACATTATACCATGTCACAGCGAATGTATCAGGAAGATTCTCATCGGCCGACTTAGCAACAAAAATGAGTTCATCAGGAGGATTGAACACGCTTGCTTTCGTCATTAGGTCATCCCAAAACGGTGCTATCAATGCCCTGTTGCTTTCGTTATAGGTGGAAAGGTCAACATTCTCGTCAGGTATCTGGCTGTTCACGAAATCAAGAGCGCCGTTTGCGCCAACATACACGCTGTCATAATTGACGCCGAAGAAGTTGACAAGGAAGGGCAAAGCAACTTTAACGGTTCCGTAGTCTCCAAGAGCAATAGTGTCAACTTCAACACCTGCGGGAGCCGAAGAGACATAATCCCACCAGCTATTATCGACCGTTATATCGTCATACACATTACCAATGTCGTCTTCCCATTTCCATCCAGATGAACTCTCACCTGCGTGAACGGTATCTTTAGTAATAGTATCAGGAACTGTGTATTCGTTGTTGGATGAGTTATCGTCCGCCTGCCATGAACCGCCATAATAAACTTGAGTGACTGTGAATCTGATCATATAGTGCGATGTATCTATATCACCTCCAGCATCATATCCGGTTGAAAATGTGTAAGATGCACTTGAATCAGGATCAAGCGCTGTTCCTATAGTTTCTGTTGATACCGTTGACCATGAGGTGCCGCCATCCCTACTAATTGAAAAGTCAACTTCCACATCGTCAAGCGAATTCGTTCCCACATTCTTAACTATTACAGTCGGTTTTATGGTGTAGTCGCTGGTGTATCCGGATTTCACATGGGAATCAACGAATTTGTCTATCTCATAGCCACTGATAGTTGCATCATGAGCGGCTCTCTTGTTTATCTTCATCCTGAGCATGTAATCGCCACTGTTGACAGTAGTCCATCCGTTTGATGGATCGTAATACATTGAGAACCCGTTAGGATGAGATTTATCAACACCTATGCTTAAGCTGTCGGAATTCACGACCACAAGCCACAGTGGAGAATTGCTTGTATTGAGAGCGCTGTCCAGAGCCACCCAGAGCCACCCAGAAGTGGAGACATCTACATTGGTGACTACATCAAGAGGATTACCAGGTTCTCCTGAATTATCATCTGCTATGTAGATGGAGTCTATTGTGCCTTTGGTAAGTGCGGCTACAAATAACCCTACAGAATCAATGTTCGTTCCGCTGTAAGGATTCTTAAATCTGACAGCAATCTTGGGATTTTCGGTATGCGATTCAGGAACTCCGTCATCCCATCTGGCCCATGGTGATACATAAACTGGCCATACAATCACATCTCCAAGAGTGTCTTGATCTCCGGGGCAGTATACATAAATTTCGAGAGAATCTAAACCAGACGGAGTAGTTCCAAATATCTGGATTGTTGTATCCAGCTCTGAGAAAGCGGGGAAGGGTCTATCTACTGCCGACACGCTGTAACGGTGCCAACCAGAACCATCGTGATACCCCCAATACACCCCCGCATTCAGGGAATCCGCCCAGTTTTTCACTTTCAGACGCATAGAGTCTGGTGTATCCCCATCTATAGGAAGGAGATATTGTTCCGGATAATAAACATACTGGGCATCAATATCCTTCGTATAATCTGTGTAAATCTCAACGGCGTCAATATATATATCACCACCGGATTTGGCCACCGGACGCAGTCTTATTTTCACATTTGAATAACCTTTGTAAGCATCGAGGTTTACCATGATTTTCTCCCATCCCTCATAGTAATCGTAGCGGCTGTAACCTGTCAGAGTTGACCATGTAGCTCCGCCATCAACGGATATGTCCACATAAAGTGAATCCAAATTGTTCGGGTTCACTTCATCATGATGCATATAGAAAATGAGGTATGGAGCTCCAGCGTATTTCAGATCGAGGCGCGGGGTAACAAGTGGTGTTCCTGAACCGGTAAATGTTGAGGAGTTGAATTTAGCAGAAGCACTACCAAGCCGTGAATAAGTATTGTCACCGAACGTCCACGAGCCGCTTCCTGCTCCAATGCTCCATCCATCTGGAATAGACGCCGTTTCGAAACTCTGCTCATAGTGGGTTTTGTAATAGAATTTGACCCAATAATATGTGTTACTGGAAAGAGCGTTGTCAATCGAAGTGGGGTCTATCTCTATCGAGACAGAACCATCCGAATTTTCCACGCCAAGCTCTCTGTTGCTTGGATAGGTGTAATCTGAAGAATTGTTTTTGTAGGAAAAGACTATAGTGTCGCCTTCAATAAGCCATATCTGGAAGTAATAGACTTTGCTGTTGTCATTTACATGTCTGGCAGCGTAATAGAAAATGGCCTTTTGGATATCACTCCCACTGCTATCAGCGAAATAGATCGATGTGTTTGCTCCTGAGGCATCTTTCAACTCGAGGTCTGTCCAGAAGGGCGCTATTGTGTTATTAGGTGCATTTTCATTTGGCATATCAGCAGAATACGAAACTTCCGGGTCACCGATAATGGAATAAAGGGTAATAAAACCGTTACTACATATCCTTATGCGCGATTTCCTCAAATTATAACTTGTACCGAAATACTTAAATGTGAAATTGTTGCTTGTTAGCAGAGATGTTGTATCATCATCTTGCCCCGTTAAGATCGCAGTATTAGTCCAGTTCCCTGGATCTGATTCATCGAGCCAGTATTCATTTGTTGCACCGTCTTCCCAGAAATAGTAACCGACTGCCACGCCGCCGGTAGCTTTGGAATCAACTTTGTATTCTATTCCCCGCTTGCCATTATATTTAACAATGGGCTTATGGTCACTAACGCCATAAGCCTGCCCAAATGCCATAATTGCCGTCACCACGACTAACCACCGAAACCTCATAACAAACCTCCTTGTTTATGCTTATTGAGGTTAATACCTGAAAATCAGTGTGTCAAGGTCACATATTATCTTATGCCGGCTACTCGTAAACTGGAGTCAGCCAGCCAAATTCGTCTTCTTTCTCGCCGTGAACTATCGCAAAGAACTCTTTTTGAATCTTCTCGGTTATGGGGCCTCTATGCCCATCGCCGATCCGGATTTTGTCGATGGACCTTATGGGTGTAACCTCAGAAGCGGTGCCAACGAAGAACACCTCATCGGCGATATACAGAAATTCTCTCGGCATAGGGGTCTCAATAACTTGCATGCCAAGCTTTTTGATGATTTTTATGATACTATCCCTTGTTATTCCAGGCAATATCGACTCGTAGAAAGGAGGAGTATAGATAACGCCGTCCCTTACAGCAAAAACATTGGCTGCCGACCCTTCAGCGACAAGTCCATCGACTGTCAGGGCGATACCCTCGATAAATCCATACTCAAGCGACTCCATTTTTATGAGCTGAGCGTTAGCGTAGTTAGCTGTGGCTTTGGATAGTGCCGGAAATGTGTTTGGAGCCATCCGAGACCAGCTTGAAATCATGACATCCACTCCATTCTCAAGCGCACCTTCTCCCAGATACTCCCCCCATTCCCACACGGCTATCATCATCTCGACAGGATTGTTCAGCGGGTTAACACCTACATCTCCATAACCACGAAATACCAACGGCCTGATATAGCATTCTCTAAGCTCGTTCTTCCTTATGAGTTCTTTGATGATCTCCTCTATCTCTTCGATAGTGTATTGGACTTCCATCCTGTAAATCTTGGCGGAATCGATAAGACGTCTTATGTGATCTCTCAACCTGAAAACAGCTGTCCCTTTGCTTTTTGTATTGTATGCCCTGATCCCCTCGAACACAGCAGAACCATAGTGCAACGCATGTGTAAGAACATGGACCTTAGCTTCTTTCCAGGGCACAAATTCCCCTGAAAGCCAGATGTATTTTGATTCTTTAATCCCCATTGAGATCCTCCTTATTTTCAAATTTTCCCTTCATGGATGTCAGCTCCTTTACTTGCAACCTTTTGAATGAGTTTCCTCTTGTGTATAGCCACCCCGATGACTATAGCATCTATTGTTGCAAGAAGCGGGACGAGCGATATCGGTAGTCCAAGTTTTTTGGTCTCAACCTCAAGGACGAGATCAACTTTTCCTTCAACAGACTTGATCGTAAATCCATCGGCAATGGCTATTGTTTTTACACCAAGCCTTTTAGCATACGCGATCATAACATCGAGACTTTTCTCATGGAACACATAATCCGTTATCAAAAGCACATCCCCCTTTTTCATACTTCTTAGGACAGTGATCATAGCCTCCTGATTGGTGGCCGGGACAGCGACAGAAACTACACCGGCCGATTTTAGGTAGGATGGGATAATTCTTGAGAAGTTAAGCCCCACGGATTTCTCGCCAACAAACACGACCCGAGCGTTTGCAAGCTCTTTCACTATGTTTTCAAGCACTTCTGGATTGAGTTTCTCTCTCGTCTTGTCTATTAAGGCCTTTTCTTCTTCGTAGATCTTTTCCCAATAGTGACCTACATCTTCGCGCTTAACAAGATAGCCCTTCTCGAGCAAGAACTTTATCTTTTCGCTTATCACTTCATCAGGGAGACCGGTTTCCTCAGCTATTCTATACACTGAGGCAGAGCCGAGCTGCTTAATAGCCAGCAATATGCGTTTGGCATCAGGATCAATGTCGAGTTTTTCAACTTCGAGATGGACCGCAGCCTCTTCTCTGGTGGCTATAAACAATCCTATAACCATAAAAATGCCACCAAGAAAAACACCCCAGTTAGGGACCTCATTGAAAAATACCCATGCAAGCAAGATTGAAACGAGGGGGTCGAGTATCATCTGGATTATGACGGCGCGCTGAGCGATGACCTTTCTCACACCGTCCATGTTAAGATATGTCCCCAATCCGTTTATAACGAATCCCATAAACAGCGCCCAAAATATCAAATCCCCTCTTAGCAAAGTCTCTGTTTTAGGAAACTTAGAGAAGATGAACGGGATCGCAAACAGTATGCTTGCTACTGCCATGCTCCAGAAAGATATTGAGAGTGGTTCATAAGACCTTTTTAGCTTCCTACCGCTCATTATGTAGAATGCGGCGAAGAAGCCAGCACTTATACCCATCAAATCAGAAAATAACATTTTTGTCGCCGATATTGGCCCTTCCTCGCTAACGCTGGATGAAATTAGAAATGCTATTCCGACAACTGTGAATATGACGGCGTAAATTGTGTTCTTATGAAGATTTTCTTCGAGAAAAATTGGACTTAGAATTGCGACAAATATGGGAGCCGCTATCAACAAAATTGTTCCGTGAGCAACACTTATTTTTATAGCGAGCAAAAACGCAAAATACATAAACGCATAGCTGACCCCATTCATGATAAGGAGCCATAAATCCTTGCGAGGCTTAAGAGTGTCGAGCTTCTTAAGAATTACTACGAGCGCAAAAAGGCCAATTGCACCTACAAACGCCCTTATAAAAGCGACCTGCAGAGCGTTAAATCCTGCAAAGAAGAACAACTTGGCTATGATTGTGCCGATACCCCATAAGATACCTACCAGATATAGCTCGATAAGGCCTACGATACCTGATTGCTTTTCCCAGAAATACACTAATTTTCCCCATAAGCTGTCAGGCAGGCCACCTGCTACATTGGCTGCTCCACTTTCACCGTTTGTGGCCATACAAATGCTCCTTGTTTAGGAGTTTATTATTCTTTCAAAATTGTAAGCTGCATTGAGAAGTTTAACATCTTCAAATGCGTTACCTATCACCTGCAATCCGATGGGTAACCCTTTTGAGTTAAATCCGAGCGGGATCGATATCGATGGCAGTCCGGCAAGGTTTGAGGTGACAGTCAACACATCCGTCATGTAAAGGAATATAGGGTCGGAAAGCTTTTCCCCGAGTTTGAACGGAGGTTCAGGGGAAGTGGGGCCAATTATTACATCGATCTCTTTAAAGGCGTCGATAAAGTCGCCCTTTATCAACCTGCGAACCTTCGTCGCTGTGAGGTAATAGGCATCGTAATAACCTGAGGATAGCGCAAATGTGCCCATCATTATCCTGCGCTTCACCTCAGGGCCGAACCCTTCGGTCCTTGTCTTCACATACATCTCTTCAAGGTCATCGGATTCCACACGATAGCCATACCTGACACCGTCATAACGCGCGAGGTTGGATGATGCTTCGGACATCGCTATGAGGTAGTATGTTTCGATGGCGTATTCGCTGTGTGGCAAACTTATCTCTTTGATTTCATGTCCGTATCTCTCTGCCTCGGAGATGAAATCCTCGACCTTCTTGAAGATCTCAGGATTGACTTTCTCGTTCATGAACTCTTTGGGCACGCCGATCTTAAGTTTCACTTTTTGCTCTTTGACCATCTCCGACCAATGCGGCAGTTCAATCTCAAAAGATGTTGAATCATGGGGATCAAAACCGCCAAGAAGTGAGTAAAGGATGGCGGCATCAGTGACATCTTTTGTGAGGAAACCTATCTGGTCGAGCGATGATGCGAACGCTATCAGGCCATAGCGCGATATTGTGCCGTAAGTCGGTTTAAATCCCACCACGCCACAAAACGCTGCTGGCAATCTCACGGATCCGCCCGTATCCGAACCGAGTGCAGCTATTGCCTCACCTGCTGCAACTGCCGCCGCTGAACCGCTCGATGAACCTCCTGGAACATACTCAGTGTTGATCGGGTTTCTCGTTGGGCCAAAATAAGAATACTCACCCGATGAGCCCATGGCGAACTCGTCCATATTCGTCTTTCCAGTGATGATTGCTCCGTTGGAAATCAGCTTCTCGACAACTGTTGCATTGTAAGGTGGTATATAGCCAAGCAATATCTTTGATGCACAGGTTGTTTCGTGTCCTCTCGTGACGATGTTATCTTTGACACCAATGGGAATCCCATAAAGCACGCTTATTTCAGATCCCATGTTGTTCTCAAGCTCAACTGCACGCTCTATCGCCTCTTCCTCAAATACGGATATGTATGCGTTGACCTGGGGCTCCTTCTTCTGGATGTTTTTGAAGACATCACGGACGATATCTGCGATGGTGATTTCTCTCTTTTTCAGCCCATTTTGGAGTTCGTGGATAGTCAATCGAGCAAGTTCCATACTTTGATTATAGAACATTCTCAAAGTTCAGGTCAAACGCAGTTGCGCCTTCGCCATTGTAAATGGCCCATAGTCGGATGTGAATTTATTTTGACGATGAGAGGCACAAATCTTTGAGCTTAAGCAAAGCACAAAATTGACTGATAACACATGAACCGATAAAATCGGCACCAACTTACACGGAGGTCAAACAGCATGAAAAATAAGCTATTGTTACTCATAGTTGTGGTTATTTTAGCCGTTTTCGGTTGCAAGAAGCACAAATCGCCGGAGACAACCGCGGGGAAAGATACTACGAGCGTTGCGACCGATACGCTTGACAAACATGAAGGCGATTCTACCGTGATTGAAACCACTAAGGTTGAGGTAGATACAGTTAAGAGAGTTAGAAAAACGCAGAAAAAAGCGAAATCTGAAAAAGCCACTGCTTCCCAGAAGACTGCAAAAGATGAAAATGGTAAAAAAGCTGAGAAGAAGGTGGTTGAGAAAGACACGGGGCTGGATTTCACCGTGCCCTTGCTAAATGGCGGACAGCTCTCAATAAAAGATTATCGAGGCAAAGTCGTTGTGCTCGACTTCTGGGCTACATGGTGCGGCCCATGTCGCATGGAAATTCCGTCCTTCATAGAGTTGCAGAAGAAATATCCCGACAAGGTGCAGTTCATCGGCATAGCTGTATCGGATAAACCCGAACGGATTGCTGCATTTTACAAAAAATATCAGATGAATTATCCAGTAGCATTGCCCACTCGGGAGCTTTTGAAGATCAAGGAATTTTCAAACATAAGGGCCATCCCGACCACATTCATCATAGACAAAAAAGGCCATGTTCGATATCGCCAGATTGGGTATGCGCCCAAGGATTTCTTTGAGCAATGGATTCTTAGGCTAAGCGGAGAGGAATAACATGCTCTCCTACAAAAATGGGCAGCTTCATATTGAAGATGTAGCGGTGAGGGATGTGGCGGAGGAGCTTGGCACTCCTCTTTATATCTACAGCCTTGACGAAATCGAACGGCGCATACGCGAACTGCGCTCTGGGTTCCCTGAAGACACACTTATCGCATACTCTCTGAAAGCAAATGCCAACCTCAACATCCTGTATCTGTTGACGCATCTTGGGTGTGGAGCTGATGTTGTGTCGGGAGGCGAGCTCAAGAAGGCTATACTCGCTGGTTTCCCGCCTGAAAAGATCGTTTTTGCTGGCGTCGGGAAGACGGAAGCCGAGATCGAGGAGGCCATCAACAAAAACATCCTGCTCTTGAACATAGAGTCCGGTGAGGAATACCTCAAGGTGGTGGAGGTAGCTAAAAGGCTCAATAAGCCTGTCAGGATAGCTGTTCGTGTGAACCCTGAGATAGAGCCTGGCACCGATGAGCAGATAGCCACTGGCAAAAGGGGCACCAAGTTTGGTGTTTCACCAGATGCAGCCTACGAGATTTACACGCTGGCTCAAAACGAGGAACTTGTTCAACCCGTTGGGATACACGTTCATATCGGCTCGCAGATTCGTTCGCCTGAACCGTATCTTGACGCAATAGAGAAAATTCGGCCGTTGATAACCGAGTTCTCTGAGATCGAATACATCGACATCGGTGGAGGGTTTGGCATTCCATACACATCTGAGCAGGAGACCGACTTCGTGCCCCTGTCCGAGTATGGAAAAGCCATATCGCCGGTAGTGAAATCGCTCGGCAAAAAGCTGATAATCGAGCCTGGGCGTGCTGTTGTTGCTTCATCCGGGATTCTGGTCACCAAAGTGCTATACAGGAAGCTTTCCGGCGGCGTGAGGTATGTGATCGTAGATGCTGCAATGAACGATTTGATAAGGCCGAAGCTTTACGGAGCTGTCCATACGGCAATCCCTGTTGAGGAAAAACATGATGAGCCGGTCGAAGTCGATATTGTTGGGCCGATTTGTGAGCCAAGCGATTATCTTGCAAAAAATTATCCCATACCCATGCCTGAACAGGGCGAACTTTTATCATTCACCAATGTCGGAGCCTATGTCTCCGTGATGGCATGCAATTACAATGGCCGTGCAAGGGCACCTGAGGCGGTTGTTAAAGGCGACAAGTGGGTTACCACGAGGGACAGGGAGACATTTTTTGATCTTGTCGCCAAAGAGCGACTTTTCGCACCGATAGTCACATCTGACGAGGAGAAAAAGACTAAACTTGCGACCATCAGGGTCGGCGTTACCGATATTCGGGCATTGCCGACATTCCGCTCCGAGCGGTTCAGTCAAATAATCTACGGTTTCGAGATGAAAGTAATCGAGGTAAGGGGGGAGTGGGCGTTTATCCGCACATCGCAGGAAGGCTATGCGGGATGGGTTCAGACAGCTCATATCCGTTACATAGATGCGCCTCGTGAATGGACTCACATCGTTGCGGACGATTTCGCCATGCTCAGGGACGGCCCATCGGAATCGTCAGAGCCCATAGGCAAACTGCCGCTAAATTCCCGTGTTATAGTTGACCATGAGGTGGGCGAATTCTCGGCCATCCGTTTGCCGGGCGGCGATCTGGCGTTTGTGAAGAGTAAACATCTGCTTGGGAAGGACGAAATTCGCTTCAACCTCAAGGAAATGCTGAATTTCTCCCTGAGGTTCATCGGAGTCCCTTATCTCTGGGGCGGGACAACTCCGTTCGGATTTGATTGTTCAGGTTTTGTGCAGGCAATGTATCGCAGGTTTGGCATTGAGTTGCCGCGCGATACGAAGCATCAGATAAATGTCGGCGAGCCGATTGAAGCGATCGAGAAACTTAGACCCGGCGATCTCGTTTTCTTCCCAAGGCATGTAGGGCTTTACCTCGGAAACATGGAGTTCATACACGCAAGCCTTGAGCGGGGGCGTGTTGCGATAAACTCGTTCGATCCCGAGGAAACTCACTACAACGAGAGGTTGAGGAAGAGATTTATCATCGGTCGCAGAATTGTGAAACATCCGCACAGAGTGGTCGAATAGAAGTTTCATAGAGGCGTGGATTTAGCTCAATCGACACTTATGTGGCGATGTTGGGTGTGAACCATCATGCAGTCAGAGTATGACCGATTTCGAGCCGTTTAACCGTATGGTTTTCACCAATTTGGCGGCATTTTCCAGTTGACACCGTTGGGGCTCTACCTTACATTATTAGCCCGACAATGTTCTTTGACAATATGTGCTGGCGTAGCTCAGCTGGAAGAGCAGGTGATTTGTAATCACCAGGTCGGGGGTTCGAGTCCCTCCGCCAGCTTGACCAAAAATGGAGGGGTACCCAAGCGGCCAAAGGGGCCGGGCTGTAAACCCGGTGGCTCAGCCTTCGGGGGTTCGAATCCTCCCCCCTCCATTTAAACAGGCGGGAGTAACTCAGCCTGGTAGAGTTCCAGCCTTCCAAGCTGGGTGTCGCGGGTTCGAATCCCGTCTCCCGCTTTTCCCCTTCCTATGCCCACGTAGCTCAGGAGGCAGAGCACTTCCTTGGTAAGGAAGAGGTCCCCGGTTCGAATCCGGGCGTGGGCTCCACTTTTGTCTTATAATATCCCCAAACAGGGGGCTTCAAATGAAAGTGGTCAGACTTTTGATTATATCTTCAATAATCGTAATCGTTTCCTCAGGTTGTTTTATGGGGACATTTCAAACGGCCAAGACGGTCGGTTACCAGAATACAAGTTATGGCTGGTATTTCAACTTCCCTGTCTATTTTGATCGGCAGTATCTCGACAGCTCAGTTGTCAAGAATAGAGGCGCCCACATAATCCCAACTTTAGGATATACATACACATACGGCGTGTCGGATAACATCGACGCCGGATTTCGCGCCAATTTCGGCGAGGGGATCGGCGTTTACACCAAGCTGCAATTCCTCAATTTGAGGACATTTAACGGTGCGCTCATGCTTGGCCTCGGGTTCCAGCCGTTTGCGCTCGGAATGACATTGCGTAGCGACCTCATTTTCTCGACATCGGTTGTTCAGAGCAGCACCACCTATTTCGGGTTCTCGTTTATGAGGATGCCGGATTATCGCAGGATCGGCATCATTTTTGATGATGCCAGAAAACTAAAATATGATGATTTGACAAGATTTACCCTCTTCCTTGAGGCATTTGGAGGAGTGGAGCTTACCAATGTTTACATAAATCACATACCGGTTAAATTGCTGGTGGAGTTCGGTGTTCCCATTCAGCCGTATCCACCGCTTTACATAGGGGCTATGGTAAAATATTGACAATAGAGGAGATATGGAATCACTCAGAAAAGCTATCGACACGATACTCAATGGAGGTGTTGTAGCAATCCCAACGGACACCGTGTATGGGCTCATCGGCAATGCTCTTGACGAAAACGCAATCCGTAAGATTTACCATATCAAGAAAAGGCCGTTGAAGAAGCCTCTCGTCTTGTTTGCAAGTTCTATCGATGAGGCGGCTAAATTTGCAGAATTCACGGAAGAAGCTTACGCTCTCGGTGAGGAATTCTGGCCGGGTCCGCTGACACTGGTTCTGAAAGCGAAACCGGAGGCTCCCAAACTTCTTGTGACCGATAAAGGGACGATCGGGATCAGGATACCAGATGATGAACTTGTCATGATGCTGCTCAAAGCCCTCCGTGTTCCACTTGCATCCACGAGTGCGAATATCTCCGGAATGCCGCCAGCGCGAACATCGAAAGAGGTGATCGACCAGCTAAATCATGCCGTGGATTTCATTGTGATGGGCACATCCGGTGGTGCTCCGCCTTCAACTGTGCTTGATATGAGTGGTTCTGAGCCCCTCATTCTCAGAAAAGGCCCCATTTCCATCTTTCAGATAGAAAACCTAATCAATCGCGAGGTTAAGCTCTCGACTCAGCTCGATCTCAATGTCCTTTTTGTTTGCACCGGCAACATATACCGCAGTCAGATAGCAGCTGCCGTGTTACAACATCTGTTGCCCCAACATCTTAGAGGCAAGGTTAATGTTGATTCAGCTGGCACATCGGCGGTTAACGGCGCGCCTGTGCCTTCGGAGGTCGTAAGGGTGCTCAACGAGCTTGGGATCACGGCAGGCGACAGGAGGTCAAAACGGATTACGCCTCAGCTGCTGGAGAATTCCGACATGATCTATGTCATGGAAAGGCGCCATCTTGAAAAGCTGGAGCAGCTCAATGCCGCACACAAAGCCGCTTTGCTGTCGGGGGATGACATCCCTGACCCTGTTGGCAGAGGCTACCCCTTTGTCAAACTCGTGGCGAATGGCATCAAGGCCTTGATAGAAAGCAGGATATTGCCATACATATCACGCAAATTCTGAGATGGAGCTTTTTGTCTTTGGCGAAGATAAAAATTACCGTGTTGCCGGGATTGATGAAAATGCTTTTGGCCCCATCATTGGCCCGATGACCGTCTCAGGTGTGGTGCTTCAAGTTCCCGATGACCCGACTTTGTATCTTGATATGCGCAATATGTCGCTTCCCAGAGGACTCGCAGACAGCAAAAAGGTGTTTACAAGGTCGAAAACGAGCTATTCACTCGGAGAGATAACCGCGCTTTCGATAGTTCAGCTGGCCTATGACAGGGACGCATCAACAATTGGAGAACTTGTTGACCTGATTGTGGATGGCGGCTTATCACGCATCATGGTTTCCCCGTTACTGAGCTCTCTCGATTACGATGTGAATCTGCCGATCTGGGCTAAATTTGTTGACGAAGATCCGCTCAGGAAATGGCTGACTGGCATGAACATCAAGCTCGTAGATGTCAAAGTCGAGGTAATTTCGTCCACCGAGTTCAACGAAATGCTTAAAGCACTGTCGTCCAAGCTACAGCTCGACTTCATCAAGTTCTTCGAGGTGATGGAGAGGCTGTCGGATTTCGATATTGCGATGTGCGGTAAGATTGGAGGGACGAAATATTACCTTCCACTTTTCAATCTTGTCGGTTTGGATGTGGAGAAAGTCAGGGAGAGTCGTAGCGCATCTGTTTACAGGCTTCATGACGGCCGCGAGATACATTTTATTCTCGATGGAGACAGCAAGTTTCTGCCCATAGCGATGGCCTCGATTGTGGGGAAATACTTGAGAGAGCTGTTCATGCACCTGATTAACGCCAAATTTGGCTATGAGAGCGATATCCCGTGGGCTAGCGGATACAGACATGACTCAAAAACATACGAACTGCTCGAAAAGATGAAGGCTAAGTATCCACAAAGCGATGTCGAAAGGAGAAAATGAAGCGGAAGCACGCCTTAATAGCCCTGCTGTTTGTGTTTTTCACCTTGATTTTGTTTTTAGGAGGTTTTGTCTGTTTCGGTTTTCTCGGAGAGGAAGGGACTGAGGTTGAAGTCGTTGTCAGGAAAGGCGAGGCAGCTACTCATGTTGTTCAAATGCTTGCTGACAGCGGCGTGGTGTCCGATCCCGATGCGCTGGAATTCGTACTCAAACTCACTAAAATCGACCGCAAGATCAAATCCGGGGTTTACAGGTTCCGTAAAAATTCCCCCGTTTTGAGAGTTGCATGGCGGCTTTACAAGGGGCCGAATGTCAAGGGAGTGCTTGTTACAATTCCGGAAGGCAAAAGGTTACAGGCCATAGCCGGTATTGTTGCGAGGAGGCTGGGCAACGACAGCATCAGGTTTTTGAGATTGGCTGAGGATTCGGTTTTCATAAGGCGTATCGCCGAAAAATACGGTTTTCCACCTCCTAAATCGCTTGAAGGGTATCTGTTTCCTGACAGCTACAAGTTTTCCTATTTCGAGGATGAAGCTGTCATCATAGACAGGATGGTGGGTAGGCTCATAGAGGTACTGCGTCAAAACGGGCTGCTGGTGGAGATGAGCCGCAGAAAAATGTCCCTCCACGAGTTACTTACCCTTGCCTCGATTGTAGAGTGTGAGGCTGCGGTTGATTCCGAGCGGCCTGTGATAGCGGCGGTTTTCCTCAACAGATTGAAGCGTGGGATGCCGCTTGAATCATGCGCCACTGTGGAGTATGCGCTCCCCCATCACAAAAATAGGCTTACATATCGCGACCTCCAGATAAATTCTCCTTACAACACCTACATCCACACTGGATTGCCGCCCGGGCCAATCTGTTCGCCGGGTCTGAACTCCATAAAGGCCGTGCTCGAGCCCGCCAGAGTTCCATATCTATACTTTGTATCGAAAGGAGATGGCACCCACCTGTTCGCTCGAACCTACAAGCAACATTTGGCCAACAAAAGAAAGGCCTATTTCCTGCAAAAGAGGAAAAGATGAGGAGAGGGAGGCAACTTTGCCCCGAAAAGCACAAATCCGAGCCGATTTATCCTTTCATCTCCTCAAGAATTGTCACAAATTTGTTCAGAAAGCGACCCAGGCATGTCCTTTTCATGCTTTCACGACATCTTTAAGGATGCGCTTCTCTAAATAATGAACTTCCTTCACACTAATTCCAAGATAATTAGCTACCTCCTGAGTTGAATTGCCATATGCGACTCCCAAAGCTTATCTTTCTAACTGCACATTATCCAATATCTATCATTCCTCAAAAATTTTACTGACTTACAACCTTATCTGCCGCCTTTTACTACCGATACGGCTATATCGGCAAGTGTGTCGAAATCGGCATCGGTCTTAATGCCAAGTCCGCTGAAATGCGTCATCCCGGCCTTAAACCCTCTGCGCCTCAGCTCGTTTATGAGGTCGGCCTTGCGAGGCGTGTTGATATTGAGTCGATCGGATAAAGCACTTATGTCGTGAAAAAACGGGGGCATGCCTACCTCGGCTTCCATTAGCTTTATCGTCTTCTTAAGCTTCGATCTGTCCCTTTCAGAGAACCAATCTTCATTGAGCTCATCGAGCATCTGATTCAAAAATTCGGCGTCGTGGAGCTCCCCGATCCAAAGCGGCCCCGCTATCTGAAGGTCACTTTTGCAATCCAGTGAGAACCTACCTGCATGTTTCTGTTTGAAAACCATTACCCTGCCGCTGGACGGGCATCTGACGACGAATCCAAATTTATCGACAGGAAACCCGCGCCGCCCCTTTTGCACGGCCACGAAGATGCGGAAGGCATAGCCATCGAAAAGCGTAAAAAGCGGCCTTGCAATATAGGCTTGTTGAGCAACTGCTTTCACAACGGCGGCGATAACAATGCGTGCGCCTGTCTCGTGGCAAAACTCAAAGTTCTCAGCGACAGCCCCGTAATTTCGGAACGCTGCCCTCCGATTTATGCCGCAAAGTGGCGCCGTGTCCGTCGATGTCACATAGATAGCCCCTTTGTGTTTTAAGGCATTGACGGCAAATGGGATGAACTGCATGGGCGTGCCGAAAACATCTATGTCGATTATGTCGTAAAACAGATTGGCTTGAACGCTTCGCCAGAAGAACCTACGCGCCTCAAGGCAGTGAAATTTGACTTTTTCGGCCACTCCGTTCAGCCTCACATTGCGAATGGCGAACTCAAGGGCGGGCATGGATGAATCGTTTGCGTGCACCACGCTTATGCGATCATCGTCCTCAAGCAGATAACGGACAACTCTGGCGCCTATGCCCGTAAAAGCATCGGCTATCACAAGCCTGTCGTTCAATGTCATCTTAGAGAAAGCCCTCGCGGCAAGGACGCCCATCGACCTCGCCAATCTACCTCTGGGATTGAAAAACACCTCGTCGTGTTCTTCGTAATGTAGCTTTGCCCTGCCTTCCGTTGCGACTATCATCTCATTGATACACGACAAAAACGGCACGCAGACCCCAATTTTGTTCGCCCTCAAGCGGATCCGATATCCAGATTGGGAAATACAGGGCAGGAGCAGCGTTGCCAATCGGGATGGCCAACCTTATGCCGAATTCGCGATAGATGTGCGGCTGAAAATCCAGCCAGGCCGCGGCAGCGTAAAGGCTTATCCCGGGCACAGCCTGAACGGAGGCCTTTATATCGACCATACTCCTTCCCAAAAGCTGATGTCGGTAATAACCCGGGAGTGCAGGCCCTTGAGTCCACGAAAACCGGTAGATACGATGCCCGCCCACCGATGCCATGTCGAAGCGAGGGACATCTTTCCCCACGATAAATTCCGATTCCCCTTCTAACGAGATGTTTAACGGGCGGGCGAGTGACAGCATGGCGCTGAGGTTCAATCTGGCGTAAGGCCCGCTGTGATCTTTAAAGGAGTAGTTGAGCTCGATGTGCCCTCCTGAGTTCAATGAAAAGTAAGGATATTTGTGCCACCAGCCGCCTGAATAATAAATCCCTGTGACCAGATAATTTGGGGTCGTCGAGCTGAATGTGCTATCTGAATACTGTTCTCCCACGATGTTGATGTTGGCATTCGCTACCCTGACAAATCTGAGGCCGGTTCTGTCGATGTGGCCGTTTGTCGCGACAAGGTGTTTTGACGAGAGTTTGAAGATGCCGATGTCAGCCGTCAGCACCTCAGGCGGATAACCGTCGAACCTCCAAGCTGTGTTCCAGATGCCCGGCTTTAAGCTCATGGAACTACCGAACAGGAATGTCCTCTTTTTATCCCAATCGTAAAGGGCGGACAGCAGGGTGCCGCGAAGATCCTGATATTTCAGATTCAGGATGCTAACGCCCGGCATCCTAATGCTCGGCATGGGCACAATGACCCAATCGTCGCGCATGTAGTCAAATCCCGGTAACAGGAAGCCAATTCGTGGCCGTTTCCCGTTGTTGGTCTCATCGGTCTCGACAAAGATGTCCTTCGGATCGAGAATTGGACGGCATTCAGACGGAAGCGTGACCGTTTGCTGCCCACTTTCAGCTCTCAAAGACGAGTCTCCGCATCCAATAGGCACGGGCATAACAGGCCCTTTCACATTGAGGGTTATCCTGCCATCGCCCTGTTTCCTGAAGCTGAAATCGGGGTATGTGGTCGTCCTGAGCCACGGGTTGAAGAACCAATCCCAATCGTAATCTGTGACCTCCTCCACAACATGCTGAAAATCTGATGAACGGATATGTTTGAAGGCATAATCACGGTAATATGTGTGCATTATGGAATCGAATACAGTGTCCCCCACGATCCATCTGACCATCGATGGTATTCTGCGGCCTTTGATGTAGGAGTTGATCCAGTATATCTGGCCTGTGTATGGCTTTGTGTCGAGTATAGGCTTATCAAACGGTGTTCCCATGACCCCATGAATGAGCAGTGCATCCATCGGCGGCCTCTTCTTCGGTATTGTGTCCACTGTCCTCATAAATCTGACCTGAGTGAATGTGGCAAAGCCTTCATCGAGCCATGATTCGGCCATCTCGTTGTTTGCAAGGACGCCGTAAAACCATTGATGTGCGATCTCATGCGCAACGGTCTCTTTGAATTTGTTGAGACGCTTGATCGAAGGGTTGCCCTTTCCGATAGACGGTGGAATGATGACGAGTTTCGGATACTCCATTGCGTTTTTGTGGGGGGCCTGAGACACAGTTAATTTCCCGTAAGGATATGGGCCATACCACCTTTGATAGCTGTCGAGAACGGTGCAGACAAACCTCGGAACAGAACTAAACAGGGACGAATCCCTGTAAAACATGGTCAGCACTTCAGTTGAGCCGCACAATTGTCGATGCATCCTATAATCGGGGGCCGCCACGATTGCGAAATCGTGCACGCTATCGGCAACCAGATGAACATTGACTATCGCATCGGCTGTCGTATCCACCTCCACGCCGGACATGATGGAATCAAGCCGTTCGATGTAGCTGGACGGGGCAACAATCCGACCGGTGCTTCCGATCACATACCTGATCGGAAGTGTTAGTGAGACATCGTAGTGCGCAAATTCGCCGTAGAACTCACCCATCAGATGATAACCGTCGGGATGCCAGCCGGTTTCGTCGTAAACAACGACTTTTGGATACCACTGAGTTATGGCGTAATGGTGCCCCTCATGACCAAATCTTTCCCACACTTTCGGGATTTTCACGACAAAATCCATCGAGATATGGGCGGTGTCAGCGGGAGCAAGGGAAGCAGGAAAAGGAATTTTCATCTCGGTATCGTTCACCGAGATGTCGCGCACAGTGTCCTCATCGACAACCACATTGAGCACATCTATCCGACCGAAATCCGAATCGTCAGCTGACCTCCATGAGTAGTCGCCCAAAAGCTCCTCCCTTTCCTTGAAATAAACCGAGTTCGGGCGAAATGCGTTCGGGTAAAGGTGGAACCAGATGAATTGGAGGGTGTCTGGTGAATTATTGACATACATCACATCCTCATGTCCGATAATGGAGTTGAGGGAATCGTCCAGCGTCGCGTGAATCCAATAACGGACTCCCTGTTGCCACGGAGCAGCCGCAAATGCGATCCACAGGAGCAACGATGTCATTCCAGCACCTCAAAGATTTTCTCAACGCTTATCTCAACGCCTCCAAGCGAATCCGAGACGAAGGTATCGCCTATGCTGTGAGCGCCTTCAAAGCTCAGAAACGGCTTCATGTCAAATCCGCGATAGACATAGTGATTTATCTCTTTCTTGAATGGATCGACTGCCCAGAATTCAGGTACCTGATAGTTTTCGTAAAGCGCAGCTTTCAGGAGCAGTTGAATGTAATCATGTTCATCCTCAAGCACTTCCACTATCAGGGTTGGCGCACCTTTGACCTCGTTTCCATCCCAGAGCTCCATCTTGTCAGTTGTCAGAAATACGACATCGGGATGCACGAGATCCCTTTCCGACAACACAACATCCACGGGCGCTTTGAGGCAAAGCCCTTTGACTCTGTCCGATTTTATCAACGAATTTATGTAGTCAAAGACTGATTTGCGGACGGACTGTCTCAACGGGTTAGCTTCACCCCGGTCAAGTCCCCATCCGAAAAGCACCTCACATGTGGTGCCCTTGCATTCTTCAATGTTTTTTCGCATCCAGTTAAAGTTATATCCCATTTGACACCTCCTGATTTTAAGTGCTTAATGATAAACTTTTTCGCTATTGCAGGCCAAACCAACATGCGAGAAGCCCCCTGCTGCTCAATCCAGCTTTATTCTGGAGTTTTGCGTTAGACTAAAATGAATTCACCCCGAAGACCGGACAGAATCGACCGTAAGATGGCGAGCCGAACCACGACGCCATTAAGGACGAGGTCATTCAACAGACGATTAGCCTGCCCATCGCCTGAGGAGTTCCCAACCGCACCTTCAAAATCTGACCTGACGGGCACGGTAGGCGCAACGATCCAGCCTGTTGCTCAAACGCTATGTGTCAGTTGCTCAGGATGATCAGCTTCTTCGTGTAACTTAGCATTTCAGAGCCGCTTCTTATCTCAACCTTCAGGATGTAAACGCCGGAGGCCATCGGCATCTTGACGCTGTGGTGTCCGGCGCGATACTTCCCACTCCAGACCTTTCTGCCCGCCACATCGTATAGTTCAAGCTCCACCTCCGAACAGTCCACGACCTCAAAGGCGATGTCAAAACTGCTGAGTGAATTCACCATCAGTTCAAACCTGCGAGGCACAGGTTGAACAACATCCCCTTCATCGATCCCCTGCCCATAAAACTGGTAGATGTGAAGCCCGACATCCCTATCCGCCAGATAGACATAATTGCTATCGGCAAAAATGCCAACAGCCTTGCCGGGCGGCTTAGTGTAACCCACCTGATGCGGATTTGACGGGTCGCCGACATCTATCACCAACAGACCCGAATCACTGACCGCAACATAAGCGTAATCGCCAACAACATGGACGCCCAACGCCTCATCCGATGTGCGGTAGTATCCTACCTCGTGCGGATTTGACGGGTCACTGACATCTATCACTCGCAGACTCGAATCGGCAGCTGCAACATAAGCGTAATTGCCAGCGACATAAACATCCTCAGGTTCGTTTGCCGTGGAGCAATAACCTACCTCACGCGGGTTCAACGGATCGCTGATGTCAACTACTCTCAATTTTCCTTGACAGCAATCGTCAGTAACATAGGCATAACTGCCAGCGATGTGCAGGCTGGTCAAATTTCCCTGCGGGGTGAAGCGTGAAACTTCGTGTGGGTTCGATGGATCGCCAACATCCACAACGCTAAGATGACCGCTTGCAATGATATAGGCGTAATTCCCGACGGTATAGACATCCTGTGCGATACCCGGCGTATAGTCATACCCAACCTCATGAGGATTCGCAGGTTCGCTCACATCCACCACGCGCAGCCCCTGAAAGCCTGAAGCGAGATAGGCATAATTATCGGCTACATACACCGCATAGGCTCCCACATCAAGGACACCCACAAACCCGACCTGATGTGGATACGCGGGATCGCTGATGTCTATTATCCGCAAACCCGTTGGATATTCGGCCACATAGGCATAATCTCCCCTTACAAAGACATCCTGATCATAACCCGGTGTGTCGTAATGGCCCACTTCCTGCGGATTTGATGGATCGCTGACATCGATGCTCCTGACACCTTTGTCCTGTGCAGCCACATAAGCGTAACCGCCGGATACATAGACGCAGCGTGCAGGGGCATGTTCAACGGTAAAATGGCCTATTTCATGCGGATTTGTCGGATCGCTGACATCTATAACACGCAGGCCACCCCACATATCTGCCACATAGGCGTAATTGCCTTCAACATGGACATCGTAAGCCTCACTTAAATTGTAAAAGCCAACTTCGCGAGGGTGAATTGGGTCGCTAACATCAATCACTCTCAACCCTGACCAATCAGCGGCAACATAGGCGTAATTGCCAGCGACATAAACACCCATTGCACCACTTCTGAACCCGTAGGAACCCACCTCATGCGGATTTGTCGGATCACTTACATCGATGACATGCAGGGCGAAATGGGCGTCGGCCACATAAGCATAATTTCCGGACACAAACACATCATACGGGTCCAATGGGACAGAGCAACGGCCCACCTGATGCGGATTTGACGGGTCGCTGACATCGAACACCCGCAGGCCACCCCAATCATCTGCCACATAGGCGTAATTTCCAACCACATAGACACTCCTCGCAAAGCCCGATGTTAGGTCTGAACTTAACCTCACAGGAGTGGATAAATCGCTGACATCCCATATCTCAAGGCCGCCGGTCCCATCGGCAACAAACAACTTACCGTCCAGATAGAACAACCCATGCACAAACCCCCTCGTGCCTATCTCACTGATTTTTTGAGGATTGGAAGGATCGTTCATGTCAAGCACATAGATGCCGCCGCCTGCACCCATGAAAACTATGTTGTCATGGCCATAGACCGCATAAGATGCTGCTCCAAACGACCATGCACCTACAAATCTGACATTGGATGAGTCGAACTCAGGAGAATACTCTTCCTCAGCCACATCGGGCAGAGCGGATAGGCCAGAGTGGGACATCCCAACCTGACCAAAAGCAAATATCATCATGGCAAGCCACATAACCATGATCACCCCCCTTTGAACGCGCAAATTTTACCATCAGGCCTGAAATGTTATCAACATGGACATATAACACACATTGAGGGACTTGCGCCCCCACCAGCAAGAAACGAACAGAATTTTGACCTCGTGGAATGGCCGCTATTTTGTGAACCTCATCGTCCTTACGACCGTCTCCATGCGCATGATGTAGCCAAGCTTGTAAAGCTTATCCGGCGCATAGACGGCCGCATCGACCATGTAGAACCTGTTGTTTGCGTTGAAGGCGTAGAAGCGGAACGGGCCACCCATCACCGTCTTACCGTTTTGCCACGGGCCTGTGACACGGACGGCGTTGTGCCCGAGGAAGGTATCCGCTTCAACCACGCACAAGTTTCTCAGGATGTAATCGCCATCGTAATACTTTTTGGTCAACGAATCCCTGAGCGCCATAAGGGAATCGGGGTCAAGCGACCTCTTGTGATCGGACATGTAGAAAAACATAAACCTGTCTGGATAGTGCTTGGCGAGGCACACAAAGTCGGTGTCCTGGATCGCGTAAGCGTATCCGTTGGGCAGTTCGAGCGTGAAACCGTATTTTTTCGCAAGCTCTTTTGGTATGTCCTTTCTGACGCCTGCAAAATATTCCATGTGGCGATATTGGTCGTAAATCCGTGCGAGCAGGTTATCCCTTACGGCAAAGGCGGAATCGTCGATGACCTTCTTCAGAACGGCCAGATCAGGCTCGTAAATTCCGACCATGTAGCCGCCTTCAGTGAGCGCCTCTTTGCGCGAGTGGATGCCGTATTTAACCGAGCCGCCAAACGCCTCTCGAACAAGGGCGAGTGAGGCCGAGCCGTCCGTCGCAAGCACGATGCTGTTCCGAAACCCTCTTAGCGAATCCTGATATGCGGAGATATCAACAACATGAACGAAGAAAAGCGGTTCAGGGTGTGGTGTGTAAAATGTGTCGATAGAGAGGAACGAGGCCAGATACTCGGCGATATCGCGTGCAGTGCTGTCGGATACAATCACCACATCCCGCACTTTGCCCATGCCATACCGCTCAAATTCGACCCCGCTATTGGGCGTTTTCCCGCGCTTGCATCCTGTCACAAGCAAAAATCCGACCATGGAAATTAGCATCATCTTCCACGCATTACGCCACGACATAAGACACCTCCTTTTCTTTTAAAATCCTGAAATGCTTCCTGATGATTTGATGTTGCGGTTTCTGGAGGCGAGGGTCAACCCTGAGGATGTCGCGCGCATCCTGCCTGGCAATTGACATCACGAACTGATCCTTCACGAGGTCAACGATTCTGAAATCAGGTATCCCGTGCTGTCTTGTTCCATAGAGCTCGCCCGGTCCCCTGATCTGGAGATCGTATTCTGCGAGTTTGAAGCCATCTGTCGTGCTGACAAATGCACGAATCCTCTTTCGGGCGTCCTCACTTATGTTTTTAGGTGTAACGACTATGCAATAGGATGTCTTTTCGCCTCTGCCAATTCTGCCTCTGAGCTGGTGCAGCTGTGCGAGGCCAAACCTCTCGGCATGCTCGATGACCATGATGGTGGCGTTTTTCACATCAATTCCGACTTCGATGACCGTCGTGGCCACAAGGATGTGGAACTGGCCGTCCCTGAAGGCCTGCATGACGAACTGGCGCTCATCTTTTTTCATCCGCCCGTGTATCAGCCCGATTTTGACGCCCTCAGGGGCCATCGATTTCAGCTCCTCGAACAGCTCCTCAACTGCCCTGACCTCCAGCTTCTCCGATTTTTCTATCAATGGGGCTACGACATACGCCTGATCGCCGTCCTGAACGCGCTCGAACAGCCAGCGGTAGATGTCGGCACGCTTCTCCTCCGTGCGGTGTTTTGTGACGATCTTACCCCTGCCCGGCGGCTTCTCATCGAGCACGGAGACATCCAAATCGCCGTAAATCGTCATGGCAAGCGTCCTCGGAATCGGCGTTGCGGTCATAACGAGGAAATGGGGCACAGTGCCATCTATCCCCTTTTCGAGCAGTTTTGCGCGCTGCACCACGCCGAACTTGTGCTGCTCATCGACAACTGCAAAAGCCAGCTTGTGAAATCTGACATCCTCCTGAATGATGGCGTGTGTGCCGACAACGATGTCCGCTTCGCCGTTTGAAATCTCGTAGAGTGCGGCTTCACGCTCCTTTTTCCTCATGTGACCGGTCAGGAGTCGCATCCTAATCGGCAGGTTCTTCAGGAAATCGCCGATAACGATGAAATGCTGTTCTGCGAGTATCTCCGTTGGCGCCATCAACGCAGCCTGAAACCCGTTTTCAGCGGCCATCAGCATCGCATACAGCGCCACAACGGTCTTGCCCGACCCGACATCCCCCTGCAAAAGCCTGTGCATCGGCACCGATCGCGCCATGTCATCCTCGATTTCGGAGATGACGCGCTGCTGGGCATCGGTGAACTCGAAAGGCAACTCCTCGATGAACTTCTCGGTTAGTTTCCCGTTAAGCACGATAGGAACGCCCTTGCCCATTGTGCGCATCCTTCGGCCGAGCACCACTATGAAAAAGTAAAGCAGCTCCTCATAAGCGAGTGTTAGATGTGCTTTTCTGGCCTCATCCATGTCGTTCGGGAAATGGAGCCTGCGAATGGCGACCTCACGCGAATACAGGCCGCGCTTCTTGCGGATGTAACCCGGTATCGTTTCAGGTATGCGTCCCTCAAGCTCCGTAAGCACATACCTGACAAGTTTGCGTATGTAACGGGGTTTCAGCCCTTCGGTGGCGGGGTAAACAGGTATTATTCGGCCGGCGATGTTGCTCTGAGAGATGTCGTCCACCATCTCATACTCCGGAAACCATATCTGTTTTATGCCGCCCCGGACGATGATCACTTTGCCACTGACGATAACACGGTCACCTTTGCGAAAAACCTTATCAAGACCGCTCAAAAATCCCTCGTTCGTGGTCTTCCAGACAAGTTCAAGCCAGCCCGTCCCATCGCCTATGACCACCTTAAACCACTTGTCACCTCGCCTCGACCTGTCAATCCCTTTGGTCAACACCTCGCCCATGACGACCGCTTCATGGCCGTGCCTGAGGTTCCTGATAGGGGTAACATCCCGCCTATCGAGGTATTTCCTTGGCGGAAGGTAAAGCAGGTCGTAAACTGTCTTAACTCCAAGCCTTGCAAGCTGGCGAGCTCGTTTCGGCCCCACTCCCTTGACATACTGGATATCAGTCTCAAGCCCAATCTTCGGCATAGGCCGTATTTTAACGAAATAGCCCTGTCCTCGCCACAGAAAACTACGAATTTTGGCTGAAAGGCTTAGATGGCTTAAACTTTCACATCGCCGAAGTGAAATGTAGAGATTTTAAGATTATCATTGAGCCATAACTCTGGAGGTGATTCTCATGATTGGTCTCATTTTGTTTGTAATCATATTGATCATTTTTGTGGCGATCTTCTTTCCACATGGCAACAAGAAGGTCGTTGTAATCGAAGATGGCAAGAGGGTGCGGTTGGGGCAGAAGATGTCATCGAAGACAGGCATCATCATCGCTGTGGTGCTCATAATTGCGGCATTTATCGCCGTCAGCATCAGGGTCGTGCCTGTCGGACACGGCATGGTCAAGTTCAACATCATAACCAAGAAGTTTTCGACAGCCAAAGAAGGGATAACACTCGTTCCCCCGATCATTTATCAGACATACATCTACGACCTGAGGCGTCAGGAATACACGATGACGGCGAGGAAGGGCGAGGGCAAGAAGGCCAACATCGACGACAGTCTGTGGTCGCCTACGAAAGAGGGACTTCAGGTCGGTATTGATCTGACATGCTGGTATCGGATTAACCCGGACAGCCTGATAAGGGTTCACAGGAAGATCGGCCCTGACTACGACGAGAAGGTTATCAGGCCGGCCATAAGGGGCATCGTCCGACTGGTGATCTCCGAATACCCGATCATGGATGTGTATTCGTCGAAGCGCAAGGAGATCCAGCAGGAAATTTTTAAACGCGTCAAGCAGTTGCTTGAGCCTGACGGCTTCACGATTGAGGAGATTGTGCTGCGCGATGTGCACTTCACCAAGGACTTCGCAAAGGCCATAGAGGAGAAACAGATCGCCCAGCAGGAAGCGGAGCGCATGAAGTATGTCCTTGAAAAAGAGCAGCTTGAGGCGCAGAGAAAGGCGATAGAAGCGGAAGGTAAGGCCAAAGCCATCCAGATTGTGTCTCAGGAGCTCAAACGCAACCCGCTGTATATCAAATACCTGTATGTTGACAAGCTGACTGACAAGGTTAAGGTCATCGTGTCCGATCAGGCGACAATCATGGATCTCAAGGGGCTGTTAGAGGGTCAGTAAGCCGCTATGCGCTGCAGCGTTCAGAGCCTCACGGAGTTCGTCAGCTCAGTATTTGAGCGGATAGGTGTGCCCGAAAGCGAGGCGGAGATCATCGCCGATGTGCTTGTGGCGGCTGACGCGCGCGGCATCCCGTCACATGGAGTGGCACGGCTCAAACGCTACATCGACGGCATCCGCAATGGCGTCATGGTGCCTGACAGCAAACCGCGCATTGTGCATGAGACCACTGTCTCAGCCAGAATTGACGGGCGAGATGGGCTCGGTCAGCCCGTCTCGTTCAAGGCCATGAAACTGGCTATCGAGAAGGCAAAAGCGAACGGCATCGGCATGGTGACCGTTTTCAATTCCAACCACTTCGGCATTGCGGGCTACTACGCCATGATGGCACTGGAACACGGGCTCATCGGGTTCGCAACAACCAACACCTACCCGCTTGTGCTGCCGACATTTGGGCGGAAAGCCGTGCTCGGAACCAACCCGATAGCTCTGGCGGTTCCGACAGGGACAGGCCGTCCTTTCGTGCTCGATATGGCAACAAGCGTTGTAACACGGGGCAAACTTGAGGTCTATGCTCGAAAGGATAAGCCGATACCTCCGCAATGGGCGGCGGATGAGGATGGAAACCCTTGCACTGAACCGTCGCATATCCTCGAAAATTTCAAAAAGCGGGCTTACGGCGGCCTCCTGCCGCTCGGCGGCGGGGACGAGCTGACAGGCGGCCACAAAGGCTATGGCCTCGCAATGATCGTCGAAATCCTATCTGCTACGCTCTCAGGAGCAAGCATCTCGGCGAAAAGCTACCCATCGGGCAGGGGCAGCGGCATCGGGCACTTCTTTGCAGCCATTGACCCGGAGCTGTTTCTGCCACGAGAACAATTTCTGAAAAACATGGACGAACTCATTGAAACAGTCAAAAATTCGCCCAGAGCTCACGGCAAAAATCGCATCTACATCCACGGCGAAAAGGAATTTGAGGCCATGGAGCGAAGCCTGAGAGAAGGCATCGAACTTGATTCAAAGACTTCGGATATGCTGAAATCCATCGGGGAGGAGCTTGGAATAACCTGCGAATGTGATTGAAAAGGAGGGCGAAACGATGAAACTGGCAATTCTGGCGATGCTTACAATCAATCAGCCGGCGATATGGCTTGAGCCGCTAAATGTATGGACAACGCCCGAATCGGTGGGCGTAACCCGCATCAAGGTGGATTCGAGCACATTCATGGTCTCTCCATCGTCAATCTCATCTGCGTTGCGCGGGGCGGCCATCCCCGGCATTCAGGTCATAAACAGCGGGGCAGAGCACCTTTTAAACACCCTGCAAATTCGTGGCGGTGCCGCAGGCGGCACCAGGGTGATGTTCGACGGCGTGGAACTCAACAATCCCGTCGATCCATCGTTTGACCTGTGGCTGATCCCATCGTTTTTCATCCACGACGCCACGATAGACCTGACAGCGCGAAAGAGCTTCTGGGGCACGCTGGAGCTGAATCCATTGGGAATTAACGAGAAAGGTGTCCGCGTTGTCGCAGGCCTCACATTCCTGCCATCGAAAAGCGGGCTCACAGGCAAACCCGTTTTCGAACTGGGATATGCGGGCTCAGGGAAATCCATTGCACACGCATTCTGGTCTGAGAACTCCGTGGTGCCGACCACGATCGGGTTCACGCCGAACAACGACACGATCACCTATGGAGCCGCTTATCACCATCACTCTGGCTATCTGAAGTTCAAACTCGGCGGAATACAACACACCCTAATGGGGATAAGAGCTTATCGCGACCTGCTGTATGAAAATCCGGCATCCAATTTTTTCGCGAGAGGACGGGAACAGTGGGACAACCTACTGACATACAGCATGAAAATTCCCGATGTGGCTCAGATCAACATCTACACCAAACGCCTCGATTTCTCCACGAACGAGATGCAATGGGGCTATTCTATGACTTGGGCATCAACAGCGCTGAGCTTGCGGACGCGCGAGTTCAGATACAAATTAGCCCATCTCATGGCAACGGCATCATACACACGTGGCGAAATAAAGTTGCGCGTGTTCGAGCCGAGTTATCTCCTGGAGCCGACAGCTCGTATAAAGGCCGAAATAGACAACGGCCTGACGCTGCCCATCGGCAAGAAAGCTGCGGTCTCAATCGGAGCTCCAATCGTCATCTCATTCGACTTTCCCCAAGATAGGGATAGAAAATTCCACAAGATTTTGCCGTTCGCATCGGTAAGTTACGACATACCAAAGATATACTCAATACGCATGGCGTTCTCACATGTATGGCATCTGCCAAATTTCTACGACCTCTACCTCTCAAATCAAGAGCTAAAGCCTGAAGAAGGGGACGAAATCGAGCTGGGATTTGACATCAGAGGCAGCAGGTTCAAGGCAACGACATCAGTTTACTACCGTCACATGTATCAGCTAATCGTTTACGCTCCGGACACGATGCCGGACTCAACCGTTCTGTATCGAGCTCAGAATGCTGGAGAGGGCAGTTTCAAAGGCGTTGACCTCTATCTGAATTATTCGCCCGGCCCGTTAACCATCGGGATAGGAGGCAGTTTGATCGATGCGCGAGACAAAAACGGCGTGAGGCTCCCGTTTGTCGCCAACAAACTGTCGGCAACTGCGAGTATCGACGATTTCAAGGGCCTATACGGAGCGCTCAGGGCGGAATGGGTGGCAAAACATTCCGTCATCGACTTCCTGACGATGCGGCGCTACGAAATTCCATCATCGACATGGGCATCTTTCCAGATAGGTTACAGGTTAACCCGCAGGCTTTCGGTTGAGACCGAGATCAGAAACCCATTCAACGCCCCTATGGACTTCAAAGGGGGATATCCGATCAATGCGAGGAGCATAAATCTGAGCCTGAAGCTGATTATGTAAGACTTTGTAGAACAGGGAATTAAACGGAGGTTACGCAATGAAATATGTATGCACGATAGTTTGTTCTTACTTGATCGGTGGGATACCTTTTGCCTACATTCTGGTAAAGTTAAAGACGGGCAAGGACATACGGACAATTGGAAGCGGCAATGTAGGCGGCACAAATGCAGCAAGAGCGGCAGGGATAGGCATCGGGCTGCTGGTCGGGCTGCTGGATGCGTTGAAGGGGGCAATCCCGGTTTACATCGCAATGCGTTACGGCGGCGTGGATTTGGGCGTGCTTGCAGGCATCATGGCGGTCGTCGGCCATTCATTTACGCCATTCCTTTCGTTTAGAGGCGGGAAAGGCGTTGCCACCACGCTCGGCAGCTTTCTTGTGCTCCTGCCGTCGGCCATAGGCGTCGCTTTCATAGCATGGCTCATAATGTTCGCAATCACAAGAATCGTGTCGCTCAGCTCGATAACCGCGGCGATAGTCTTCGCAATTTACGGCGGTTTGACCGCATCCACTCCCCTGCTCCGCGCCGCTGCCGTCATCGTCGGACTGTTAGTCGTCCTGAGACACCATTCCAACATCAAACGGCTAATTCAGGGCAAAGAGCCGAAATTCAAGCTGAAATACAGGGAAGATGAGTAAGATTTCCGTGCTCGGTGGTGGCAGCTGGGGGCTGACCCTCGCAAACCATCTCGTATCGCTTGGACACGATGTCGTCGTCTGGACGCGGACGGCCGAAAAGGCTGAAAAGCTTACACGGGAGAGGGAGTGCCCTCGGAGATTGCCCGGCATCAAACTTCCCAGGGAGATCTCATTTACAAATAAGCTCTTTAAAGCTATGGAAGGCGCTGAATATCTGTTGATTGTGGTGCCATCGCAGGCTCTCCGTTCAGTTGCAAAACTCGTCAGGAAAGCGGGCAGCTACCCAACGAAGGTCATATCCGCGACAAAAGGGATTGAGATCGAGACCGGGTTGAGGATGAGTCAGGTCATAATCGATGAGCTTGGCGATGTCGCGGTAGCGGCGATTTCGGGGCCGTCGATCGCCATCGAGGTCGCCAGAAAACTGCCCGCATCGGTGGTCGCAGCATCGGAAAACGGGGATTTCGCGCGCGAGGTTCAGGAGCTGTTCCACTCATCCCTGTTCCGTGTTTACACATCGGAAGACATAATCGGAGTGGAGATTGGCGGTGCTCTGAAAAATATCGTTGCGATAGCGGCTGGCATCTCCGATGGTATGGGATTTGGTGCCAACACCAAGGGCGCACTTCTAACGCGAGGACTTGCCGAAATCATGAGGCTTGGTATCCATCTTGGGGCAAAGCCCGTTACATTCGCAGGACTATCCGGCATGGGCGACCTCATCACGACCTCATTCTCCAGACATTCCAGAAACAGGCATGTCGGCGAGGAATTGGGAAAAGGCAGAAAGTTGAACGAAATCCTGTCCGAGATGGTCATGGTTGCTGAAGGAGTGCCGACGACTGAGGCTGTCTATAAACTCTCGGTCAAGCTCGGCATCGATATGCCTCTGACACACGCCGTGCTAATGATCTTAAAGGGCGAATGGACGCCAATGCACGCTGTTAGGGAACTCACACACAGAGAGCCAAAACCTGAGTATTACCTGAAATGGACAGGGTTGTGATTTTGACGGTAAAGGAGCCTTACGCCAGCTATCTCGTGGACGGCTTGAAGACATGGGAGCTGCGCAAGAGACCGATAAAATATCGGGGAGAGGTAATCATCGTCACCGGTGGAATGGCAATCGGGAAGCTCCAGATTACAGATGTTCTTGGCCCTTTTGACCTCAGTGAACTGGCAAACTATCACGACAGGCATTTAGCGGATCCGAAATTTTTGAGGGAATATGCCGCTGGCCAGAGGCTTTTTGCATGGGTGGTGTCATATCCTGTTAGGTTTCAGCGGGCAAGAGGCGTTGAGATAGTCGAAAGGTTTGAGGGGCCACTGAGAATTGGGTTTTTGAGGTGAGAAAACAAAAAGGCGGGAGCTTCGCTCCCGCCTGAAATTTCCTGTCAGTTCACTCTCCAGATTACCTGACGACGACGATGCGCTTCGTGTCGGAGATGTCAGCCGCTTTGAGCTGCACGAAATAGACACCGTTGCTTAAGCTGGACGGGAGCCTGACGCTGTTAATGCCAGCCTCAGCCATGCCATTGAACGGCACAGCCACAAGTCTGCCAGCCGCATCGTAGAGCCGCACCTCAGCATGACGGGCAGAAGGCACGGAGAAGCTTATCACGCCGTTTGGAAGCAACGGATTGGCGGACAGCATAATGCCGTAAGGTTTCGTCCCGTAAACCGGCTCCTCCTCGATGTTGAGAAGCGGGTTGTAGTAGAGCACACGCGCACTATCGACATGGGCGAGGAAGTTGTTCATGCCGTATCCGCCCACTATCGCAAACGGCACACAGACCGAATCGCCAGGGTTGAGTGTAATCGGACCAACCGAAACTACAACCGACCAGTCACCAGCAGAGTTGCCCTGTGAAAAATGATAAGAGCCATTCATGAAATGCCACTGGTTGGTATCGACCATGCCCGTATCGGGATAAACATAGGTCTGGTTGTTTATCACGCTGAGGTTGGCTATCGGCAGAGATGTATCAGGGACGGAGATGCCGGCGTAAGTGGCACCGCCCCACATATAGGCCACACGCCTGAGCGTGTCTGTGCGTGAATAGTTGCTCGCCGCATCGTTTATGTCGAAATCGATGAACCATGCGAAATAGAGATCGTTAAGCGTCTCGGTTCCAAGATTCCTGAATTTATAGGCAGTTATAACGAAATCGCCATAAGCATCCTCATTCTGAGCAAATCCAATAAATTCGGCCGCAAGTCCTTTAGGAGTTGCATGTCCGGAATCTATCACCATGCCCCACACCTGTTCGTCACCATACCATGGTGCTGCGCCCGGATCCATGTAGTAGAGGCGCCCCGGTGGATCGCTCGTCGGCATCCAATCGCCGTCATCGGTGCTATGCTCATACCAGTTGTCAACTACATAGTCTGAGGCGTTACCGGCAGCAAGTGAGCCGTAGAACAGGGTCTGAGTGCCTCTGTAAACAAATCCGCTACCTGCGCTCTGGTTATCATCTGCAAATCCGAGAGCGCCGTTGGAAACAAGCGAGAATGTGGCATTAACTGTGTGTATGTCAGCAACATCCATCCTCGGAACACCTATGGTAGCAGTTAAAGCAAAATCTCTGGTGTAGCCGCTGCTCGCCTGAAGCCTGAGCTGGAAAGTAACATCGTAACCATCAGGTGTGGTCGGGGAAACGGCGAAGGTGAAGGGAGATGAGCTGTTGTTAACTGTATCCCCTCTTGCGATGTCGCCAAGCGAGCAGGAGCCATTGATAACGGTAACATGCGGATCGTCAGTCGTAAGGGTGGCTGTCACGCCATTGGCCACAACAGATGAGATGTTGGTCACCTGAACGACGATATTAGCCGTATCGCCGGGAACGATATGCCCGCCTGAGGGGGAGGTTACTGTGTAATCGATGAGCACAAGATTGGGGTCTGTCGGAGCTGGAACAGCGTTGACAGCGGCAAGAGCGTTAACCCTACCCCAGCCGTAACTGTTGTTAGGATAGCTTCCGCCAGATGCAGGTCTGTCCGCAGTTGTCGTAAGGATGTTGTAAACCTGATCGAAATCAAGATCGGGGTTCTTCGAGAACATGAGAGCGATAACGCCTGCAATGTGCGGGGTAGCCATAGATGTCCCATCCCATGTGGCATATCGACCGCCAGGAACGGAGGACATTATGCCCTGACCCGGTGCCGAAATATCAGGCTTTATGTAGTTCCAATCCGGTATGGGCCAGTATGTGGTGTCGCTCCACGGAGACTGATGAGGCGCCGGACCACGACTTGAGAAGCTTGCAACCCTGTCCTGATAGGTTGTTGCGCCCACACCGATGACCGTGGGGAAGTTGCCGGGAGTGCCAGCCGTGCCTGAACTTGGGCCATCGTTTCCGATAGCGAACACAGGGATTATGCCTACGGCTCTCCACGAAAGCACTGCATTCCAGAAATATGTCGTGGTGGTATTAGAGTTGCCCCATGAGTTGCTGACAAGAGGAATATTATAACCGGAGTCCGAAACCAGCGAGACATACCACTGGAACCCTTGCAGAATCTGATAGCCGTATCCACCACCTGATCCGACTACCCTTGCCATTGCAAACTGTGCCCCAGGCGCCACGCCTATGCCATAAGGGCCGTCTCCGGTAATAGTTCCTGCCACATGTGTGCCGTGCGAATCCGGGTCGTATGGCATCGGGTTGTTATTTATGCAATCCTTCCACAATCCGGAAAATCTGCCCTCAAGTGCAGGATGATCCGGGTCTATTCCCGTGTCCATTATACCGACAAGCACACCTGAGCCATCGTATCCAAGGGCCCAAACCGAGTCAGCTTTGATCTTTCTGATATTCCATTGCACAGTCTTGGGAGAGCTGTTCCCGCCATCATGTGCTCTGTCACGATATACCTCAACCTTGCGATCTTCCTCGATTATCCCGATGTCATCACGAGCAGCAAGCTGAAGTATGACCTGTTTTTCAGCACGAATTGCAAATCCATTTATGACCCAAAACGGGTATATGTAGTCAATCGCATCCTTTTGAGTATCAAGATACGCAAGGACATCTTTTTGAGACCTACTGGCAAGATCTCTCAGATATGCCGCCACATTGCGCTTTCCAAGAGACTTCAATGTGGCGAAATCAGGGCTTTCTCTCATGGTTACTATTGCCCTGACCATATCATGATCGTCCATGGAGTTGAGCTTGGCCATGAAACCGGGCTCTATAACTCCAGCAGACAGCGCTGACATACTCATAACTATTGCTATCAGCCATCTAAACATACACACCTCCTGATTTTGTTGGTTTCATCGATAGATATTGAGTATAAAGCAGGACGATTAAGTTTGTGCAAAATAAAAAGAGGGGCCGATCAAGGCCCCTCCATAACAAGCGCGTTCAACTCTCGCGTGCGTTACTTCACAGCAATCACGCGGGTCGAAGCTTCCCTATTTCCGAATTTGAGGTTCACGAAATAGATGCCGGATTTCGGAGCCTGCCATGTGAGGCTGTGATCTCCAGCATCCATCTCGCCGCTATACAGAGTGCCCACTTTCCTGCCGGCTGCGTCGAACACGCTCACCTCCACCCTGCCGCTTCTCGGAAGCGCGAACGACACACCTATGTTGCCCTCGGTCAGGTTGTTGAAAGCCCTCAGACCGAACTCGTTCCTGTTAATCGGCTCCTCTTCCACGCCCATAGGAACTTGGACATATCCGACCTGAAGCACATCTGCATTCTGATCCTCTATACCAGTGGCAAATCCATAACCATTGTAAACTATGCGAGCGAGCTCGACAGCTTCCTCATCTGCATCATCAACACCGGCAAATGCGCCTTCATCATACCACTCATTGGTGTTAAGGTCGAGTGTGCCTTTACCAATATCAGGTGCACCGGTCGTGTCCGTGCTGTCCCTCTGGAAGATGGCTTTGTAGATAACAAGGAGCCTGTTTGTGGATGGATCAAAGCCGACATTCGGCTGTGTGGCGACAGTGGCACCATTGCCAAGACCGACAAGCAGATCAGCCTGCCAGCCACCCCAGTTGCCAGGAGCACCTGTGGTAGGATAGATGTGCCACACATCACCATACTCGTAGTTACCGGATCCGAACTTCACGACGATGTGAGGTTTGTTGTTGTTGTCAAGGACAAAGTCGTAGGTGTACCACCATCCTGTAGCACCAGGATAAAGCGGGCCGCCAAGCTCTGTGAAGAGGTCCACAACCCTGTCGATGACAAGGCTATCGCCATCTACATGCGCCTCTATGAAGTAAGGTGCATCGACCGTGTCAGCGCCGTAAACATTCATCGTCTGGCCGTAGAAAGCCACATATCCGTTAGGGCCAATCCTCGGAATAGGCGAATCTCCGCCGTTTTCAACGAGAACCCTCTGAGGAGACCATGTGTTTCCACCATCCGTGCTCAGCCAGTAGTATGCAGCGATAGTGCCGCCGAAACCTATATCCACACCGTCAACGATGATGGTATCACCGTTGGCGTCTATGGCCGGGAGCCAGACATTGTTGTTGATGGTTGTGTCCATTGTGTAGGTCTGGAAGACGCCATAAGGATAAGCGATATCCGTGGCCACTTTGATCAAGCTGTTCGGATAACCAGGAGGTCCCTCCTGCCAGACAAACCAGACTTTGCCGGTAACCTGATCAAAGGTGACGCCAGGATAGTAACGCCTCATGCCATAGGTGGTAAGGTTGAACGGCCCCACCCATGTACGACCACCGTCGGTGGAATAAGAAGCCCTGAGATAACCGAGGACATAACCGTTTGCAGGATCCCAGCCAAGGGTGTCAGCCCACACAACCGCTATGTTGCCCTGATATGCAGCTATGTTCTTGCCGGGTGTGCCGAGGTTCGACCTTATATCGCCAGCAGGCCCGAAAGTATAGCCCCATACGAGCTTGCTGCCGTTGCTGTGGCCAACCGGGCCATCATCGCCGGTTATCGAATATGCCCTTGTGTTGTAGGCATTGACTGTGCCCACAACAAACAAGAGTGTCAACACAACATACATCACTTTACGCATAATTCTACCTCCTGTTTAGTTGCCGCTTCTTAAGCGTGCCAACTCCTCAAGCAAAATATACACATTGTTTGCATCGTAAGGATCCAATCCTGCCGGAAATGTGAAATTCTCGTCAAGCTGCTCCAGCAACTGAACCACATTCATATAATAACCTGCTTTAAGGTATATTGTCGCAAGCGATATGTCAATATCCCGTCTGTTGAGTCCCGGATAATGATTGAGACGAAGAGAATCGCCCCAGTAGTAGATAGCCGCTTTGGCTCCCGAAATGGCCTCATCATATTCACCAAGTCCCTGGTTAGCAGCCATTATGCCGATGCCGACCTCAGGAACTATGCCGAGGTTAAGGCCCTCGGGCGATGTATCGATGTGGTCGTAAGTTACGGTGCAGACGGCCGAATCACGAGCATTGGTCGGGGCAATTATCACCACAGATGTATCAGTCATCCAGTAGACATCTACCGGGTTACTACCAAGCTTTATCTTTTTGAAAGCAGCCACCGGTCTATGCTTAACGGGAACCTCGTAAATCATGACGGTGTAAGCATCATATACGATGGAGTCGAGATGGGCGGTATCAATTTCGTCCGTAACCGGTGTGACAATTGGCTTGTAGTAGTTAGGATCAGCAGTCATAGCAAGCCTGAGATAAGGGAGAGCTTCACTGTAATTTCCAAGCTGAATGAGCGACCACGCAAGACCTGTGAATGCCTCAGGCTTATCAATAGCGAAGAGGAAAACGGAGTCAAAAGCTGCCTTTGCTTCTTCAAAATGGCCGGCATCATAGAAATTCCAGCCATGCTCGATAAGTATGTCAGCATCAACGGACGGGGATGGGGTATCCATTTTGACCCCACATCCCGCGATCAGGATAAAGATTGCA
The DNA here is from genome assembly GCA_015489175.1 of Caldifarciminota bacterium. Lineage (GTDB taxonomy): Bacteria > Hydrothermota > Hydrothermia > B15-G9 > B15-G9 > WGAI01. The sequence goes on along the minus strand of WGAI01000072.1, from coordinate 27,378 downwards.
GATAAAAGGGCGAGCCTTTTCATCATAGAACCTCCCGAAATTATTTAATTACCACGACCTTGTTTACACTGTTAAAGTCATCGGCTTTCACTTTGAGGAAATAGACACCGCTCCTGACATTGTGCGTGTTCCAATGGATGGATCCCTTGCCAGCACTCAGCATGCCATCGTAAACCTGACCCACAATGCGTCCGGTCATGTCATAGACGGCTATCTGGACATGCTCGGATTTCGGCAGTGAATAATCGACTGTTACCACATCGCCACGAACAATTCTGTTTCTGAGAGCGAAATTGAGGGCAAGTGAAGAAGCACCGGAACGGACCTGGAATACGCCAAGCCTATCCACGGTAGCCCTGACCTCGTGGTTCACAGGGTCATAGACGGTGGGAACAGCCGTCCATGTGCCGTTTTCCCATCTGAACAATGATGGTGTGCCGGAAACCTCATTCGGGACAGATACCCTTATAGTCGCAGGAGCATTCAGAACCATATTGCTGTTTCCAATAGCATAAATCCTTGATATTCCATCTCTTCCATCGACAACAGGATTAACTTTGGGGTTGCTAACCGCCATAACGGTCGTGGCATAATCGAAGGCATTGTATGGGACCGAGACAACAACGCCACCATTGTCAAGCGTGAGTGTTCCACCTTGAGGCATAAATCTCCTCACGACTAACTCAGTGGTATCGGAAATGGTCTCATTTCCACTCTGATCCTGATAATACATAAGGAGGGTGAACCTCTTTTCCTCTCCGCCCTGAACATCGAGAGCAGCATCCACATTGTAGATGTAAATGTCGTGATAGGTGTAAAGCGACATGGTGTATTTAGTTGTCTCCTGATCGGCTATCGCCCATAGCTCAGGCATCGGATTGAGGAGGTCACTGTAAACAAGATATGTAGTAGCGAAATATGCATCAATACGGTGCGGAATCAGGCCGTTCTGAACCACGAAGAAGCCTGTGTCGGAAGGAGCAACCGTATCGCTTGAAGCGTAGAATTTAGGAATGGCAGCATCAGGCTGATACACCATAACCACTTCGCCAGACTGGAGGTCAAATCTCGCCCTGTTTCTTTCATCCAGCGTGATGGAGGTTATGTTGCCAGTCGAATCCATCTTGTAAACCCTGTAATTCTTGTCATCCTCACCGTTGAACAAAAATGGCAGCACATCCGTTCCCTCATTTTGCAGGAAGATAGAACCGTAAGGCTGAAGTGTGAGCAACTGGCCATCAGGGGAGAAAGCAGACGGCTGTATGTTAACATCTATGTTCTCGTATCCGTATTTGCCATCGTGGAAGTTTGGATCAGGATTATCAAAGTAAGTCGCAAAATACCAATCGTTCATAAAGTCAGCAAAATCTATGTCCTCAAGCCTCAGTTTCTCCTGAATGGGTGTAAAGCCGTTGTCCTCGTTTGTGTAAAGGCTATTTATGAAGTCGGAGCCAAACCTCTCATTGAGGTATTCATAGAAGAGGAATAGTCTGTCGCGATCCTTGTCCGCCACAATCGGAGTAGGACGCCAATCCGTCGGATAACTGAATATGTATTGGTTAGGATTGCTTTCGAAGCTACACACTCCGTCAATACCGACTTTCATGTCAAGCCCTGTTGCAAGATATGCAGCCAGAGAGGCCATACCAGCCGCTGCCCAGGGATCCTCATCGTGATCGAGTGCCCATACGACATAGCGACCATAGAAGTAGGCCAGCAGTCTCTCCATTGCCTCCTGATCATCAAAGTCGAAGAAATCACCTTTGTTAATCACTATGATCTCTTTCTTATTGGATATTGTATCTTCTGCACTCGTATCCTCATCTGCCGGATCGAAATAGGCGGGAATATAGCGGACACTAATGTTACTGCTCTTTGTAAGGAATGTGATATAGATATAAACATGTGGATCCCCATCAGCATCGTAAAGGTTGGCCGTATCAGGATCTATTCCGATGGCGTTGAGCATTGCATTGGGTATGCCGTTAAATGCCTCCTGAATTGCATTGATGTACATCGTTGCCCTTGAATCACTAATTATGCTACCTATACCATCGCTTATATTCCACCATTCGCCATTTTCATTATTGTATTTGTAAACCCCCATATTTGTCCCAACAAGGAATTCTCCTTCGTCCTCGAGTATGCCAACACTGTAGACGGTAACAGGAATATCTTGAGCCACGAAATCGGAGCCACCGCTCTCCCTGATGTAAAGCGTATCGTTCTGCACAACTGCTATTCTGCCGTTAACGGTGGCAAAGTCGGTAATTTCACCTGAAAGAATCTGCTGAACACTGCCACCAGAATAAAGGTAGAGACCCTGATCGCTTCCAATAAGGATGCCCGATGGACAACCCTCTATCTTTTCCACTTTACCATCGACACCTGCTATCTGAGCCCATGAGCTTCCGTCATACACGAAGAGGCCATTATCTCTACCTGCATAAACGCTATCGGAGGAAACATAAACGGCGTAAGTTGGACTTTCGTCACCGCCTATGGAGAAGGTAAAACGCCAGAGAGGAGGAGCGACATGGGTGTTGATCATAGCTATACCGTGTTCAGTAGCGGCATACATCACACCTTCCATGATGTTGTGTGTAGGATTAGGGAATGTGAGTGCGATATCGTAAACTCTTCCGAGCGTGTCGTTAACAACCATCGTAGCTGGCCCACCAAATGCCACCGCATATCCGATTGTATCTGTTCCAGCTACGAAGGTCATAACATTTGTAGCAGAACCCAACAGAACTGAGTCTATAATTACATGCTTAGCGTAATCCGCGACATAGCTCACGCCATTCCATACTTCTCCGCCGTTATCTGAGGTGTAAAAGTTTGAACCTTCCGATCCAGCAATAATATAATCGTGAAATGAGTTTATTGAGTAGATATCCACTTCAGCATAAGGCAACAGGATATAAGCATCATCAGTAATACCTCTAACCTGAGCGGTTTCGGGGTGCCTTCCAAGAATTAGATTGAACTCGTCCACCCAAACGGTGAGAGTATCTCCGACCTGTGGGAGGCCTCCTCCGCCTCCGCCGCCCCCACCGTTAATCAGAGTTAGCGCCAAAATAATGTTAAGCATTGTCCGTCCTCCTAATTTTAAAAGTTATAGGAAATACCAATCCTGTGCACATCTGGAAGGTAGCCCATATCACTAAAGGAATAGTCAACATCCAGTTTTCCGAGCTTCACGCCTACACCAGCACCAAGTCCGCAGACATAACTTGTGGGATCAGCAAATCTATAACCAGTTCTGAGGTAAATCATATTGTTGTAAGCGAACTCTGCGCCCAAAGATACCGTCTCAGAATTATCTGTGGGGTGAAGTGCTTCAACAGAGAGGGTAAGTCTCATGTCAGGCCTATCTATGGCTTCCATTGCGGCACCGATTTTAAACGCCATCGGCAGTGGATATGACCTGTAGTCATATTCCAGCTGCACAAGATCGGATCCCTGCATAACGGTCTGAAGATATGTGCCATGTGGTTTCATATCAGCGCCGAGGTTCTGAAGCGTCATCGCTATCCTCAGGGTCTTATAGCCTGTCCAGAAGTAAGTGCCTGCGTCAATAGCGAAGGAGGAAGCGCTTGTGTAAGAGCCATATCTCTCGAAAACGAGCTTTGCTACAACACCAGCGGCGAATTTATCCGTGTAATACCTTGCATAACCAACACCAACCTGACCGGCAGAATAGGCGAACTCGTTTCCCGTAAGCTCAGGCGTATTAGGATCATCGTCAATGACAGCTTCCTTCATTCCACCAATGTTGGTTCCGCTAATAACGGCCGTTATCTTACCCATCAGCCCTATGTCCTTGGTGTATGCAACAGCGGGTGTAACCATATTGGGGATCCAGTTGGTGTATCCGATAAACACGGCATCTCCCTTGATGTTAGCCGGTCCTGCCGGATTCCAGAATACCGCTGATGGGTCGTTTGCCACGGCCACATAAGCCTCTCCCATCCCCATGGCACGGGGACTGAGTCCTATGTTGAGGAACTTGGCGCCCGCAGTGGCGACCTTGGTGAAGGTCTGGGCGCCAAGTCCACTGATCATAATTCCAAGAAGCACAAAATATTTGATTGATTTCATTATCTGCTCCTCCTGACTACTTCAAAATCACGAAATTACCGATCTTATATTTCCCATCCGGGGTCTCGATCTTGTAGATGTAAACACCACTCGCGACCTTTATCCCTTCATCGGTAAGCAGGTTCCATGCCTCAGAACCGGATCCAACATGCACAATATCCTTCACGAGATCACCGCTGAGAGTGAAGATTTTAATGCGGCAGCTCGATGGCAGATTGTGGAACTCGATCTTGTCGGCAAGCTCAGTAGCTGTCCAAGGTGCAGATCCAAGATACGGATTGGGCGTGACATAGACCTCATCGAGGTCTTCCTGGCTCTTTGTCGGTATCACAACATCAACAGGGTTACCAGCGGCATCTTTCTTGTAGTTGTCTTTAGGGCTTTCGAGACCATCCTCGTCATAGGCAACAACAACATAGTAGTAAGGGAACCCAGCTACAACATTGACTGAATCCGTGTAAGAGTGAGGCACCTCTCCACCAAGGCTGTCCTTGTTGAAGTCTGCCACAAGTTCCCAGTTAGAAGGCACATATTTTGCGCGATAAATACGATAACCCTTGAAGTCACAATATCCTTTACGAGGGTCAACGGTGTATTCAGGAGTTGCATCCCAGAGAAGGCTAACGCCTTTACTCGTAGCGGAATACACAAGGGTTGGCGAAGTAGGCGGAATTGGTATCTGCCAGTGCTCATGATCGGCAGGGCCGAGCGGCCTTCCAATCACAGGCGGAGTTGGATGTGCCGGGTCAGCAAGCGTGTCACCCGTGTAGTAAGCTTTGAACGCCCAATCAACCAGCTGCCTTGCACCGGGTATCCACTGGCCGCCATGCCAGTAGTTATCGGCGCCACCTGTAAGTCCCTGACCAACAACACCAACAAACACGAACTTCAGAGTGTCACCATGATGAAGCTGGAAAGGACCAACGGAGGAAAGGAAACGATAGTCAAATTCCTGAGCGCCTATATCCCATGGATGAGGAGCATATCTGTGGAATTTAGTTCCGGGATGGCGTCCCATCATGTAGTTATAACGCTCTTCGTCTCCAGCAGGGTCAGTCTCCCAGTTCCACCAGTTATGTGACCACGGTCTCACAAATCTGAGCTGATGGCCATTGGGAAGTGTAACAACAGAATCCGACGGAGCTGGCGGGGTGTATATCCATGCACCACCTATATATCCAGCGCACATGCCACCTTCGCCAGTGTCGTCTCCGGGCACATTCGGGTTATCACCGTCATAGACATAAGACATTCCACGCGGGAAGATATAACCGAGTATCGTGGTATCACCCTCAGCCCTGTGAATGACGATGGTATCTGCATCCTCAGCTATCACATGTTCGCTTGGCTCGTCGCCCCAGATGACATACTGATCAGGAATGCCATCGGGAACGGTTTCAAAACTATCGGGCAAAATAGCAAAGCTATCCGTAGGTGAACGGAAAAACCTGTTATTATCCCACTCATGGTTCACCCAACCATCAAAAGAAACGAGGTCATCGATGTGCGGATCTGACTGGTCGGCACCTGAGACATCGGCGTCAAACACTATGCCCAGCATCAGGCTATCCAGCACCCCTGTATGTCCATCTATATCGCATTTCGTAGAGTCATAGGTTATAAAGATCTCGTATGGAATTATCTTGTTGAACGGGTCATGAGGCCACTGCATAGTCCTGATTATCACTTTAACGCCCAGATGCTTACCGGGAGCATTACCAGGGTTATCGTTGTAATCATCCCATGCCACAACAACATCATACACGGCTTTGCCAGTCCCCTGGAATATGGGGGATGGGCCATCCGACGGACGCCACTCTCCAGCGGGATAATCGTGTGCTGTGACATACACCTCTCCGTTCACTTTTGCTCCGACCCAGAAATAGCTGTTCCACAGGTAATAGTTATTGACAGGAGCTCCGCCAGGCCATGTATATCCGTAATAACCACTTCCCATTTCACCGCCAAGTCCCCCGGTATTGCTCATTGCGTTCCAGACTTCTGCGGTGGTCATGTTGTAGTAAGCAGCATTCGGGCGGGCTTTGCCTCCCATCATCTGATAGGTGCCATCACCCGAGGGCACCATGTGATAAACCCTTGCATGAAGTGCTGTTCCAACGAGGAACAGCGTCAAAAATGCTACAATCTTGCGCATCATAAATCCTCCCGTTTACTATCCCTCATTCCACCTGAGTTCAATACCAAAGTGGACAGTCCTGCGAGCAGACCAGACTGTGGGTGTTTTCTCTTCGCCTTCGGGATCACCGAACTGCTCATACCACTCAACGCTGGAGAACCCGGTAAGATTCCTCACATTAAAGAGGTTATAGACATCAAAGAATGTCCTGATCCTCACAGGGCCTAGGGCAAAGTTCTTGTATATCCTGAGGTTCGTGTTATGCGTAGGCGGAAGACGTTTGGAGTTAATGAGCTCCATAGCCTCACGCGGCGTCCTGATCGGAGGCGTGTAAGGATAACCGCTTCCATAGGAATGCTGGATCGTGATACCCCAGTCGTCAATCGGCCCAAGCGGTTTGCCTTTAGGTGAAATGAGAGAGAGGTTCAGCATAAGGGTATGCCTCTGATCCCAGTTGAGCGGATGCTCCTGATCGGGCATCGGATATCCACGCCATGCCCAGTTGTAAGCATCACCCGGATTGGAGAAACTACCTTTAGCTATCTGATAAGTGTAGGAAACGCCAATTCCGAGATACGGGAACATCGTCCCACCGGGACGCTTGTTGAAGTCAAATTCAAGCCCCCTGACATCAGCATAGTCCTCGTTCACATAGGTCGAATAGTTCCTTCCGTTGGGCAGATGGATCATCTTAATCCTTGACCATCCCTTAATGTCCTTGTAATAAGCTGTGACACCGAGAACCACAGTATTGGTGAAGGCGTGCTTGACGCCGACCTCGTAAGCGATCTGCTTCTCAGGGCTCAGGTCAGGGTTACCGAGAATTGGGAACGCTCCTGAGAACACATAGTCACGAATCATGTAAGCGAGCGGTGGAAGCTGATAGTAATGGCCGTATGTGAAGTGCAAAACATCCCTTTCCGAAATAGGATGTGAAATACCTATACGAGGACTGAGATGCCATTTCGGTTTTGCCTTAACAGGGTTCTTGATAAAGCCCCAGTTGGTAACCGGATCGAACTCGAACGGATCAGTTGTGTCGCCCGGCACCCATCCATCGGAGTTGAGGTAGTCGTATCTCACACCGACCTTAGCGACCATTCCCTCGATTTCAACCTTATCCCTGAGGTAAGCAGCGAATGTATAAGGTCTGGTCGGATATTTCTCGAACCACTTTACGCCTTTCGTCTCAACAAACGGGAGGTTAACAAATGTGAAATAGAAGTTACCACCTGAAGCGTAGTCTGCACCATAGCGCTTAATATCAAACTTTCTGTACTCGAAGCCAGCGAGAATCTCATGAGCCTTTGTGATCTGGCCGGTAAACCTTGTCGTGAAGGAATATGTGCGGCTATGCCCATAATACCACTGGCTTCTCGGCCATGTATGTGCATCACCTATGTATTGGTTACCTATCTTGAGAAGCAGTGACTGATAGGCAAGCTTTTCTCCATTCAGGGTAACAACTGTGTCTCCGTTGCCCTGCTCACCATACACAAGCCTGCCATCCGGAAGAAGCACAACTATAAGGTCCTTTCTGGTCTTATGACCCCATCCATAGGTGTTGGGGAACTGAGATGTATCGGAAGCCCACCAGGATGGGCCTGTGCCGATGGTAGGATAAAGGCTGACTATCTCGTTATCCCACCAATGGAAGGGCAGCTCCACCCAGCCGTTACCTCTGTCAAGGATACCACCATAAAGGGCAGCTATATCAACAGTATCCCCGTTAGCATCAACAAAGTATGTGTCGTCAACCTCTATGTAACCGTCTTGATCTCTGTCAGCGAAATCATCGATGCCGTCCTTATCCACATCCTCAACTACATTATCAAGGAAATCGTTATCGAAATAGCCACCTCTAACCTCGAGATATGCCTTGGTTCCAAACAGATAATTCACTCCAAAGATAAACTGAGAAAGCCTCTGTGAGAAATCGGCGAGGTGGTCAAGAGCAAGTCTCCATCCAGCTGAATAACCTTTGCTGTAAGTTTGAGTGAGAAATCCACTGGTAAAGAATTTGAAGTTTGATGCAGGGAGACTAAACTTCCACTGATACCTCTCCTCCCAATTGTTCCATTTAGGATTATCGGAGACCGGGAATCTTCCTTTATTTCTATCGGAATAACCTGAAATAAAGAACTTAGCGCCTTTTCTGTTTGTCGGAAGGATAGGGCCTCCAACGGCAAACTCAAAATGCTTTGGTAGAGATTTATGTTTTCCAACGGGGTCATTCAGGTAATCAAGGAGTGAAGCGGAATCTTTCACAACACCATCAAGTTTGCCTGCATCGATATCTTTAAGCAGGTGGTAATAAGGGTCACCGGTGTTTGCATCCATAAGGGCCTGAAACTTATCGCCAAGGAAGGAGAAATCGCCTGTGTTGAAATAAACCGCAGCTTCATATCTGGGACCACCTTCTTTGGTAATAACATTGATTGCACCCGATGCAGCTGTTCCTTGATCGACATCGAAACCGCCTTTGCTGATCTCTGTCTCTTCCATAGCGAGGAGTGGTATTGACGCCTGAGTAGCACCTCCATAAGGGTCACGAACCTCGACACCATCGACGACATAAACAGCCTCACCAGCACGACCGCCACGGATATGGAGTCCGCCACGAGCGATAACACCGGCCTGCTGAGACACAACCTGAGCCACATCAGACACAGGTAATGTCTGCACATCCTCACCTTTAACGATATTTACACTCGCTGTCAGGTCTTTTTTGATAGTAGGTGCCTTAGCGACGACAACGATCTCCTTCTCTTTTATGACGGTGGCTTTCAGTTTGAAGTTAACCTCTGTCGTGCGGTCTGCCTCGACAACCACATTCTTAACCACCATGGTCTGGTAGCCAAGCATCGAAGCTTTGATGGTGTAGGTTCCTGGCGGCACATTCAGGATCACATAGTAACCATCCATGTCGGTGGCTGTGCCCATGTGGGTGCCTTCTATTACGACATTGGCACCCGGTAGTCCTTCTTTGGTATCGGCATCAACCACCCTACCCACGATTTTACCGGTAGTACCTGCGATGAGAGACGTTGCCAATCCGAAGATCATGGCAACGCCTATCACCCATGCCCTCTTTTTGATCCACATCCTCAAAACCTCCTTATTTGCTTTTACCAAATTCACAATGCCCGAACAAATTATTTAGTAAGCCTGAAGTGAATAGGCTGCATCAAGCGCACCTTAACGGGTTTATCGCGCTGATAGCCGGGCGAAAATTTCCACTGCTTAACTGCCTTAAGAGCAGCCTCATTGAATATAGGATTGGTGCTTTTAACAACCTGAGCACTCGCCACATTGCCCTTCTCATCGACAATAAGCAGCACAAATACATCGCCCTCAAGGCCCGCCCTGCGGGCAACATCAGGATATTGAGGTTCAATCCTCTTAATTACTTTAGGTTTTATCTCAACGGCATAGAAATCGATCGCCGTATCGGTTTTGGGCGGTGGCGGAGCCGTCAACTCATTAAAATCGGATGTCTCAAGGCCTTCAAGCTCGTTAAGGTCAGCCGTTTCCTCGCCTTCCTCAGCCTCTTCAACCTGAACTGGAAGCTTGGGCTTAGGTATGTTCACCTCTTCCTGCATCTGCTCCACCTCTGTGGAAACCTCCTCCGTCATCACAGCAATCTCTTTCTTCGGCTTGTAAGGCTTAACCTCGACTTTGATCGAAGTCAGCAGGATGATAAACATTGCAAGCGTGATAGTGAGGGCGATATTCAGGTGAAGCGGGTAATCCTGTTCCGGCTCGTAAACTTCCAACTCCTGATCTTTTTCCTTTTCTTCTGCCATTTTCTCACCCCCTTAAGGGTTTATCCTCATCGCTTGTATTCCGTTGCGAATATGATTCTGAAAGCCTGAGCGTCACGCAGCGCATCCAGCACATCGTTGACAGTCCCATACTTCACACGCCTATCCGCTTTGAGCTGAGCGAGCACAGCTGGATTCTCCGCAAGTTTAACCTTGAACGCCATCTTGACCTGCTCTGGCGCCACAAGCTTATCGTCAACCGAGATCCGACCGTCTTTATCGATGTAGATATTAGCTACATCGCGGCTTTTGAGGACACGCTCGGTCATCTTCGCCTTCGGGAGTATAACTTTAAGGCCTGTCTCTTTGCGGAACACAGTTGTCAGCATGAAGAAGATTATCAGCAAGAAAGCTATATCGGACATGGAAGCGGTTGGTATCTGTGCCTTTTGTTCCCTTTTACCTTTAATCTTCATCTGCCTACCCTCCTTGAGCCTGTTCTGTCTTAATCACACTGAGCGATATCCGCTTGGCTTCAGGCACCGATTTTACCGCATCTAACACCTCGATCATCTTCTCGTATGGTGCAAGCTCATTGGTTCTTATCAGAACAACATACTTGGGATTCTCCGCAAGTTTGGCTTTAACTTTTTCAGGTATCTGGCTGACAGTGACAGGCTCATCACCGAAGAACACCTCACCCTGAGGGTTAATGGCTATCTTAATGAGGTTTTCCGATGCGACCTTCACTTCCTGTCCTTTTTCCGGAAGCACAAGTTTAAGGCCTTTATCGCGCGAGAACACAGAAGTAGTCATGAAGAAAATTATGAGCAAGAAAGCGATATCGGACATGGAGGCGGTCGGTATCTCGACCTCATCCTGTTTAATTTTTTTATCAACTAATGCCACAGTAAATCACCTCCGGGCTTATTCAGCTTTAAGCAAGCCCTTTTCAAGGAGGTATTCAATGAAAGCATTGGATGCTTCTTCGGCCTTCCTTGCATAACCGTTAATTGTGGAAGCGAAGGCTGCGTAGAAGATAGCCACCGGTGCGGCTATAAGAAGACCTGTCGCTGTCGTGATCAGAGCTTCGGATATACCGGCGGCCACAAGGGTCGGCTCAACCTCACCCGCAAGGGCTATGGCGTTGAACGCCTTGATCATTCCCGTAACCGTTCCAAGGAATCCAAGGATCGGGGCGAGGGTTGCAGATGCGTTGAGGTAAATCATGCCGCGATCAAGGAATGCAAGCACATTGGAAGCTTTCATCGTCATGCTCTCCTCAACCACCGTGCGGCCTCTATCGATCTTCTCAAGTCCAACCAGCAATATCTTTGCCATTGGAGACTTATCTTTGGCAAGATATTCGCGAGCCGCTTCCATTCCGTCGGACTCAAATATGTTTCTGAACTCCTCGAAAACGGTTAAGGGATTCTTCCTGTGCACTATCCACAGAGTAATTATGCGCTCGACAATGATCTCAAGAGCCCAAAGTGCTACCAGGGCCAGGAGCCACATCATTGAGCCACCCTTGTTAAAATAATCGACCAAGCTCATATCATTTTACCTCCCTTTTATCCTTGTTTTTGTTTGTCTTACAATGCCTAAGCAATGCGAATGCATTTCAAAATTTGATTTTAGACCATGCCAAATATTTTGTCAACGACAATGAGGATCATTCCCAGCGCAGCGGTGTAAGCGCCGTAAATCGAGAACTTATTCCTGGACAATGTGTTTTTGAGTATCGAAAGTGCTACTATTCCGACGAAAAAGGCAACGACAAAACCGCCTATCTCGCCCCAATTTGATGAAAATTCCGTTATATCCTTGAGTTTGAGCAGACCAGCCCCAAAGACGGCTGGCAGGAACAGGAAGAACGAGAACTTAAAGGCTTCTCCCCTCCTCAAACCCAACAAAACACCGGCAGTTATCGTCATCCCCGATCTCGATATGCCCGGAAGAACGGCAAGCGCCTGAGCAAGCCCTATCAAAAATGCCAGTCCGTAACTAAGCTCTCTGTTTGTAGATCTTCGAGAGGCCAGCCACCATCCCCCCATCAGCAGCACGCCGTTGAGAACAAAGAACAGCTCGACCCAACCCACACCGTTAAACATCTGCTCGATGTAGTCGCCGAAAAACACACCTACAATCCCAGCCGGTATCGAACCGATCACTATGAACAGCAGATATTTGAGATCAAGCAGTACATCGATAACGATGCGATTGAAGTAAACGAGAACCGAGAGCATAGTCGCAAGATGCAGCAGCACTTCAAATGTTATCCCAGGCGAGTGAAATCCGAGCAAAGTCTTCATGACGACAAGATGTCCAGAGCTCGATACAGGCAGGAATTCAGTAATCCCCTGCACCAGTCCAAGTATTATAGCTTTCATCTCTCCTCCAGTATCTCTTTTATGGCAGCAAGTTCTTCAAGTGCCAGATAAAGTTCTTCCTTTATATCTCTTATTAGCGGGTCAAGAACGACAGGGGAAAGGCGATCGAAACCATGCTGCTTCAGCATCTCAGAGACTTTATCAAGTGTATAGCCGTGTTTGTAAAGGAGTATTTTTATAAGGTAGGAAACCCTTATGTCCTCGGCCGAATAAAATCTCTTCCCGCCTTTCCGTTTTGGGCGAGGCATGCCAAGAGTTGCCTCCCAATATCTCAAGACATGCGGTTTGACACCAACTAATTCTGAGACCTCTGATATCGTGTAATAAGCTTTAGCCATCGACGGATAAATTTATAGCGAATTTTTTATGAAGTCAAAGACGAAATTCAGAGATTATCTGGACAAGGTGGCCAGTCAAAAAGGCGACCTCATGTTCATGCATAATTAGATGAGCATACCAAAGCCAAACGGACTACATAGCAGCGAACCGTAATAGCATGCACAACTGCTGAAGGAAAACTTACCAGAAAATAATTGCAAACAAAATGCAAAGCAATTCAGGTCGTTCCCTGATACTCTTAAAACAATACCAAAATCCTGTATGAAGTCGACAAACTGGCACAAAATGTCAGAGCCGCATTTTTCATTCCAAATTTGCCTCTCAAAATTATCCGAAAGGCGGGCAGGTATCCCTGGTAGTTTATCGTGTAAGGAACGGACTTCATCCCGTCCCGCCCGGCTTCCTCCTCAAGGTATGCCTTCCTCGCACCAAGCGACTGAACCACCATCAACACAAGAACAATGCTTATCATAACACACCTCCTTTTCATCGATATAAAGAACCTGTCAAGTTTTACTCCCACATCCCCCTATAAATCCTCATTAAAAGCAAACTTAACATTAAAATCGGCTGAAAATCTTAAACCCTTCAAAATGGTTATCAAGCAAGCGAGAGAGCATCAAAAGGCGGCGAAATGATCCACATGTTCGCTTGAAATATCCCGAAATGTGGCGATCGATAGGCATCAACTCCGAATCAATAACCAACATAATTGGCCTGTGAACGCGGCAAAGTCTCGCTTTCGACACAGCGCAACCCATATAATCCGCCTGTCGTTTATATTGATGGATGGGAGGTGACACTCCAGCCAGATACGCAATTGTCAGTTCATCATCTCTTGGTTCAAAAAGTCAATCTTCTGTAAGTGTCTGCACATCAAAGTTATCTCAGAAGTTAATATAGACGCCGAATTCCGGTAACATCGTTTTGGAGAATGTAAAAATGTATCCATTTTCCTTTATGGACCTTTTTCCTATCATACCAATGTCAAAGACAAATCCTACTTTTCCTACCCTGAGGTCTGTTCCCACATAATACGCTGGCACGAATCCCCCGTAAAATGAGATAAATTTCACCGCACCGAAAAACCTTCGCCAGCCAAACAGGATGCTCGGTGCAAAAAACAAGTTGGTTTTATCCTTATACCTCACAAGAGAAACCTGATGGTCCATGCTGATGTTAAACTTCCTGTATCTGAAGAGCCTGACTTTGATATCGGATGAAAAATCGATGTATGTGCCACATCCAGTTGGCAATATGACTCCTTCTATGCCCATATCAACTTTTGGCGAGAGTCCTCTCCTGTAAGAAACATGTGGATATACATTGTAATCAGAGGTATCCTTATCGCGTATCCCTGTCACACCAAACCGCAGGGAAGTTTCACCTTGGGGAAGCGTTTCCGGACTTTGTTGCAGTATGTAGGAGCTACATCCCGCTCCAAAAATGGCAACAAATAAAAGCAACACCAGATATGAATAAACACCTAACATTTTGAGCCGTCTATACATGACCAACCTCCTCGTTTTAACATGAGTTCAAAATTAAGTTTAAAAAGTTTATAGAGCTCAATTGTTACCTGCAAAATTTCTTAGAAACGGAATACCGATTTTCAAGGGGAGTTTGTTTTGATCCCAGAACCAGTTTATGCATCGACCTGTTGTGCAAATTGTGAGGCTGGACTAATAAACCTACTTCCTGTGAATTCATCCACTAAGAGCTTTTCTAATCCCCACTTCCACATGCCACGCTCTGCCCATCACAAGCTTGACACGCGGCGATCGCTTAAAGTTAAATAAAAACTAATCGCATTACCTTGTGCGCTGGAAAGGAATTTGCAATGTACTGTGTTGGATAAAACGGTTCAAAAGTCTGGAGGTGATTGCCGTGACAGTAAGAATAAAACCTTATCTGCTTGTAGGGACGATAGGGCATATTGGACATGGAAAAACCACTCTCGCTTCTGCCATAACCAGATATCTGTCCCTTCATGGAACGACCAATTATGTTCCTTATAGTGAAATTAAAAGGATGAGCAGGATAGACGCTCGTGGTTTGGTTACAATAATGCAGATCGAGTATGAAACACGTGGGCGTAGATACGGTCACATAGACTATCAAGAAAACACGGATTACATTGTCGGCATGATCAGCGGTGCCGCACAGATGGACGGCGCTATCCTTGTAATTGACGCCACGGAGTCCGTTATGCCTCAAACTCATGAGCATGTGTTCCTCGCCCGTCAGATTAATGTGCCTTACATCATCGTGTTCATCAACAAGATCGATATGGTCGATGATCCTGAGCTCGTCGAGTTGGTCGAGATGGAGGTTCGCGACCTGCTTAACGAGTATGGATTCCCGGGGGATGAGGTTCCTGTGATCAAAGGTTCCGCTCTTAAAGCGATCGAAGAGTGCGGCGATAACCCCAATTGCAAGTGGTATAAACCTATTCAGGAGCTTTTAGACGCTCTCGATAATTACATTCCTGCTCCTGTCCGCGAACTTGACAAACCATTCCTCATGGCAATTGAAGATGTCGTCTCAATCGCCGGTCGTGGCACAGCGGTGACCGGTCATGTTGAACGCGACAGACTTGCTCTTGGGGAAGAAGTTGAGGTGGTTGGATTTAGGGACAAACCTATCAGGACAGTTGTGACATCCATCCAGATGTTCCGCAAAATCCTCGATGAGGCGTTTCCTAATTACAATGTGGGTATATTTCTCCGTGGAATTGAGAAGGATGATGTCGAGCGCGGCATGGTTGTCGCAAAGCCCGGCAACATCAGCCCTCACAAAAAGTTCCGAGCTCAGGTCTATGTCTTGAAAAAAGAAGAGGGCGGCCGTAACACGCCGTTCTTCAACGGCTATCGTCCAGGGTTCTACTTCAGGACAAGAGAATTTACGGGCACCATCAAACTGCCAGATACCCACGAGATGGTTATCCCCGGCGAACATGTTACCCTTGAAATTGAACTTGATTATCCCGTCGCGATCGAGAGAGGGCTCAGGTTTTCTGTCCGTGAGGATGGCAAAACAATCGGCGTCGGTATCGTAACAGAGGTCATCGAGTGATAGACGAGAAAATCGAATAAGGTTAAACCTGTTTAAAAATGTGGTTATCTGGAGCTATTTGAGATAAAATTTCAGGCCAATAGGAGGCTGTCATGCTTAACTACAAAGTAAAAAGGATAGTAAATCCGTCACAGAAGGAGTTAAGGGAGCTTGCAATCAAATATTCCCATCCAATACTCAAATCAGCATACGGCAATCTTGACCGTATAACCCGATTTAAAGCAAGGATGGCGAAATACACCTATGTGATTGCACCGCCGAGCGATAAAGATAAGTATTCTCATAACATCATCGACGCAGAGAAGGCAAAAGAGCTTATCGAGAGGCAAAGAAGATACATTGAAAACAGCGAATTCCTGATAGAAATTCAGGGTTACCTTGGGCTTGGCGAAAAGGCGGTGCCTGTCCTGTGGCTTTTCACACCGGAGTCGGCGAATATAGCAGGGATGCAGCAGGTTCTGGCATTCCCGCGCGAAGAAGTGGAGACACCTGAGCAGCTTGCAAAACCGTTTCAGCCCAAATTGACCGTCGTATATACATCGGGATTTATCGTGGAGGATATGCCCGGCAAAATGGCGGTGGTCGTTGACCTCGATAACTACATAAACTATGTGATGGGTTCGGACTACTTCGGCGAGAGCAAGAAAGGCGCACTCAGATTGTTGAACGATTATGTGTATCAACTCGGCGGGCTCGTGTTCCACGCAGGCGCAAAGGCCGTCAAGATAGGCGATAAGGTCGTGACCATGGCTATAATGGGCCTGTCCGGCACTGGCAAGACAACGACCACATTCTCGAAGCAGGGGGAACTGACACAGCCAATTCAGGATGACATGATCTCCCTCTGGCCCGACAAACAGATAAATGTCACAGAAAACGGCTGTTTTGCAAAGACTTATGGGCTTAAACCGGAGTCTGAGCCGGTCATCTACAAAGGGACCGTCCATCCCGATGCTTGGGTCGAAAACGTTTACATGAACGAGGATGGCACTTACGACTTCTCCAAGGATGTCCTTACTCCTGAAGAAGTTGAGCGCTGGAAAGACATCCTCATAGCCACTGGCGCGCCGCCGGAGAATGTAGAGAAATACATCAGAGGCGAGGTGAAGGCCGAGGATGTGGTTGACCGCTATCTCGTCCCCAAAGACGGATGGGATTTCGTGGTATGGACTCAGAACGGCCGCTCAATCATCCCGATGTCGATAATCGAGGACGCCGCCGACCTCCACAACATACCGCCACTCAAGTATATCGGCATATTAAATCGCGACGAGGGACATGATGCCGCTACACCGGGCATCGTGAGGTTCTCATCCGCTGCACAGGCGGCCGGCTATTTCCTGTTGGGCGAGACATCAAAGACATCGGCAGCCGGCAAGGAGCGCGGCAAGACCCGCTCTCCGTTCACAAATCCGTTCTTCCCGAGACGATTCAGCCTGATGGCTGAGCGCTACCTCGAACTGACTTCCGACATGCCAGATCTTGTAGCGTGGATGATGAACACGGGCTATGTCGGAGGAGATGCGCTCGACGAAAAGGCAGGCCGCGCATTGAAAGTCAAAATCAGGCACTCGTCGGCTATGCTTGAGGCCATGCTGCGCGATGCGATCAAATGGATCAAGGACCCGGATTTCGGATACCTGATCGTGGATGTCAACGCACCTGAAAACAGTGAGCTACTTGAGAAGGTTCCTGCCGAAATACTCCAGCCAAAACTCCTTTTTGAGAAACAGGGACGCCTCGACGAATACAGGGAATGGGTGGAACGCATGAAAAAGGAACGCAAAGAGTTCTTGGAATCGCTCGGAACGGATCCCGAGATCATAAAAGCCGTAGTGAACTGACACCCTTCTAAAATCCTACATCGTGGCTCCCGCGAGAGCGGGAGCCACTCACCGCCCATATAAAGTAACCCGTATAAAGTAATGGAAAAATTGTTGGAATATGTTAACTTCCAGTTTGATATTGTTCCCTCAGATAATACCTCCTCCGTCAATTCGTCAATTCTATGGGGAAGGTCGAAGTTTTGTTGGTTTTTCCGTTCATTTCAAGTTTTGCGCTTTGATCAGACCACGGTTCCTTGAGACTATCAAAACCGAGCAGTGTATAAAAAGCAGGTTTTAGTTGCTCTAAAGTCGGATGGCCGAATGTATTAGCTATGGTGCGAACAGTGTCTTTAACTCTTGCTTTTTTCATCCTTAATGATAGAGTTTGGATATGAAATCAAGGAGGTGAGTCATGAAGAAATGTATGGCAGTAATGGTAATGTTGGCGGGTGTGTTATCCCTTATGGGACAGGAGATTCACAAATCCGGTAAAGTAGAGGTGCCTGATCTCGGCCCTTCCGCATATAAGCTTGTGACTTTCAAAATGTCCACTGAAAAAGGCCAAATAGGTGCCCCTATGACATTAAGGTTTAAAGATGCTCACGGTAATGTGCTTTTTGAAACTCAGCTGGGTTAAAAGGAAAAACATGCCATTAAAATCGAGATGGCAGTGAAACTGGTTGACCTCGAAACTACGGAAATGGTTACAGTATTTCCTGAGCTTGTTATAGGTAATGAAACAGTGGTTCCAGAACACCCCTTGCATGTTCCGGCTGGCATGTTCAAACGCATGAGAGAGTTGAAAAAATCCGGTGCAACTTCATTGGGCAAGGCAGATGACTATTGACCACAGCCTTTATGAGGATGCCAGGCACCAAGCGGATGTTATGTAAGTCATTATGAATGCGCTTGTGGGGTAAATTCCTATCAAATATGCGTTTACGCGTGCAATGGAATATAAATTTGAAAATAAACTGAGGTGATACGGGGTGGTTTATGCTGCCTCGTATTATTTTTGCCATAATCCCTTAAATAGCCACAACTTGTCTTTGGCAAAGTGTATCATTATGACACAAGGAATTAAAAGAGCGCTCTCTAAACAAGTATGTTACCCAAATCCATATTATATCCTGTGCCACAATAACTTAAATGCCACATATCCCGTTTATCAGCAGGGAAAATTTCAACTCTATTTGACCTGATACCCTCTCAAAACTTCTATCTATTTTTATCCTGAGTAATCCCCCCATTCCAACTTTGCTTCTCATAATTCCTAAACTCTTCTCGCGTTAAACTTGGGCAGGATTTTATTAATCGTTTGTATTACCTTGCGAGACATGGTCAGCTTTTTTAGAGTAACATCATCCGCCGCAGAAAGACATTTAGGTTAAAGGAATACAACTCACAGTTGAGAACCTTCCCTAATCTGTGCATTATAATCCCACAAAATACTAAAAACGGGAGGATGATAACATGATGGGTGTTGTGTTGAGCGTATTTATGACAACAGCCAATCCGTTCTTGGATAGTTCAAGGATAATAGTGAGGTTCGCCGATAGCCACGAAATCGACTCCGTTTCAATGGTATCCGCAATCAAATCGCTTGACAATGAACTGAGGATAGAAAAGGTCAGGACAAAACCGTTCCACTATGTTGTGGTCAGGATAAAGTCGAAGGACTATCGCGGGATTTACAGCCGATTGATGGGCATCAAGGGAGTGAGATATGTTGAACCGACGACATACTACCACGCATCGCACATCCCGAACGATCCTTTCTGGAACCTTCAATGGGGGCTACCTTTCATTCACACGCCTGCGGCATGGGACAGCACGACAGGTAGCGCCGATGTCAAAGTAGCAATCGTCGATCAGGGTGTCCAATACACGCATCCGGATCTGGATGGCCATTTTGGAACGGTCAAGGGATACGATTTCGTGGACGACGACAACGACCCGCTGCCCTCCGATGTGACAGAGGACCACGGCACGCATGTCGCAGGGATAATCGCAGCTGAGATGGACAACAACATGGGCATTGCGGGTGTAGCTCAGGTGAGCCTGTATTCCCTGAGGGTGCTCGATCGAGAGGGTTCTGGCACAGTCGATGATATATCCGACGGCATCACATGGGCAGTTGATCATGGAGCGCGTGTGATTAACATGAGCCTTGGCGGGCCATCTGGCCATTATCTACTGGATGAAGCATGTCAATACGCTGCAAATCATGGTGTTATCACATTTGCGGCGAGCGGAAACGATGCCGCCGACTCGGTGGACTATCCTGCGCGATATCCGACGGTCGTGGCAGTCGGAGCAATAGATATCGATTCATCGGTGGCAGGTTACAGCAATTACGGCCCTGAGGTCGAGCTCACGGCTCCCGGCACAAACATCTATTCAACAATACCTTACAGCGACTACGGTTACATGAGCGGCACATCCATGGCCACACCTATGGCTTCGGGAGTGGCTGCCCTCGTGATAAGCGAAAACCCCGCTTTGAACGGCGCTGCAGTGAGGGCAATTCTGGACTCGACAGCAATGGACATGGGGACGCCCGGACGGGATATCTACTATGGATATGGCGTTGTCGATGCGCTTGCGGCGGTGAACGCAGCGGCATCCTATCCGTCCATTGACACGCTCGCAAACGACAATGGCTCGCCTTACTATTACTGCGCAAATGAATGGGGCTCATACATCAAAGCCTCGAGGTATTCGGTAAGCCGCAGCTCCCAGCTCCAGTCCATAATCGCCTACTTCGGCACCCCGATCGGATTTGAACCTTACGCCCAGACCGGGCACTACTTCGTATGGAGCGATAATTCAGGCATACCCGGCAGTCTGCTGGCTTACGGCGACTTCCAGATTCCAGCTGTGGCAGTTGGGACTGACCAGTGGATCACGATCGACCTCACATCTCAGGGCATAACATTGAACGGGACATTCTGGATTGGCGTTTCTCAGGAGACATCTCACGCACCATACCTCAGGCAGGACAATGTATCGAACCCGTTGGACAACGCTTACAGCTCGGACGGAGGGGCATCGTGGAGCTACGACACCGATGGCAACTACTTCATCAGGGCAATCATAACCCAGAGGTCAGCTGTCAACGAGGATGTGGAACACGACATGAAGGATATTCTCATCGTGGGTTCCGACCTGAAAATCGGTTCGGACATGCTTGAGTTCGAGGTCAAAAGCCCTGAGGTTAACTGCATCAGGTTGATCGATGTGGCCGGCCGCACCGTCAGAGAGAAGAAAATCAGGCAGCCCGGCCATTTCTCGATGTCACTCAGCGGAATGAGATCAGGCGTCTATTTTCTGACAGCTTTCAACGATGGGCATCTCATGGAAGCGCACAGGGTGGTAATTGGAAGGTAGATTTTGATGCGGGCAGGCGCAAAGCGCCTGCCCGCAATTTAATTTTTATCCCTTTATCACGGCAAGCGGCCTCATTCTCGCCACCTTTCTGGCAATTCCAGCCCTGTGGACGGTATCAACCACTATGTCAACATCCTTGTAGGCCTCAGGGACCTCCTCCCTGAGCGTCTCATCCGAGTGAGCACGCACTTTGATGCCTTTCCGCTTGAGCTCCTGCACGATGGATCTGCCCCTTGTCGCCCGAATAGCGGCCTTTCTGGAAAGCACGCGGCCCGCGCCATGCGCGGTCGAGCCGAATGTCTCCTTCATCGCCTTTTCCGTCCCGACGAGTATGTAAGATGCGGATCCCATGTCGCCCGGTATCAGCACAGGCTGTCCCACATTCCTGTAAATCGGAGAGAGTTCAGGCCTGCCCTTCGCAAATGCGCGGGTTGAACCCTTACGGTGCACGACGAGCTTCATCTTTTTGCCATCAACGATATGCTCCTCTATCTTCGCTATGTTGTGAGCCACATCGTAAACGATGTGCATTCCAAGCTTTTCTGCGCTAACTCCAAGCACCTTCTCGAAGCTCTCGCGAACCCAATGCGTGATAAACTGACGGTTTGTCCATGCGTAGTTGGCAGCGGCGGCCATTGCGCCGAAATATGCGCGCCCCTCAGGTGAAGTTATAGGGACGCAGGCAAGCTGCCGGTCAGGGACCTGAATCCCATACTTGTGCATTGCGCTGCCGAGTTTTCGGACATAGTCGTCGCAGATCTGGTGCCCGAACCCGCGCGATCCGGTGTGAATCATGACGGTGACAAGCCCTTTCTCGAGACCAAACGCCTTCGCCACCTCTTTGTCGAAGATCTCGTCTATCACTTGAATTTCGAGGAAATGGTTGCCTGCGCCGAGTGAACCGAGCTGTGGCCTTCCCCTCTGAATGGCGCGATGCGACACTTTGGACGGATCAGCGCCCTTCATCTGGCCGCCTTCTTCGATACGCTCAGGGTCCTCATCCCATCCAAATCCTTTTCTGACAGCCCATTTGACACCCTGAACCATGATCTCGCGAAGCTCGGACTCGGTAAATCTGAGCTTTCCGGGCACACCTACACCGGCCGGCACATTCCTGAAAACAGCATCGAGCAGTTTATCGATGTATTTCATAACCTCTTCTTTAGTCAAATCTGTGCGGACGACGCGGACGCCACAGTTGATGTCGTATCCTACACCGCCCGGAGATATGACGCCGGTATCGTAGTCCATCGCAGCAACGCCGCCTATCGGGAAGCCGTACCCCCAGTGTATGTCGGGCATGGCAAGGGAATACTTCACGATGCCCGGAAGATGAGCCACATTGGCAACCTGCTCAGGCGCCTGATCCTGCACAATGGACTTAACCAGCTTTTCCGAAGCGTAAATAATCCCCGGAACGCGCATGCCGGGTTTGTAACTCTTCGGTATCATCCATCTGTAATTGTCGATTTTTTCGAGAGGACCGTTCCATCTCCTTCCTGCCATAGCAACCCTCCTTTTGTTTGAATGTGATTTTAAAGCAAAGGGATAAGCTCTTTAAACCTGAACAAATAAAGTTCGAATTGAGCCAAATGTCGATTTTTGAGCTGGGATCAAGAGGACAATTTCTGCAAAGATGAGACGCGGAAGAACAAAGAGTGGATAACAAAAATCGCATGTTTTTAACGATATCCTCGGATTCCTTGATAAACGCCCATATAGTTCTTAAAATAGCAATCACCCAAAATAACAGGAGGAATAAATGATGAAGTGGCTAAAAGTAGCAGTTGTTGTGTCGCTGATGGTTGGATATGCCTATGCGCAGAACTGGCATGAATGGGCTACGGACAGCCCTGATGACAGCGTTTATGCCGATACTTCTGGTTTTAACCAGTATGTCCGCGACATAGTCGTAGGGTCCGACCTCGATCAGGATGGCAAGCCTGAGGTCATCTTCACAGACTACAAGAACGGCGGTCGCATCCATGTGTTTGAGCTGGTCGCTCCTGAGACCCTTCAGGAAGTCTGGACATATCAGCTTCCGAACTCAGGTTATTATTCAACTGCCCGTAGCGTTAAAGTCGGCGATCTCGATGGCGACGGCAACGGCGAGATCCTCGTTGAATACACAGGGCCGAGCGGTGACACCACTTATGCAGGCCTGTATGTGTTTGAGTGGAACGGTGCAGACAACAGCTACGGCAACCCCGACGGCACTCCCAGCACCAAGATTATCGACTTTGCGTTTGAATACGATTCCACGGGAAACCTTATTTATCCCGACAGATACAGATCTGAAGATATAGCTGTTGGCGATTTCGATAACGATGGCGTTCAGGAAGTGCTGTGGGTCAACAACGCAAGCACACCTTTTGATAACGCTTACATTTTCTCGATCATGGGCGATGTAAGCGGCTTCTATGTCACTCAGCCAGAAACCGTTATCAGGAGATCGGTTGAGGGGTTCGGTGGAAGCACCGCATCTGGCTTTGGACCTGTTGACATTGATAACGATGGCAAACCTGAAGCCGTGATAACGATATGGAACAACATCGGTGTTGCACTTGCTGAGGGAGTAGGCCCTGATCAGTATGAGATAACATTCCATGCAGAGGGCCTCGCACCATCTGACCGTTATCCTTACGGCAAGGCTGTGGGATATACGGACATAGATGGTGATGGTGCAGGCGATCTTGTGATCGGCGGCCTTCTGAGGCAGTATTTCTATGTGGTTAGATCCACTGGTGACAACACATTCGTCGTTGATACTGTGGACCTTACTGGTATCGACACCACCCTCTTAATCTATGGTTTGAGGGCGGGCAATCTTGACGGAGATAATACACCTGATCTTTATATTGGTAGCCTTTCAGAGGGTATCGTCGATTACACCTTCAACGGCGGCACGGTCTCCGATCCTGCAAACTGGTCGAAAGAGGTCATCTGGAACAACTTCCGCGCTGACACCCTTATAATCGACACAACCGACAGCTCTGGCGCACCTACTCAGGATACACTCACAGTCAGAACTCAGATCGGCCCCAACATTGCAGTTGGCGATCTCGATGGCGATGGCAACGGCGAGGTCACATTGGTTCTTTACGAGAGCGGAAGCGTTTCCCGCATACCTTATGCCTGCGGCTTCCTCAAGGTCGTAGAGTATGGCCTCACCGGTGTTGAGGAATGGACTGTTCTCCCGCCGAAAGGCTCAACCGCCGAGCTCTATGCTGCTACTCCTAATCCGTTCAGGAACAGGGCACAGCTCAGCTTCTATGTGCCTCACAGAAGCAATGTCAGGCTCGATGTCTATGACGCGACAGGAAGGCTGGTCAGGACGCTCGTCAACGGAAGTGTGGATGCTGGCCGTCACACAGTCACATGGAACGGAACCGACAACAGCGGCAGAACCGTGTCCGAGGGCGTTTACATCTACAGGCTCTCCACAAACGGCGAAAGCCTGACCAAGAGGGTTGTGTTCATCCGCTAATCCGGTTCAGCGGTAAGGAAAAACCTGCGGCGGCCGTTTCACGGCCGCCGTTTCTTATCCTCGCCCTAACAGATCGTTATCCTACTTCCACACGCCGCTGATCGGGGTGCCACAGTAGGGGCATTTGCCCGCATCGTCGATGAGGTTGTATTCCACGGAAAAGCCCCATCGTTTTATCAGCGTCCTGCCACAATTGGGACACACCGTGTCCTCGTATTCACCGGGCACATTGCCGATGTAGATGAAGTTGAGTCCAACCTGCAGCCCGATGTCCCGAGCCCTCAACAATGTTTCAAGCGGCGTGGGTGGCAGGTTCCTCATCTTGTAATGCGGGAAAAACCGTGATATGTGCCACGGCGTGTCAGGCCCAAGCTCATCGTGTATGAATTGGGCCACACTTCGCAAACTCTTATCGCTGTCGTTAAATCCGGGCACTATCAAAGTCGTTATCTCAAGCCATATCCCGAGCTCTTTGTAGGCCCGCACTGTATCAAGCACCTTTTCAAGCTTTGCGCCGATGTAACGCAGATAAAAATCCCGATTGTATCCTTTTATATCTATGTTTGCGCCATCGAGATAAGGGGCGATGGCCTCAAGCGCTTCCCGCGTGATGTATCCGTTGGTCACAAAGACATTTTTCAGTCCGTGTTGATGTGCGATGCGAGCGGTGTCATAAGCGTATTCGTAAAATATCGTCGGCTCGGTGTAAGTGTAAGCGATAACCTGACTTTCGTATCTCAGGGCGAGCTGAACAACGGCATCAGGTGGCACATCGTAACCTGTTATCCTATCGGGCTGTGAGATGTCCCAGTTCTGGCAGAATTTGCATCTGAAGTTGCATCCAACCGTGGCAATTGAGAATGCACGGGAGCCCGGCAGGAAATGGAAAAGCGGTTTCTTCTCAATCGGATCGACATGCATGGCAATCGGTTTGCCATAGACGAGTGTGTAGAGTTTGCCGCCGATATTTTTCCTTACCTTACAAATTCCGACCTGATTGTCCCGCAAAATGCATCTGTGATGGCACAGGTTGCATCTCACCTTGCCGTCAGGCAGCTTTTCGTAGAACATCGCCTCTTTAATTCCAGTAGTCTCCATATTGCCTCCAATCATGGAGTTAATTATCGCACAAACAGAGGCACATCGCCACCTGAGCGGTAGCTAACCGAAATCGGTTAGTCTTCAGGTGGTTGCACGCCGGGAATCGTGTTGATTATGTCGAGTTCCCTGTCTCTCCTCGCCACATAAGGTATCAGGTTATGATTTCTGGCAAGACGAATATAATCGTCAATTCGTTCCTTGTTTTCGCCTGTATAGCCAGTGCCGTCATCCACATAGTCAACTGACAAAATCGGTTTGCCATCGGAGATCACCCTTGAGAGGTAGCCGAGCCGTTCACTCGTTTCGGCACTGTCAACCCTTTCGGTCTCATCGTAAAACAGGTCTTCGACCGCCCATCCTGATACAATCGGCAGGAGGTCACCGCACAGATCAATTATGCGCTCGCCGTTCTGAGGCACCACAAGAAACGAGCTCCCATTCCATGCCCTCGCCGAATCGGCTATCCTCTCGATGAAATCCGCCATCATCCTCGCCGCAACTGCTTCGGAGATGACCGTATCCTCGCCGTTCGATGGGTCAGACCAATACTCAAATGCGTCCACCCTGTCGAGATATACGCCAACAAACCCCTGCCCCGCTATCCGCCTGAGGTAACTGAAGATTATGGCCTGCCATTCTGGATACCAGTATTTCACAGGGTAATTTCCGGGCCATTCCGGGTTTTCTGAGCCAAGCCATGACGGCGGCGATTCGTCCCATTCATCCTGCCAGTAAAACCTGTAATCCTCAGCCTCTCCAATGCTCAGATATGCCAGAGGCAACACTCCTGACCTCTTGATCATACCTATCTCTTCGCTGCTGTATTCCCCGTCCTCTCTCCCATTCAGAGAGTAATCCATGACCACGACATCAAATCCTGCATTTGCAACCTGTTGAGGATCAGCGTTCTGGAGCTGGTAAAGCCAGCTGTTGATCTGGTCCCATTCAGGCAGAAGCGGCTCGTTTTTGCCGCACGAAAGGAGAGGGAACAGAACAACCAGAAACCACATCCTTTTGAGCATGTGTTCACCTCCTGAATATCACAAATTTTTCTGTAATTCGTGTGTTTCCCGCTTTGACATCAACAAAATAAACGCCAGAAGGCAACCCCGCGGTCGGGATCGCGATGCGGTGCAATCCGCCTGAAAGACGGTATCCCTTCTCAAAAACTCGTCTGCCTGCAACATTCAGGATAGCGATTTCAACCTGTGTCTCGCGGTCATGGTTTATCAACAGGCTGAGTTCATCGGCGATCACCTGCCGTTCGAGCCTCAAAAGCCCCGAAGTCTCGGCATCGGCCCCTTCCACGCCCGGCAATTCCGATGGAATTAACAAGAAGGTGTCCCTATCCGAAAACGGGTTCAAAATCCTTGCCACATAGACATCGCCATCGGATGGAGGAGCAGGATCGTTCGGGTCATCGGCCTGAAATCTTATGCCCCACGAGAGCGTATCGCCTCGAGCGATTATCAAATTATCCCTGCCCAACGGGTCCGTTATCATGGTGTCACCTCCGAAATCCCAGAAAATAGGTATCACCGTGTCGCCGCTGCATGTGTCTATCACGATGAAGTTCACATACACGGTGTCGGGGCGGAAGTAGTAACGGGCTCGTCCGATGCGTGAATTGTGGAATTCTATGCGATAGTCCGACGGGAACGGTATGCCGCGCCGCGACAGGCGGCCGGTTATGTGGAAATTGGATGTCCCCTGCGTGTGTTCCGACAGCGAATCGGAGAAGACTGTATCGTGCAGAGTGTTG
>WGAI01000071.1 GCA_015489175.1 Caldifarciminota bacterium | reverse complement strand
TGCTCAAGATTGACCTTTTCAGGGGCGAGCTTTTGGCGGAGGTAAAGAAGTCATCAAGACATATCGAGGCGGCACGGCTACAACTTGCTTATTATCTCTATTATCTCAAACACGAGAAAGGCCTTGAATTTGAGGGAATTCTGCTCTTTCCGAAAGAGCGGAAAACCGAGAAGGTGAAGCTTACGCCTGAGCTGGAATCGAAGCTCGAATCGCTTTTGGAGGAAATGCGTCCGTTGCTTATGGCGGACAAACCGCCGACGGCGAAGCGCACAAAGTATTGTCGTTCGTGTTCGTTCCGCGATTACTGCTGGTCAGATTTTGAATGACAGGAGGAGGTTTTCATGAGCGACGAAGATCGTGATAAAGAACCATTTACATGGGAATCCTATGAGGAGTATGAGAGTAACCTTCCAACTATTTTGGATGTCTTTGAGGTTATTGTTATCCTGGTGACCCTTTTAGGACTTTTTGGTGATAAGCGCATTATTGACGGATACATACTCAAGGTTCTCTTATGGGGCAGCATCGCGGTTGTGTTGATTGGAGTCATTATGTTGCTCTTATGTTGTTTTATTATGTATTTGATTGCAAGCGCTATTGAGTGGGTTTTAAATTGGTTCAAAACTCGTGACGAACGGCTCCTTAAGAAATTGGTCAAGAAGCTTGCTCCAAATGTCACCATCCATATCCGGATAAAGGACGATGTCGATGTGGTAAATGCGTGGGCCGCTGAAGATATAAAAGGCAGAAAATACATATTTGTAACCAGACCGCTCCTGAAAGAGGTGTCTAAAGAGGAGCTGTATTTTGTAGTCGCGCACGAGATCGCACATCACCTCAAAAATCACATAGATATAAAACGGAATTTGGAGATGACCAAAATGGCTATGACAGCATCCTTGATAATTTTGTCCATTATCAGGCTGATAAAATCAATTCCGTTTTTGAAAAAGATTCTGAATTTTCCACTGGATATCCTGTTTTCACTCTTATCCGAGGTAATGATGGGGTTCGCCCTCAATAAGACCGTCTATTACCAGCATGAACTTGAGGCGGATGTGGAGGGTGTGAGGTTGCTCAAAGAGGCCGGGCTTCCCATACGCGGCGCTTATGACCTTTTCAAGAGATGCGAAGAGGAAGAAGATTTTATGGATAAAGTTTTCTATTTTTTCTTCGATGAGCATCCCACTCCGGCAAAGAGGGTTAAAAATCTGGTTGAACACTATCCTGAACTTAAGCAACTTGTGGACGAATATAATTGGCCGAAGTCCATCGATGTGTAGTTGACTTGAAAAACCAGCGGTTTCTGCCTGACAATCAACCACTGAGAAACAAGGAGGAACGAGATGCAGATCGATCTCAGAGGCAAGGATCTGATAACCTTTGATGATTGGTCAAAGGGTGAGATAGAGACTGTGCTTGAGACATCTAAATACTACAAAATACTGCGCGCCACGCATCAGATAGTTGAACCTCTCAAACATAAGACGCTGTTCATGATATTTTTCGAGCAGTCCACCCGCACGAGAAACTCGATGGAGGCGGCGATGACGCAGCTGGGCGGCCATGCCCATGACCTCACGCCGAGCAAGATGCAGCTCTCACATGGCGAATCGGCGAAAGACACCGCCATCGTCCTCTCGAGAATGGGCGAAGGCATCGCCATAAGAAATTGTTTCTACAACATTGGAAATAAGTATCTGAACGAGATAGCCAGATGGGCAAATATCCCGGTGATCTCCATGCAGGATGATGTCTATCATCCGTTGCAGGTCATAGCGGACCTCATGACCATTCAGGAATACTACGGTAAGGATCTTCGCGGTCTCAAAGTCGCTGTGGTGTGGGCTTATGCCACTAGCCATGCAAAGCCTCTCTCCGTGCCTCAGTCCCAGATTTTGATGTTCCCGCGTTACGGCATGCATGTTGCGGTCGCTCATCCACCGGAGTTTCCACTCCAGAAAGAAATCGTCGAAAAGGCGCGTAAAAACGCTGAAGAGAACGGAGGAAAGATCGAGTTCGTTGGCGATATGGCTGAGGCCGTTAAGGATGCCGATATCGTGATACCCAAAAATTGGGGCGGTTTTGCCTACTTTGACGAGTGGGTCGATGACGAGGAGCATTTTAACGAGATGAAGGCCAACCTTGAGAGGCACAAAGACTGGAAACTCACCGAGGAGATATTCGCACTTGCTAAAAAGGACGCCAAAATCATGCATGCCCTCCCTGCGGATAGAGGGAAAGAGGTTGTGGATGAACTCCTTGACGGGCCGCATTCCATTATCTACGATGAGGCCGAAAACAGGCTCCACACGGCGAAAGCCGTCCTTGCCCTCACGATGGGTGGAAGGCCATGAATGTCGTTGTCACAGGCTCCAATAGGGGGCTTGGTTACGGTTTTGTTAAGAGGTTACTTGAGCTCGGCCACACTGTGCTTGCCGGCGTTAGAGATTCCCGCAACATCGAGGTCGTCGAGGAGCTAAGGAGACACGGCAACGGCGAGCTCTTCGTCCATCAGCTCGACATAACGGATGATGACTCGGTGAATGCGTTCGTTCGGTGGCTGCCTGTCGAGGCGGTAGATATGCTCATCAACAACGCTGCTATAATCGACAGGTCGTCCCATCGCTACCCAAACATCGACATTGAAACGGTCAAAAAGGTGGTGGAAGTCAACGCTTACGGCCAGTTGAGGATGACTCTGGCGCTCGTGCGAGCGCTCTCAAAAGGTTATTCCCCAAAAGTAGTCAACATAAGCTCAATTCTTGGCTCTTTGAGTCTGGTCAATTCCCTTGGGACATCATGGTTTGGCTACCGAGTTGGAAAAGCCGCCCTGAACATGATTATGAGGTTGCTTGCTCAGGACCTGAAGCCGCAGGGGATAGCCGTTTACATCGTCCATCCCGGCGTTATGCGGACGAGGATGACCGATTTTTCCGGATTCCTTGAGCCTTACGATTCGGCGCGTATGATTCTCGAAACGGTGGCTCAGAAGACGATACACGAAACCGGCACATTTTTTGATTATCAGGGCAATCCTATACCGTGGTGAGGCGAGATGATTGTTTCCCCTTCAATATTGTCCGCAGACTTTTCGAAATTGGCGGATGAGATCAGGGATGTGGAGCGGTGTGGAGCCGATTGGCTTCATCTCGATGTTATGGACGGCGTGTTTGTTCCCAACCTGACATTTGGCCCCGTCATAGTTGATGCAGTAAACAGGATTTCGGATCTCCCGCTTGATGTCCATCTTATGATAGTTGAGCCACTTAAGTATGTCGAACGGTTCGCACGCGCCGGCGCAGACTGGATAACATTCCACATCGAAGCGGAAGATAGGCCGTTAGAAACAATAAAGGCCATCCACGCCCAGAATGTCAGGGCGGGGATATCAATTAGCCCGCCAACAGAGGTGAAACGGCTTGAACCGTTCCTTTCCATGATAGATCTGGTGCTTGTCATGAGCGTTAATCCTGGTTTTTCAGGACAGAAATTCATGCCGAGTGTCCTTCCGAAGGTGCGCTGGCTTCGTGAGA
Organism: Caldifarciminota bacterium; assembly: GCA_015489175.1. Classification (GTDB taxonomy): domain Bacteria; phylum Hydrothermota; class Hydrothermia; order B15-G9; family B15-G9; genus WGAI01. The sequence goes on along the minus strand of WGAI01000071.1, from coordinate 37,239 downwards.
AGAGGGAGAAAGAAGGACACGATTTCTTGATTTCGATAGACGGTGGGATAAACGCCGAGACCGCGCCTCTGGCGGCTGATGCTGGAGTGGATGTCATGGTATCTGCGAGCTACATCTTTGGTTCATCGGATAGATGCAGAGCAATTCAAAGCTTGAAATCCTTATGAGCCGCTTATATAATTTGACCCTGCTTACAAAACCAGGTTCGATCGGAGGTAACTGCCTTGGTGAAAATCAGATTGCAGAGGACAGGCAAAAGGAATAGGCCGCATTATCGGCTGGTGGTGACAGATTCGCGCAATCCTCGTGATGGTGCGGTGCTTGAAATTCTGGGTTATTATGACCCCATTAAAGATGAGTATGCTGTGAGGCTTGAGCGGGTGGATGAGTGGCTCTCAAAGGGCGCTCAGCTCACCCCAAGGGCTAAAAGTCTGGTAAAATTGGCAAGAAAAGCGCAGATTGAAAGCAGTGCTGAAACAGAATCAGTTGAAGCAACAACACCCTAACAAGGAGGTAAACCATGGGAGACCTCAAAGAACTCATCGAGTACATCGCTAAATCTCTGGTGGATCATCCTGATCTCGTTTCGGTCAAGGAGATCCCTGGTGAAAAGACCGTCATCTATGAGCTCAAGGTTGGAGAGGGCGATCTCGGCAAGATAATTGGTCGCGAAGGAAGGACGGCTAAGGCTATCAGAACTATCATAGCCGCTGCCGCGATGAAGAAAGGTAAGAGGGCAGTCCTCGAGATCCTCGAGTAGTGCATAAAAAGTCCGAATTCGTAATAGTAGGAACGATAACAAAACCGTTCGGGCTTCGGGGTGAAGTTAAGGTTCGCCCGGAGCCCGGACTTGTTAATGATCTGGTTCAATATGAAGAGTTCGTTGTTTTTGTAAAAGGTGGCAAGAAAAGGCTTAAGGTTGAAAATGTTCGCTCAGATGGCGCCTTCCTCATATTTAAATTTGAAGGGATAAATTCAGTTGACGACGCTCAGCTTATGAGAGGCCTTGAGTTGTTTGTATCTGAGGATGAACTCATTGAGCTTGAGGAGGATGAGTTTTACTTTTATCAGCTTGAGGGGCTGACTGTGAAAACCACGCAGGGAGAAGTTATCGGTAAGGTTAGCAAGATAATGCCGATGCCGGCAAGTGAGATTATCCAGGTCGTGGACGAGAGCGGAAAGGAAACCCTGATCCCTGCAATTAAAGTTTTCGTCAAAAAGATAGACCTTGATGCAGGCGAGATAACGGTGGAGTTGCCGAGAGGCCTTGTCGATGAAGAGCGGGAATGATAAGCCGTTGCTTACCGTTGACATAATTACCATATTCCCTGAATACTTTGCACCTGCTTTGAGGGTTGGAAATTTGAAGAAGGCCATTGAAAGTGACCTGGTTTCCATAAGGTTTCATGATTTAAAGGTGATTGCCGATTCTCCAAAGGAGATCGACGATTACCCTTTCGGTGGTGGCCCTGGCATGGTTTTAAAGCCGGAGCCGTTGAAGCGAGCACTTGAGGCAGCCGGTTACAAAAGCGGTTTTGTCATAAACTTTTCGCCTGCGGGCGAGCTGTTGACGCAGGCGCTTGCGCATAAGCTACTAAAAAAACAACATCTGATTTTAATATGCGGGCGGTATAAGGGGATTGATGAAAGGATTGTTCGTAAATATGTGGATATGGAACTATCCGTAGGCGACTATGTCCTGTCAGGTGGAGATGTTGCAGGGCTGGTGTTGTTAGATGTGCTGGTGAGGCTGATACCCGGCGTTATGAACGATATGGACTCGGCTATCTCGGACTCGTTCGAGTCAGGGTTACTGGATGGCCCTTATTATACCCGGCCGAGAGAGTTTGAAGGACTTAAAGTCCCTGATGTGCTCCTTTCGGGAGATCACGGGAGTATCAGGGATTGGAAACGCAGAGAGGCATTGAAAAAAACGCTCAGGAGAAGACCTGAGCTCTTAAGGAAGTTGTTTTTAAGCAAAAAAGACCTCGATTTCCTTGAGGAAATTGAGGCGGAGAAAAATGGAAGTGAGGAATCCGCGTAAAGCTCCATCGGGAGCCGCTTGCGCGGAAAAAGAAAAGGGGGAATGCCATGAACAAGTTCTCAGTAGTTCAGGAGATTGAGAAAGATTTCTTCAGGAAGGATGAGCTCCCTGAATTCAGACCAGGTGATACCGTGGCGGTTCACATAAAAGTCGTGGATGTCAAAGAGGATCCAAAGACCAAGAAGCTCTTGCGCAAAGAGAGGACTCAGAGGTTTCAGGGAGTGGTTATAAGGAGGCGGGGCAGCGGGCTCAATGAGACCTTCACCGTCAGGAAAGTCTCGTATGGCATCGGCATTGAGAGAACCTTTCCACTGCATTCCGATGTTGTCCAGAAGATTGAGGTGATCCGCAGGGGTAAGGTCCGCAGGGCCAAACTCTATTACCTCAGAAATAGACAGGGTAAAGCAGCAAGGATTAAGGAGAGAAGGGACTAACTTCCCGCTAAATCAAGTTAATACGAAAGCCCCACGATTAAGTGGGGCTTTTTATTTTGTGAGCCTCTCAGGGCATTATACTAAAAGTCGCAATGAGAAAACTGAACATTAAAGTTGCCATCGATGGCACATCCGGATCAGGTAAAAGCACAACCGCAAAACTTGTGGCAAAGAAACTTGGGCTCATACCTGTGGACACAGGTGCTATGTATAGGGCCATAACGCTGAAGGTGCTCCGAAGCGGAGTATCAGTGCACGACGAAGCGGCTGTCGTTCGGATGGCAGAGGAGACTGAAATCGACCAGCGGGTTATTGACGGGGTTATTCACACCTACCTTGATGGTGAGGATGTATCGTCTGAAATTCGGACCCCGGAGGTTTCAAAATGGGTGTCCGTTGTTTCGGCTTATCCCGGTGTAAGGCGGAGGCTGGTTGAATTGCAACGCAAGATAGCTGAACGAGGAGGAGTTGTTTTAGAAGGGCGCGATATCGGCACGGTGGTGCTGCCCGATGCCGATTTCAAGTTCTTCATGGTGGCTTCTCTGGAGGAGCGCGCACGCCGAAGGGTTAACGAGCTGCGGGAGAAGGGCATCCATGTTGAATTCGAAGATGTGCTGAATGAGCTAAAAATGAGGGACACGCTCGATTCCTCTCGTAAAGACAGTCCGCTCAGGAAAGCACCTGATGCCATACTGATAGACACCTCCAATCTGACGATAGATGATCAGGTTAGACTTATAATCAATGAGATTGCCAAGCGTTATCCGGAGGTATTGGAAATTGCCTCGGAGAAAGGAACCCGGGAAGGTATGGAAACTGGCGAGGCTGATAGCTGAGCCTGTTTTTAAATGGGCGTTTGGCCTTAAGGTCGAGGGGAGGGAACATCTTCCGAACGAAGGTGTTTACATCGTTGCCCCGAACCACAGAACATATTGGGATCCACCGATAATTGCGGCAGCCATGTATCCACATGAGCCATATTTCCTCGCAAAAGAGGAGGTCTGGACTGAAACACCATGGTTCGGCGTGTTTATTTCGCATTTGAACGCTATACCTATAAGGCGGCAATCAGGTGGCAAGGATGCGATAAAGAGGGCCTTGAGCATCCTTAAAGAGGGGGATTATCCGCTTGTCATTTTTCCTGAGGGCACAAGGAACAGAGAACCGTGGAAGAGGAGGCTCCTCCCGTTGAAGCTTGGAACGGCTTTGATAGCGATAAGGATGCGGGTCCCGGTTGTCCCGGCATGGATAGTCGGTGTCCCATCAAGATGGGTTCACTGGGTTTTGCGGGAGAAACCATTAAAAGTAAGATTCGGCAGGCCAATAGATACCCGAAAATATACGGATTCCCGTAAGGGCTGGCGTGATTTTACAAGACGCCTTGAGGTTGAAATGCTTAAACTGGCGGAGGAACCATGAAAATAACGATAGTCGAAGGGTCAGGGTTTTGCTTTGGTGTGCAAAGGGCGATGGACATGATTGAGAAGGCTTACGAGGATGGCCTGAGATTTGACACCCTTGGCCCGATAATACATAACCCATTTGTTGTCAAAGATCTTGAGAGCAAAGGCATCAGGGCAGTCGATAGCCTTGACCAGACCGACAAAAAAATCGTGGTGGTCAGGACACACGGTGTGCCACCGCAGGTATATGAGGAAGCTGAGAAAAAGGGTATAAAACTCTTAGATACTACATGTCCTTTTGTTTTTAATGCTCAATCGGCGGCACGCAGGCTTGTTGAGGAAGGCTATGACCCGGTTATAATTGTCGGGAAAAAGGAGCATCCTGAGGTGATAGGCATACTCGGTCATGCGTGGAACAAACCTGTTGTTGTTGGCTCACCTGAGGAAGTCGAGAAGCTGAACATCGCCAACAGGCGGGTGGGAATTTTGTCCCAGACGACCATGACATTCGACCTGTTTGCGTCATGTGTGAGGGCAGCCATGAAGTATGCGAAGGAAGTTCATGTTATAAACACGCGCTGCGCCACGACGGAAAGGCGGCAAAAGGCGACTATGGAAGTGGCTCAGAAAGTTGATGTCATGGTGGTTATAGGTGGCAGAAACAGCTCCAACACTAAGAGATTGCATGAGATAGCCAGCAAATATACTCGTTCATATCACATAGAACATCCAGATGAACTGAAAAAGGAGTGGTTTGACGGAGTAGAAAATGTCGGGGTAGCTGCCGGCGCCTCAACCCCTCCATGGCTGATTGAGGCTGTGGTTAAAAAAATCAAAGAGATCGGTGCCTAAACTTCATATTCGCTGAAAGTAAGGCCTCTTGACGCTTTATGGAACCATTGATATCTTTGTTGATGCATAATTTCTGGTGCTTGGAGATTGCGCTGTTAATACATGGAGTTTAAAATATCAATGTCATTATGTTTCAACACATTTTAAGCAAAGGATGGACGCTTAGAAAGGGGGGATAAAATGTCAATCGTTGTATTGATATTGACAGCTGCAATCACGATGGATGGGGGAGGGTATAGGGGGCCCTGGGCGACCAGCTATATTGGCACTGACCCTGTTAGCCTTGATATTGCTAATGATGTTGCCCGGGAAACTGAAAAAGAGGAACCTCAAAAACCCGCCGAACCCGAAAGGCCTATTAAGCCTGTTGAATTCGTGGTTGAAAAAAATAAAGAATACTATGTGGAAGGCGAAATCAAATCTCTTGCCATGACACCTGACGGGGATGTCGTGGGTTTTTTGAAATTCGAAGGTGACATCTTTTTGGCTCCGATTGAAACATCGGCTCTTGATTCTGTTGATTTGATGGCGTCCATGCTGAAAATCAACATAGGTCGTGGGTATGACATAATTTCTATGGGTAAAATTGACGATAGAAGATATCTTGTTGTGGCAGGTGGTATGTGGTCAAGCCTTTATGCCAACAAGATTCTCAAAGACAAATTGGGTGGATGGGGTTGGGAAACTCCGTCTGGCTTTTTTCAGTATTTTGTTAACAACAAATATGCCCCTGAGGTTACTGCACTTGCCATATCTCCACACGCGAATTACGTAGGTGTTGGGTATTCCGATAATACTATAATGGTATATCAGAGGATACCCGGTCCTGACAGGGGAGATACATTGATACTCAAAAGTTCTTTCAAAATGAGTGGCCCCGTTTCCCTTATCAGGTTCCTCAATGATGATATCCATTTCTATGCCTTGGATCAGCAAGGCAGAGTCATGGTGTTTGATATAAACGAAGGTCCACTTAATCCTGATCCCATTTTGGAAGGTGTTCAGGATCTTGAGATTATCAGTAAGGGGCACTATTACCTCGTTTTGGGTGATACTTTGACCCGGCTAAGTATCTTCGACCTCACCGACATGAAATGGGTGCTTATCACGAATCCGCTGTTTGATTCTCCGGGACCGCACGAAATCGATATTGCCTTTTCCGGAGACACCACGGTTATGGGAGTGATGGACAAATCTACCGGCTCGATAAGATTTTTCTCGATAAATTTGCCTGATGGCAGGCCAAAGGAAATAGCACAATATCGCCCCGAGAACAGCGAGGCGCTGCTATATTACGATCTGTCGATATCTTCAGCCTCCGATGACGAAAAATATTTGGTGTTTTTCTATTCGAAGACCCCAGCCGAAGATCCACATGAAGGGGTAGAAAGTTCCACAATCTATGAGCTCGTTCTCTCCCCTGAATACGAAACGCCAAAAGATTTGGATAAGATTGCAGTTGATAAGCAACCTGATCCCCGTAATTTCCTTAGGGAAAAGCGATTTCACTACATAGTCATGGGAACAAACACGAACAGCATAAGCAACGGATATCCGCCTCTCAACTTTGCCGAGAAGGATGCCATATCCTTATCTATGTTGCTTAACGAATTAGCTCCTAACAGCTACGCAGAGTTCTATCCTTATGCGCTTGTGGGCACTGATTTTATTTCCGATAGTGCTAAGGCTCTTATGCACCAAGTTCTTTCCACTGCTGATACGAACGATGTTGTCTTACTCTATTTTGCAACTCACGGGTATCTCGATATCGCACGTAGGGAGAATTATTTGCTTTGTTACAATACTTTATGGGAGGATAGTCTATACTGGGACGAAGAACAGCAGCGCGAGATCCTCACTGTGAAGGATACCACTGTTCGGACAGCTATCTCGTATCATTGGCTTGCTGAGGAGATAGATAAATCAAATGCCGGACTCATTTTGGTGGTAATTGATGCGTGCTACGCAGGCACGGAAGACAATACAGAGCCTCTGGTTACAACTGTATTTCGTGGTGGTAGCCTTATGTTCAAAAAGATAACGGTGAAGAAACCTAACTCCAGAATATTCCTCTTCTCATCTTACAAAAATGAACCCTCTGTCGAGGACGCAGAGCTTGGACATGGTGTGTTTACTTATTTTATGCTTCAAGGACTACGAGGATATGCGGATTATAACAGCGATAATGTCCTTACGGTTAAGGAACTATGGAATTATGTTATTCATGAAGTCAAGAATTATTTTGATGAGAAATTTGTTACGCCTTACCGCATTCCGCAACATCCATTTTCGCTTGGCAATGTGAATTCAAATCAGCCTATTTTCCTGATTGTCAGGTAATATGAAGCCTGTCAAATTTCTTGTTGATTCTATGGCGGGAAAGCTCGCCCGTTGGCTGAGGATGCTCGGCTTCGATGCTGAGTATGAAAGGAGTGGAAATCCTGAGTTTTTGATTCGCAGGGCGTTGTTGGAAAACAGGGTGATCCTCACAAGAAACCTCAAGTTCAGCAAGATACGGGTGCCCCGTAATGTGAAGGTGTTTTTCCTGAGCAGCGAGAAAACAAACCTTCAGGTTAGAGAAGTTGTTGAAAAATTCGGTCTTCTCCGTCACATAAGGCCGTTTACGAGATGCATAGAGTGCAATGCAGAGCTCGAAAGAGTCAAAAACAAGGAGGATGTTAAGCTAAAAGTGCCTTATTTCATTTACATAACCCACGATGAATTCTCAATATGTCCGAAATGCCACAGGATTTACTGGAAGGGAACGCATACAGAAGCTATGATTAACAGGATTAAGCTCGTTCTGGGCGAAGAGCTTGCTAAAAAGATCAAATATTTTTGATTCTCATGATGAGTATGGTTAACACCTCGATCAGGAAGATAAGCAGGGCAGCCCACAGAAGCTTTCCTCTCATAGAAACGCCTTTGCCTTCCAGAGATTTTATGATCTCATAATTCTCGAAAGTCGCCTTGAGATCATGAGCGTTAGCCGGTCGCACATCTGATTCCTTCGGATCGAGGTTCACGACTATAACAGCAAGGACTTCATCTTTCTGATTGACCAGATTGTAAATCCCGACTGTTTTAAACGGCCCTATCCTGACGAAATACCCGCCTTTGCCCATGAAAGGCGTGATGGGCAGCTCCTTGCCGTTTGGCAGTTTGAGGGTAAGTAGCGATGTTGTGTAGGACGGCACTGTCAGCATGGTATCGGGATGGACATAATAAACGGTTGTCCTGTGCAGCGATGTCAGGGCTATGCGATTTACGAATGGAGGAAAAGACGGCGAGTAGATGAAGTCGGTGTTGGAAGGGTCTGGCAAAAATCCGCACACGATGATATTGTCTGCGTATGCGGCGATGGGGTTGCCCCTGTCGTCCTTCAAAAGCGGCACTCCGTCCGCTATCGACCAGAGCCGATAAAACATATAGTCCCCGATGCTTGAAACGCCGACTTTGTGAATGTTGATGCCCAATTGTTTCCTGATGAGCTCGGCGGACGACGAATCCCCCACGAACAACACCACGCCTTTGCCCGAAGATGCGGCCACTTTTGCGAGATTCAGCTCGCTTACAGAAAGCGGCGAGGTTAGAAACACGACATCTGCACCTGCGGCGGTTGGATAATCTATCTTCCCTGTGACGACCGAGATCTCAAACGGCGCTTCTATTCCAACGGGTCTTAGCGCCGCCGAAAGATACCTGTTCTGCCTATTCATCACCACTTTCACACTGGATAGCAGTGGCACGAACGCAAAACGCCTGTCATCCCCGTCAAGTTCATCGCCGGGAAGCAGAGAGGCCTCAAGTTCGCTTCCGTGAATTGTGATCGTGTCCCTGTATGTAACGCTCTCCCACGGCTTAAGATATGTTTCCCACCCCCTGACAGTAACGCCGCTGTTCTTGAGTTCCACCTTACCGCTCCAAGGCTCGGCTGAGTAATTCTCGACTTTTATGGAGAATGGCACAGGCATGTCCGCTGTGGCAAACGGCACATCCGTCTCAAATTCGACAATCCCTCGGTTGGCGACCCTCTTTTGCGGGACGAATATCACGGTGTGACCTTTTATGTGAGAGCCCTCCAGCATATTCCTTTGTAGATCCGTGAAAATCACCGAGTTTCCACTCAGGGACTTCAGCGACGAGGCAAAATATGTCTTTTCCGGTGAATTCACATCTATCTGGCGGTCTGCGAAGAATTTGACCTCGACATTGGGGATCATCTCCCTGATATTTCTGATGAATTTACCCTCATCGGAGATATAAGGGCTCATGCTGTGCGATATGTCCACCCACAGGGTCTTTATGCCTTTGAGGTTCCCTATGTGGACGGGATTTGCGAATGCGAGTATCAGAAGCAGGATTAGGAGCGTCCTGATGATCAGCAGTATGATCTCGAAAGGTGTCCTTCGCCTTCTGCCTTCTGTTGATGCCTTCCTGAGCAACTCGATCCATGGAAATTTTACCCTGCGCCTTGTTCTTCTGCCGAGGAGGTGTATCAGAATCGGGATGAGTGCCATAGGCAAGAAATAAAGGGCTGTCGGGTTCGAGAAGTTCATCTGATCTTCTCCCGCTTTTTAAGGAATTTCATAAGCGCTATGTCAAATGGTGTGTCCGTCGTCATTAGTTCATATTCCACAAGTCCAGCTCTGAGAGAGGTTTTAACCTCCTGAATGTAAGAGTCAAGTATCTCGTGGTAGGTTTTTTTCATGGTTTGTGGGTCGAATTGCAGCCTTTCGCCTGTTTCCATGTCCTCGAATATCGCCGATTTCCCCCTCAGGTCGGTCTCCGATGGCGCTATGATCTGAAAGGCTATGACCTCGTTACCCATCCGCCGCAGTATTTTCAGGCCTCTGATGAACCCCGATGTGTCGCCGTAGAAATCCGACAGGAACAGGATGAGCCCCTTCTTTTTCATGTTCTCCGCAAGCGTGTTGAAGATGGATTTTGTGTCGGTTTTGCCGCCTGCCTGAACGGACTGGAGCATTGAGAGAAACCTCCGCCTGTGGAGTGTCGTGGAGTGCGGCGGCAAAAACAGGTTTATGCCTTCCGAAAAGGTTATAAGCCCGAACGCATCACGCTGAAAATGCAGGATATAAGCGAAAGCGGATGCGAGCGTAACGGCATAGTCCAATTTGTTTTCAAAACCCATCGACCCGGATGTATCGATTACGATATAAGCCCTCAGGTTGGTCTCTTCCTCGAACTTCCGGATATAAAGCCTTTCGGTTCGGGCGAGGACGCGCCAGTCCAGCCATCGGATGTCGTCGCCCGGAGTGTATGCCCTATGCTCCGCAAACTCCACTGAAAAGCCGTGATATGGACTTCTGTGGTATCCCACCATGAAGCCTTCCACCACGAGCTTAGCCCTGAGGTCGAGCCGTTTTATCCTCAATGCGATTTCCGGGTCGAGGATGCTCTTTTCGCCTGTCCTTTTCATAGGAGCTTATTTTATGCCCTCAGGTGGGATTCCTCGATAGAAGAAGAGTGTTATTGATCTCCAGAACCTGAGCTCATCGCTCAACGATTTCGGCAGGTCGTAGCCCAACTCCCTTGCCAGCTTATCGCGATAGAGATCGAAAGATGCCCTTATGAGCTTTGAGAACTTGAGCGCTGCGATTACCGAAATTTTGTAAAAGTCTATGCTGAACAGAAGGAACATGAACAGGAACAGGAATGCGAGGAGCCATTTCACCATGTCGCCTGTCGTAACCGCCTTGAGCGCAGCGAGTGCGAACCATTCAACGGCGAGCAGGAATGACAGCAGTGATGATGTCAGCATGAGTGCCATTTCGTTGAAAGCCGTGTCTATCGAGCTCTTCATCTCAAGGGGCAATTGTGAATAGAGATGTTCCCACAGCACAATGGGATCAATGCCATACCTGAGGCGAGGGTATTCTTCAGAGGCCTTCAGGATGTTCCCGATGTCCGTCGGCATGATGTTTTCCCTTCTGGACGGGAAGTTGTAAACGAGTATCGAGTCTATCATCCTGAACTGGTTGAGCTTATCGATGTAATCGGCGTCCCGTCGGCTTTTGTTCTTCAATTCGCGGACGAGTGTTGCCCATTTCCTTCTCATCGCCTCCCATCTCCTGATCTCACGCGCAAGAAATTTTCTTCTCAGCCGTGACGGCAGAAGATACCCTTCAAAAAACATGACGATGTTTTTTGACAGCATGGACAAAATCCATGCTGATAGAATTACAAGCACAAGGAATATGACACTCTCAAACACTCCCGGATTCTGAATAAGCTGGCGAAGTTTGTGTTCGTGCACAGCCCATCCGCCAAGTGCGAGGAACCAGAAGGCGAAGGCAGGCATAAATGAGAACAGAAGCCACTGAGGGCTTAGTGATTTTGTGAGTTGTTTCCAGAGATCACCCATTTCTCTTCACCAGTTTAAGTTTTACCCCGTGATGTGGGCACACGGGCACATTCATCGGGTCATATTCCGGAACGAACTCCGTGTAGTCGCAGCCATCGACAGGGCATTTGAGCGTGACCACCCCGACCTCAGGCATACCTGCAAGCTCAGCGTCAATGGAAAGAAGCTCATCTTCGACAAGTTTTTCTTCCCTGCCCTTTTTCTTTTTCCCATCTCCCATGTTAATCAATTTCCCACCTCCATCTCCTGAAGTTTTGATGCAACCTGCCTCCACTGAGACAGGTTAATCAGCATAGGAAAATCATGGACGATCTGGGAGATCTCTTTCGATACCTTTGCCACGGTTGGCAACCTCAGTCCACTTAAACTCATTATGTCGTCTTTGTTTACGAGTTCGTGTGGCATGCCGTCCCAGATGATTTCCCCCATAGACATTACGACTATCCTGTTGCATTCCTCGAATGTGATATCCATATCGTGCGTAACGATCAGCATCGCAGTGCCCTGAGCGCTGAGCTCTTTGCCGAGTTCAATCAGGTTCAGGGCAGCCCTTCTGTCCTGACCGAATGTGGGCTCATCCAATATCAGGAGTTTGCGGTTGCCCACGAGCGCTGTCCCAAGAGATAGCCGTCTCTTTTCGCCCTGACTTAGCCTGAACGGGTTTTTATGCGCTTTGTCCGCAAGTAAGAGCCTTTCCAGAAGCTCCATCGTCCGATACTTTACCTCTCTTTCTGAGAAGCCGAGCTTTCTAAACTCAAAGGCTATTTCCTCGAAAACGGTCGGCATCACAAATTGATGTTCGGGATTTTGAAAGACATAACCTACCAAGGAGAAGAATTCCTCAGGTGGGTATTCCTCAATCCTTTTGCCGAGGAACTCGATCTCACCGTGGTCCGGGGTTTTGATACCAGCTATCAGATCCATGAGTGTGGTTTTGCCTGACCCGTTCCTGCCGACTAAAGCTACGATCTCTCCCGCCTCGATCTCGATGGATGCGTTGTTGACCGCGCGCATGCCGTTGGGATATGTAAACACGAGGTCTTTTGCCCTGAGAATGATCTCCTTATCGCCACTCCTCTTTTGAACCTCGAAATTCCATTCAAGGCGAGCTATTTTGTCGGCTATTCCAGTTGTTACCAGTTTTCTGATAACGCTTCGCGGCGACGGTATGAATTGGGACGAGGCCAGTTCCAGAAGTCCACGCTTCTCAAACTCTTTGAGTATCAAAATGACCCGTGGAACGCTTGTTCCATTGGCTATGAGCTCGTCAAAGTGCCCCACAAATACCTCGGAGACGGTGCCTGAAAAGGCGATTGTGCCATTCGGCGACATTGCTATGACCCGGTCTATAGCTTCGAGGAGGCTGTCAATCTTGTGTTCGATTATCACAAGCCCCTTGGAGTTAAGTTTCGGAATGTATGAAAGGAAATGCTCTGTTGCGGCAGGGTCTAACATTGCAGTGGGTTCGTCGAGAATAACGAGCTCGGGTTCCATCGCCACGACCGATGCAAGTGCAATCCTCTGTTTCTCCCCGCCCGAAAGTTCCGAGATGAGGTCGTATTTTTTGTGGAGCATGTTGACGAATTCGAGCGACTTCTTTACGACCTTCATAATTTTCGATGGCTTAAACCCAAGGTTTTCGGGGCCGAACGCCACTTCATCGAGAACGCGAAATGTCACAAATTGCGATTCGGGGTCCTGAAACACGATTCCGACCTTTTGCGAGATGTCCGGCCGATAGTAAGCTCCGCCTGCAAATTTCCCGTAAACATGTTCGGGGATAAGGGCCGCAATGATCAAGCCGAGTGTGGATTTCCCGCATCCGGAAGGCCCGACGATGAGTATCCTCTCCCCCTCTTTGAGCTCCAGATTGATGTTGCTGAGGACGGGATTCCCCTCAACATATTCAAAACTAACATTTTCGAGGCTAACAAGCGGTTCGTATTTCATCAGTCAAATTATGTTGACTAATTGCCACTTAATCAAATACTGCGTGGGTGGTCAGGCTTTGACTGCTATCGGCTCCACATCAAATTTTTCCGCGATCCACATAGCGATTTGTTTTACGGCAAGTTTGACGCCTTCTGTCACAACGGGATGGTTGATGTGGTCGAGCTTCACGAGTGTCTCCTCACGGCGGAACTTTATAGCAATCAATATCCTCTGGACGAGCCGCCAGTCGCCAACATAGGCCTCAACCATTGCCGTCTTCATGTCTTGCGATAGAAATGCTCTCACATACCTGACGAAGATCTCACCATACCGCAAATCGAATGGCTGGAATGCGGTCACAAAGTCTTTGCCGTTTTCAATGGGTTTCAGGATGACATGTGGCATGATAGTGCTCCTTTTTATTGGGCAGATGAAAGGCCTCTCTGGCCTCTGAACAAGCTTAAAACTCAAGAAGTAGAGTTCTTTTCCTTCTGCCAGCCATTTTTCTGCGTATTTTGTTCGGGGATAGTTGTCGGGCAACCCTTTGAGGTATCCATTTTTGAATTCCGATGCGAAGTAGCCATCTTTCAACATGTTTTCGAGTGCGAAATCGCGAAATTCAGGGCTATCTGTTGCAAGAATGGCTCTGCCATCGGGATGAATCCTGTCCGCAAGGATAAAGGCGAACTCCTGCGTGAACAACCGCCTTTTGGCGTGTCGTTTTCTCGGCCACGGGTCAGGGAAATTGGAGTAAAGCGTGTGCAGGTCGTTCCTTTTGAAAAGGCATCCGATTGCTATGTAAGCGTCAATTGGGATGAACTTGACATTCCACAGATTTGCCAGTTCTGCTTTTCTGGAGGCCTTTTTGACGAACTCGTAAGCGACTTCTACGCCTACAAAATTTGTTTCCGGATTCCTTTGGGCGAGATTGATAATAAATCGGCCGTCACCGAACCCGATTTCGAGATGAATCGGAGCGTGACGGCCGAATACAGCACTCCAATCACTCGGTATCCTCAGGCTTTGAAGCTTCAGGATTGTATTCAATGCTTCTACCGGCTTCGTCCACCGCCATCCTGAACCTGTCAAGGTAGTCGTCTAAGTAGATGTAGTTGTCGCATGCGTCGCGCAGCTCTTTGGAGCTCGCTTCGCGGAACACCGCATTCTCCACGATCTTGCCCTGATGCTTGATCTCCTCAACGACTTCGACGAAATCGCTGTCGCCCGAAAGAAGTATGGAGACATCGTAAGCGTTGTGGAATGCCAAACTCAGCATGTCAGTTGCTATCCGCACATCGACGCCTTTCTCGATCAGTTTCCGCATCGGGCCGTCAGGACAGTGGATGGTCTTCCACTTCAGCAGCGTGATTTTCAGCTCGATGTTGATGTTGTGCTTGCGGCAGATTTTCTTTATCGTGTCTGCGAAGTTCATCTGCGACTCGTATCCAGCAGGATCGTATTCCTTCGGCGGAACTGGCAGATAGTAATAGACCCTGATCAGCCGTCTTCCTCTCGTGATGAATTTGAAGAGCTTCACATAGTCAAGCCTGAGCTTTTCTCCCCACTCCTCTCCGATGTTTTTGAGTGAGGTATAGAGATTGGAGCCGTCGACAAAAATCATAACTCTATCCACAGCAACACACCTCCTTTAAACTTTTTAAGTTGCTGTGAGGCAGCATCATGCTAATGATGCCTCTTCCTCCTGTTTCCATGATTCCCCTTATGTCCGGTGTGACCGGACCTTGGTTCCTTTTTCACGACCTTTGAGACTGTGCCCTCAAGCACAGCTTTCCTCGATAGTTTTATCCTGCCGAGGTCGTCTATGTCGATGACCTTGACCAGCAGCTTGTCGCCGACATGGACGATGTCCTCGACATTTTTGACCCGTTTGGTATCAAGTTCGGATATATGGACAAGGCCCTCCTTTCCGGGCAGGATTTCGATGAAAGCGCCGAACGGCGCAACTCTCACGACTTTGCCCATATAGACCTGTCCGATTTCAACATCCTGGACGAGTTCCTCGACCATTGAGCGCGCCTCATTGACCGAATCCTGTGACACGCCCGAAATGACGACCTTACCATCATCGCTGATGTCGATCTTCGTTGAAGTGGATTCTATGATTTTCCTGATGGTTCTGCCGCCGGGGCCGATGACCTCGCCGATCTTCTCTTTCGGAATCCACATTGCGACCACCTTGGGAGCATACTGGGAAAGGGAATCTCTCGGTTGAGAGATGGTCTTCTCCATGATGTCTAAAATCTGTTCCCTTGCCGCACGGGCGCGCTCGAAAACCTCTTTAATGATGCTGGTCGGGAGGCTGAGTATCTTGAGGTCAAGCTGGATGCCAGTTATCCCTGTCCTTGTGCCTGCCACCTTGAAATCCATGTCACCGTAATGGTCTTCATCTCCAAGTATGTCCGTAAGAAGTTGGTATTTACCGTTTTCCATGACGAGCCCGATGGATACACCTGCAGCGGCCGTTTTGATAGGCACGCCGGCGTCCATCAGCGAGAGCGAAGCGCCGCAAACCGTCGCCATCGACGATGAGCCGTTTGACTCGAGAATGTCTGAGACCACCCTGATAGTGTATGGGAATGTATCCTCATCGGGGATAAGCGGCTCGATCGACTTCTCGGCGAGGTTACCGTGCCCTATCTCGCGGCGTGATGGTCCTCTGAGCGGCTTGATCTCGCCTGTCGAGAAAGGATGGAAGTTGTAATGCAGCATGAACCGCTTGGCTTCCTCCGGTTCCAGTTCCGAAAGGCGCTGGACATCCTCAGATGTGCCCAGTGTGGTCACCACAAGCGCCTGTGTTTCGCCTCTCGTGAACAGGGCTGAGCCGTGAGTGCGCGGGAGCAGAGAGACCTCTGTCGTGATGGGCCTCACCTCGTCAAAAGCTCGTCCGTCGATGCGGCGGCCCTCCTCGATGACCATCTTACGCATAACCTCACGCTCAAGCTCATACAGCATGTGACTGATCTCGACTGAGCTGTCCGGGAATTGCTCCGCTAATTGCTCGTTGACGAATTCGCTTATCTCGTGTAGCGCATGTGTCCGCATCTTTTTTTCTTTGATTTGAAGCGCCTCTTTGATTTTGTCGGTTGCCAGTTCTCTTATTGCCTTCTCTAAATCTTCCGGGACGACTATCTTCGTGTAATCCCTTTTTTCAGGGATGCCTGCAATGGAAATCAACTCCTCCTGGAGCTTTATGACCTGATCGATGTAAGGGAGACCGAATTCGATCGCTTCCAGCACGATGTTTTCAGGGACTTCCTTACCGCCAAACTCGATCATGGTCACCTCGCCGTTAGCACCGGCTAACAGCAGGTCGAAATCGCTTTCCAAAAGCTGTGAATTTGTGGGATTTATCACAAACTGGCCATCTATGCGGCCGACTTTGACAACTCCAAGAGGTCCGTTGAATGGTATGTCAGAGATCATGAGCGTGGCTGATGCGCCGATGAGGCCCAATAGGTTGCCCTCGTTCTCCATATCGTAGGACAGAAGGTATGCGATGACCTCGACTTCGTCCGTCATATCCTTCGGGAAGCGTGGCCTGATCGCCCTGTCGATCGCTCTGCTGTAAAGGATTTCCCTGTCACGCGGCTTGCCCTCGCGCTTGATATATCCACCGGGGATCTTACCAGCAGCGTAGGATTGCTCTCTGTATTCCACGAGCAAAGGCAAGAAATCGAGCCTGTCGCGGGCCTTCTTCGATACAACGGTCACAAGGACCACTGTATCACCATATTGAACGATGGTATGGGCATCAGCCTGCCTTGCAACTCGTCCCGTCTCAATTATAAGTTTTCGCCCACCTAACTCCGTTTCCACTTTTTTAACCATTTCCAGCCATTTAACCTCTCAATCCAAGTTTTTTGACAACCTCACGGTAGCGAGAGAAATCCTCACGCCGCAGGTAGTTAAGAAGGCGTCTCCGCTTCCCGACGAGCTTTATCAAGCCGTATCTGGAATGGACATCCTTCTTGTGCCTCTTCATGTGCTCCGTCAGATATTTTATCCTTGCAGTGAGCAGCGCGATCTGAACCTCAGGTGATCCAGAATCTCCCGGATGTCTTGCCCACTCATCGATTATCTTCTTTTTATCCTCTTTGCTTAGCATCTCTATGTTACACCTCCATTTGGAATTTCGGAATTCCGCAAAATTTGCCCAATAAAAATTTTAACCAGCTTTATTGCAGGCCTTTGAGTATAAGACGCAGGCAACATTATAGTCAATGCAGATGGGGCTCAGCTACCTCCAAATAATTTGGCTATGAACTGGATCGCGGTTATTATGTTGGATATTGTCTCCGCTGTTTTCTTCATGGAATCATTTATCTTCTGGAAAAATGCCGGTTTTTGATACACAGGAGGGCGGGTATTTCTGGCATCGTCTTCTAACATGCTCAATAGAATGGCCTCCCACCAACTCTTCTTTTTGTATCTGTGCCTGTTAAAAATATCCATTTTTAACCTCCTGTTCGTAAAAAATATAACGAATAACAATTTTGAATTCAAAGTGATCACCATGTCTCATCTAAAATGCTACTGAAATGAGACCCTGCACCAAATGATAATGCTACCAAAATGGATGTGAACTGTGAGCAGGAAGCTGCCTATGAGCTTATCAGAAGACACGAACATATTTTTCCGACGAAAAAACGGTGCAAGTGTGGCTCAAAATGACAATAGACTTGTGGAGCAGATAAACCGCTTTCTTGTCCGCTCACACATAGGCAATGACTGCCTTAATGCTGTGGCTCAAGAAATACTCCTAAATCAGGAGCTCTTTTGTTTGATCCGATGTGCCATCTAACATTTTTCCGTTTTTTGAATTCCTTAATTTATGGCTCTTTCTGCTATTTTACGCACTTTTTATAGTGTCCCCTGTATGCTTGACTGAAGCGATTGAGGGACGGTATCATAAACTCACCATGATCGAAGACATTCTTGTTGAAAAGCTGGTTGGCAAAATCTTATCTGGTCGTTTCAAGGTGAAATCGCCATTGCCGTGGAAAGGTCTATTTTTCGAAGCGCAGGATAGGAAACTTGATAGGGAGCTGATCCTGAGGGTAATACCGCCTGACACGCCGGATCTTCTGAAGGCTCGGTTGCGCACGGCTTTTACTTTGAGCCATCCCAACATCCTGAAGATGATAGACATTGATCAGGATGGCGATATTGCTTTCATCGTGTATGAATACACCGAAGGCGAGCCTGTTAAGCAGATTTTGGGTAAGGGCGGCGAGTTTGATCCACCGATGATAATCAAGATCGGTATTTCCATTGCTGAGGCGCTTTCCTACGGGCATACGGCTGGACTTCTGCATGGTGCGCTTACCTCTGACACGGTGGTTGTGGCAGGTGATCTTTCTGTCAAGCTGGTGGATTACGGCATTGGCGACCTCCTTTACAGCGATAGACTTATGGCGCCTGAGGAGAAGAACGGGAAGATAGACGAGAGGACGGAGATCTGGCACCTTGGCGCTGTGCTATACGAGATGGCTACTGGTTTACAGCCACTCGCCATCCTGAGGGGACTCGATGACCTGCCAAATGTGCTTTCTGAGGCCATTCGGAAATGTCTCGATCCCAATCCAGCAAACAGGTTTCAGAGCGCTGACGAGTTCAAGGATTACATAATTTCCGCCCTTCAAGAGGAAAAACGTAAAAAGGCCGTTCCTTCCGCCGATGAGGGAGTGCCAGAGGATGTGAAGGATCCGGAGATAGCGGGGCATCTTCGTGCAGCTGCGATCTTCGAGGAGATGGGCGAGATCGAGGATGCCAAGAAGGAGTATCAGGCTGTTCTCAACAAGGATCCGACCAACAAGTATGCGATAGAAGCGATTAAGAGAATAGAGATTAAAGAGAGACTTGATAAAGCGCAGCTCCTTGAAGAAGATGGTAACTTCCAGGAAGCCAAAGAGTTATACAAGGAGATACTTCGCATCGATCCCCACAATGACGCCGCTGTTGAAGGACTTCGTCGTGTTACAAGGATGCAGAAGAAGGAATTTGTGGTGTCTCAGGACGGCAACGGGGATTTCGACACGATCAGCGACGCTGTGAGACGGGCGGGCGACGGATACACGATCTGGGTCAAAGGTGGTATCTATGTCGAGCAGATAAACCTTAAAAGTGGCATCAACATCATTGGTGACGGTAAAGTTTTCGTTAAAAACTACGATGGCCCTGTGTTTGTCGGCAGGGGCGTGAATTCTGTATTGATCAAAAACCTAAAAATAGCTGGTGGCATGCTCGATGCACCGGGCGATATCGGCGCAATAGACCTTGAGAACTGTTCGGATATATCTATTGAACAGAACTCTTTCCTCAACTGCGCCGTAGGCATCAAGGTGATAAAAAGCGAGGTTAAGATCGAGGAAAACAGTTTTCATGATAGCAACGGCAACGGCATTGTAGTTCTGGGGAACAGCGATGTCCACATAGCAAATAACTCCATCTGGGCGCATGAAGGCTCCGCAATATCGGTAACTGGATCAAAGGCTTACATCGAGAACAACAGGATTTTTCAGAACCAGCAAGGTGCACTTTCCATTTTTACAAATAGTGAGGTAACCACATCGTCAAACGAATTCTATGAGCAGCCACCCACTGTGCCCGCTGTTGTCGTTCAGGAATCCAAGCTTATCGCAAACGGCGATCGAATAAGGGACAATCACGGTGGCGCTTATCGCATAAGGAGCAACAGCGATGTTACTCTGTCTAATGTCGAGATCTGGGGGTGCTCAGAGGATGCCATTGTTGTGGAAGAGTCAAAATTGACGCTTGAAGGTTCAAAAGTTTACAACAACGAGCAAAACGGGATTTTGGTTCACACAAATAGCGAGCTTACGATCAGGAACAGCGAGATCTGGAGCCACAGAAGCGAGCAGGTCAATGAGGTAGCTGCGATTCAGGTGATTGGTTCAAAAGTTACTATGGAAGCCAACAAGATTTATGACAATGTCGCATCCGGGCTTATGCTGAAGCAAAACACACAGGCCGTCCTGAAGGAAAACGATTTCTGGGGGCACAAAGCGCCACCTATATGGATTCATAGCTCGAAGATTTACCTTGAGGGCAACAAGGTGCATGACAACCGTGGAACAGGCATCATAGTTTACAAGGGCAGCGAGCTTGCTATGAAGGAGAACGAGATTTGGCGTCATCTGGAAAAGCATCCAGCGATCGCGATTCAGGAAGCGCGCGCTCTCCTCGAGGGCAACAAAATCCACGACAACAAGGGAGCAGGCATCGAGATAATGCCATCAAGCGATGTGGTTATGAAAGGGAACGAGATCTGGCGCCATTTTGAAGAAAGTCCAGCTGTCGAGATCAAGGGCGCACATGTCACCGTCGAGCTTGGCAAAGTCTATGACAACCACGGCGTGGGTTTCTTCGTATATTCCAACAGCGATGTGACAATCAAAGGTGTTGAATTCTCAAGCTACATTAAAAACCCACCGATAAAGGTTCAGCATGCCCGTATTTCGGTCGAAAAATGCAGGTTCCACGATAACACAAGCTCCGCGATCGTATCAGAAAACTCCACCCTGAAGGCGCGGGGCAACGAATTCAGAGGTAATCCTGAGAAATATCCCGTAATCGTCGTGTTTGGAGGTTCCGCGAGACTTGATCTAAACAAGATAACCGGAAACAAGGACATAAGTATCTACATCAAGCAGAAAGCCGATGCCGAGATCCGATCGAACGAGATATGGGACAACGATTATCCGTCGATCGTCATTGAAGATTCAAAGGCCTCTATAGAGAGCAACAGGTTACACAATAACCGTGATGTCGGGATATGGATAAACAAGAACAGCGAGGCCAAAATCAAAGGCAATGACCTGTGGAAACATCCCGATAAGTTCTCCGCAATAATGGTTCAGGAATCCAGAGCGATTATTGAGGGCAATAAAGTCCATGATAATGAAGGTGATGGCATATCCGTGCATCAGAAAAGCGAGGTGGAGATCAGGGGCAACGATTTTTGGGGCCACAAGGCTGATAGGCATGTGATATGGATCAATAGAGCAAAGGCATTGATAGAAAACAATGTGTTCAGAAACAACGCTGCTTATTGCGTTTACATAATAAAATCCGAAGTTAAAATCTTGAAGAACACATTTGCTCGTAACTCAACGCCTTATGTTATATTCCTTGAAGGGGCGAAGATAACGGATCGGTTCTTTGGCACGAGCGTGAAATTAAAAGAGAACACATTCAAGGAGAACAAGGGCAAAAAACGCAATTTCTGATACATCCCGAACCGTTACCTTTTTAGTCACGAACAGGCATGTGCTGCTTTGGCTTGATGTAGGGTAATGTTGACGCGCCATACCTTGCAAATTGTGTCATGGAGGTGATTTCATGAAACATATCGACGGCTCCACATTCAGAAGGGTATTTATGGCTGGCGCAGCCAAGGTGATGAAAGCTCTCGATAAGTTAAATGCGATCAATGTTTTTCCTGTCCCGGATGGCGACACAGGGACAAACCTCGCATTTACACTAAAAGGTGCTGTTGAGAAGATTTTACATCTCAAGCGGCAACGCCATATAGGAGAAGTTGCCAAAGAGCTGGCACTCGGCGCTGTTGTAGAAGCCAAAGGCAATTCAGGCGTTATATTTTCTCAATTTCTTGCCGCTTTTGCTGAGGAAGTCGGTGATAAAAGTAAGCTTTCGGCAAGAGAGCTCGCAGAGGCGTTTAACGCAGCAGCTCTGAAAACTTATCAGTCCCTCGAAAACCCGAAGGAAGGGACCATCCTCACAGTTATAAGGGAGACATCCGAAGAGGCGATGCGTGTGTCTGAGACGAATCACGACATGGTGTTTTTGCTCGAAAGGATGGTTGAAAGGGCAAGGGGATCGCTTGAAAAGACCAAAGAGCTGTTGCCGGAGCTCAAAAAGGCCGGTGTCGTTGATTCCGGCGCTATGGGGTTTGTGATGTTTTTAGAAGGCATCCTTAACTACATCAAAGAGGGGCACATAGAGAAGCTGGAGTTTGGTACTGAGAAGGCCACCGAGACTGCAATCGAACAGGTTGATGATCTCGAACACAGGTTCTGCACGGAGGCTGTCATCGAATCCGAACACACATCTGGCCATGAAATCAAAAAGCTGTTGATGGCGCTTGGAAGCTCTTTGATAATAGTAGGGGCAGGTAAGCTGTTCCACATCCATATCCACACGAATAAGCCGCATCAGGTCTTCGATCTGCTCAAAGAGAAAGGGAAAATCCTCAAAAAGAAGGTCGATGACATGCTGGCCATGAACAGGATGTTCAGGAAGAAACGGGTCGCTTTTGTTATAGACTCAGGTGGCGATGTGCCGGCTGAACTCCTTGCGAAAAAGGATGTTTACATCGTGCCTGTTCATGTGATAGTCGCCGACAAGTCATATAAGGACGGTGTTGACATAACGAGGGAAGAGGTGGAAAGGTTGCTCCTCGAGGGTTCCGTGAGATTGACAACATCCCAGCCGTCGCCAAACGATTTTCTCGAGGTTTATCGCCGTGCAGCCGAAAAATACGGCAAAATAATGGTATTCACCATAGCGAGCGGCATTTCAGGCACATACAACAGCGCCCTGAAGGCCGCCGAAATGTGCAAGGAAGCCGCCGTTGAGGTCGTCGATACAAAATACATCAGCGTTGGCGAGTCATTGGTGGCCTACGAGACCATCAAAAAGATGGAGAAGGGCGCCAGTTTTGAGGAAGCCGTGCAGTTCGCAAGGCAAAAGGTTATCCCTTCGATTTACTTCATCTTCACCCTTGATACGATGAAATACATTGTCAGGAGCGGCCGGGTTGGCAGGCTTCAGGGCACGATTGCCGAAGCGCTCAAGATAAAGCCGATCATGGGGTTCAGGGATGGAAAGGAGATTTACAAGATAACCACTGCGTTTGGTCGGAAAAACACAATCAAGAAGATGAAAAAGATGCTGAAGCAAAATCTCGATCCATCCAGGAAATACGATTTTGGGCTAAGTCATTTCAGGTCTGAGAAAGAAGTCGCTGAGATTGAAGAGTTCATCCGCAAGGAATTTGATGTAAGGACCGTTTTTATCTCGGAGCTCACGCCGGGGTTAAGCCTTCATCTCGGACCTGGTGCACTTGCGATATTCGCTGTGCCGGCTGATCTTGACTGAGAATTAGCATGTCCCATGCGCAAGGAGGGCTACCCGCACGCCCCTGGAGTATAACTCATTGTAAAGTCGGCATGCTTCAGGTGTCTTTTCGACGATAACTTTCTTGATGCCCTTGCTTTTTATGTAATCGATCACATGATCAGGGACATGCAGGGCGCCATAGAACCCGTTGCCTATGATGAGGACATCGATGTCTCTACCGAATATGCCTGTTATCATTGACCTTGTTAGGTTGTGGCCATTCCGTTCTTTCCACGGCGTCACCTCGTCGCCGATCAACCTGATATCCTTCCCCGCTCCCACGATTGTCCCATCCGGGGCCTTGTAGTGTTCCACTCCGTTTATGACAAATTTCCCCCATGACACCTTTTGAATTGGCCCATTTTGCAGTTTGATCTCACTCATCGGCGATAATTTTAAGGCAAAAAGAAGGGGGCGAGCATTCGCCCCCAAGGAAGCTGGTGAGGAGCAAGGTGCCTGAAGGGCTTTATATTCCGCAAATACCGGGCAATGCTTTGCCAGCCGCTGTAACGAATTGGTAAACCGTTGGTGCAGCGGTAAGAAGCGGATGCGTAGCCACCTGAAGTGTGTCGATCTGTGTCGCCGTTAGGCCCATCTGAACCGCAAGGGCTATGATGTTAACTATCTCGCCTGCACTTTCACCCCCCATCACCTGACCGCCGAGAATTACGCCGCTGTGCTTCGAGAACACAAGTTTGACCTTTGTTTTTACCGCTCCCGGAAGGCAACCCGGATGCCTGTTGGGCGCTTCAGCGATTGATGTGATTATCTCAAATCCTTCCCTCTTGGCCACCCGTTCGGTTAGACCTGCGGCCCCAAGTGCAATATTGCCCGCTTTCGTGGAGAATGTCGCTATTGTGCCTCTGTTTTCCCGTATGAGTTTCAGTCCCCACAGATTGGCGCCAGCAATTCTCGCCTCGGCTACCGCCGTCGATGCCAGCATCACCGGCGTGTGTTTTCTGGTGAAGAAATCGCGCTTCTCTGCGCAATCTCCGACCGCAAAAATCGATGGGTCGCTCGTTCTCAGATATTCATCGACCCATATCCCTCCGCCTCGACCGAGCGCAAGTCCGGCTTGGACGGCGAGGTCTGTGTTCGGTTTCGCACCGATCGCTACTATCACCATATCGGCGTCCAGTATCTCGCCGCTCGAAAGAACCACACGCTCGACTTTCCCATCGCCTTCCAGCCTCTCCACCTTGACGCCAGTGTAAAGTTTCACTCCGAGCCGCTTGAGCTCCTCCTCCACAGGGATGACGAACTCGTCGTCAAAAGCGGCCATGAGGCAGTGAGGCATGAGCTCAACTATCGACACTTCAAGTCCTTCTATGCCGGATAGCTCGTCAGCGAATTCCACTCCGATAAATCCGCCACCTATTATCACAACCTTTTTGGAGTTATAGACGGCCTCACGCATCTTTTTCAGGTAGTTCAGATCCTTCTTAACGAAGAAGACATTGTCCAACTCAAGACCGGGGATTGGCGGCGTGACAGGTTTTGAACCTATGGCGAGCACCAGACGCTCGTAACCCATCTTCGTGCCATCCTGAAAGACGATTTTCTTGTTGTGGCGGTCAATCTCAGTGACCGTGTTGATGACTATCGGAATGTTGTTTGCCTCCAGTGATTTGTCTGGAAGTATGTCTTTCTCTACACTCTCCATTCTGCGGAATACATAGGGGATGCCACACGGGACAACCCCTTTCTCAACGCTTCTCACAAGAACGACCTTTTTATCAGGGTAAGTCCTTTTTGCAGTTACGGCAGTTATTAACCCTGCTGGCCCTCCACCAACAACGATGGCATCAACTCTTTCCATTGCGTTACCTCCTTTTATGGAGCTTTTGAGGGTTAAAATGATACCTAATTTAGCACAATATTTCAACTATGCATATTAACAATTGAACAATATTGAAGAGGGCGATGGCAGGCGCAACGACTTGCAGTCTGCGGCGGTCGCATCTTGTTTGATGACAAAGTGTGAGGATACCAGTTTCTTCCGGAAATTTGCCTTTTTCTAATCGGGTGGTAGAAGTTATAATGAAAGGCACATCAAATCCTTTTGATGTTGTATTATTGAACGGTCATTCATGGTAAAGAGGCATCCTGAGGATTGCAGGAACTACAAGGAGGCGTGAAATGGCAGAAAAAAAGGCTTTGCGCGATGTTTATGGGGAAGTGCTCGTTGAGCTTGGCGAGCGAGATCCCCGTGTGGTTGTTCTTGATGCCGACCTGTCGAAGTCCACGAAGACGGAGAAATTCGCAAAGAAGTTCCCGGATAGATTTTTTGAGATGGGAATTCAGGAGCAGGACATGATGGGGGCGGCAGCGGGGCTTGCCTCCACGGGTAAAATCCCGTTCGCATCGACATTTGCGATTTTTGCAGCCGGCCGTGCATGGGAGCAGGTGCGCCTTTCGATCGCTTACGCTCGATTTAATGTCAAGATAGTGGCCACTCATGCAGGCATAGCGACAGGCGAGGACGGCGCATCGCATCAGATGACGGAAGACATCGCCACAATGGGGGCCATCCCCGGCATGGTGGTGCTTTCACCGTCAGACGCCACATCGACAAGGGCTGCGATCTATGCGGCTTACAGGTATCACGGGCCGGTTTATGTCAGGCTCGTTCGGCCTAAAGCGCCGATCCTCTATTCTGAGCCTTTCGAGATGGAGATAGGGGATGTCAGGAAAATCAAAGATGGAGATGATGTTACGCTGATTGCCACGGGCTTGCTCGTCCATGAGGCTCTGAAAGCTGCCGATTTACTCGAAAAGCAGGGGATTTCCGTCAAACTTTACGATTTCATAACCGTCAAGCCATTGAACAATGAGGCTCTCAGGGATGCGGCTTCGACCAGATACGGGATTGTCACATGCGAGGATCATGTTGTCTGGGGCGGGCTTGGTGCGAATGTGGCTGCTCGTCTCTCCGAGCTCGGATTGAGCAGACCGATGCGGTTCGTCGGCCTGCGCGATGTGTTCGGGAGATCCGGCTCGACCGAAGCCCTTTACGAACATTACGGCCTTACGGGCAAACACATAGCCGAAAAGGCCCTCGAACTTGTCAAAAATGGTTAGGAGATTTTTCTGGGCAAGTGCTTATGTCGCATTTACTTTCATCTTCATCCTTGTCCTTTTTGAATTCGGGCGCATAACATTCGAATACATCCGTTTGGCACAGAAGAGGCTATTCATACAGGTTTACCTTAAAAAAGGACTCTCTGAACAGGAAAAACTGGACATAGGCAAAGTGATTGTCAGGCTTGCGGGTGTAGAGAGGGTCGAATACATAGCCGGCGAAGAGGCAAAATTGCAGTTTATCCGCGCTTATCCCGAATACGAGAAAATCATGGATCTGTTTCAGAAAATCCCATTGCCCGAAGGCTATCGGATTTCGGTCGCAGCCACTTTCCTGAGATCACCATACATCGATCACCTGCTCAAGGAGATAGGCATGATCAACGGGGTCGAAGAGGTTGCATTCAAAAGGGCATGGGCTCACAAACTGGTTAGAATGGCGGATATCATGAACTTTTCCGCCGCTCTTTTCGGCCTTCTTATAATTCTTGGAAGCCTTCTCATCTTCCCGGTTGTGGTTGGACACACATTGACATGGAAGACCATCGAAATTCCGATGGTCGGGCAGCCCTCCGGTGCGATATTCGCTGGTGTCCTTTCCTCCACAGGGCTGTTCTGGATAGTTGAGCGGTTGATACTCGGAAAGTTCGCCTCCCGTGACATCTGGAGCTTTGCGCTAACCGTTGCGATAGTTTCGGGTATCGCTTCCGAAATCGTTTTGAGGGTGTGCCTTAAGGCCTATCTGGGTGAAAGATGAAGCGGATAGCTGGAATTATCCTGTTGGTCGCAGTCTCATTAAGAGGAGAGACTTATACTCAACGGCTTGCCAGATTGAAAAATGAGCTCAGCCGGATAAGGCGCAAGATCACTAAGCTCAGGAAGCAGGAGAAAAACCTGCGCGAGGAAATTCGGGCCATCGAGAAAGAAGAAGCCGCCTTGCAGGAGCTCATCGATCTGTATCGTTCAAGGATCGGAGAGATAGAGCTCGACATCGCCATCTACGACAGACGCATATCCGTGCTTCAGGACAGCATCGATGCCTCTCTGGACAGGATTGGCACAGGGCTTGATTTCCTCTATCGTCAGGGAAATCAGGATTTCTGGGAGTTCCTGTTCGTTGGCGGCGAAACTTCGCATGGGGAAAAGGTCGCAGAACGGATAATTGAGCGCGAAAAGGCATTCTACGAACAGGTTAAGGCTCAAAAGGATACACTTGAGGCGATAAAACAGCGTCGGGAACAGGATCTTGAGGAGCTCAAGCAGTTGCACAACGAGATCGAGCTGCGATATGTGGAGCTACGCAACCTCAGGGAACGGAAAAAGCAGCTTCTCGCAAACATAAAGCGCGAGGAGATCACCAGAAAGATCGAGCTCAGCCGCAAAGAAGAGGAGCGGAAGAAGTTAGAAAGGTTGATAGCAGACCTTACAAACAAGAGCCGACGCATAGCGATTGGCGGCAGGAGGCGCAAGAAACCGTCAGTTAAGCTCTCGCTTATATGGCCTGTTCGTGGCACAGTTGTCCAGAAATTCGGGCTTCTCCTCAACCAGAAATACGAAACAAAGACCAAGAGCAACGGGATTGACATAAAAGCGAGTCCCGGAGCGAGCGTCAAAGCGGCTGCAAGAGGCGAAGTCGTCTATGCGGATAAGTTTTTGGGCTACGGTAAGATGGTGATCATAGACCATGGAAAGTTTATGACTGTCTATGCGAACCTATCGACCATTTCGACGAGGGTCGGCACCCAGGTCAATCAGGGACAGGTCATTGGAAAGCTACCGCGAAAGGATCCAATACTCCACTTTGAGCTGAGAATTAACAAAAAGGCTGTCGATCCGCTCATCTATCTGAAGTGAGCTATCCTCGCGATTTCAGGCGTTCCAGAAGCTTCAGGTAGTCGTCCCATGTGTCGATGTCGAGGCGGATGCCCTCATCATCGACCTCAATGATTTCAACTTGATATCTCGTGAGGAATTTTTTGAGTGAGGAGTCATCGGGTTCTCTCATGAGTTCGGACACGAGCTCGGCTTTTATCAGCACGGGGTGTCCTTTCCTGCCTTTGTAAGACGGTATCACGATTTTTGAGTTGGATTCAAGCATCTTTTTTAGTGTGGCGACGGTGATGAGAGGGTAATCGCCGGGAGTGAAGAAAAATCGGTCTGCGTGGACATGGGCGACGCCTACTTTGACGGAGACGAACATCTCGCTCTCGAAATTCGGGTTGTAAACTAACTCCACCCTGTCATACCTTCCCAGAATGGACTTGAGCTGATCGAATTTGTAGCCTCCAACGACGATAATTCGTTCGCAGACGGCCAAAAACGGTGATATGGCGCTTTCGATCACCGTTTTCTCTCCAAACGGCAGGGCGGGTTTCCATTTGCCGACCCTTCTGGACAGGCCTGCGGCGACGATCACGGCTTCGATTTTCGCATTATTCGAGCTCATCGATCGATTTTATGAGTTTTTGCGGGAGTTCTACAAGTTTTTGAGCGGCAGCTATGTCCTTGAGTCCGTTTCCGGTTATCAGAAGGACGATTGTTCCTTTTTGGTCTATGGAATTGCGGACTTTCAGGAGCCCCGCGAGCGAGGCAGAGGCCGCTGGTTCCGCAAAGAGCCCGGTTGTCGATGAGAGCATGAGCTGTGCCTCAAGGATCTCATCGTCAGTGACTTCAATGCATCTGCCGCCGTATCGCTTCAGGTTGGCGAGTGCGTGATAACCGTTTCGAGGGACATCCACCGAGATGGAGTCGGCTACTGTCTGCGCACTGACGGGTTCAAAGTCACCCTTTTCCATTGCTTGACACAGGGCGTTGCTGCCTCTGGCCTGAACAGCGAACACGGTCGGCATGGTCTCGATCAGCCCAGCCCCCATGAGATCTGCAAATCCCTTATAGACGCCGGCTATGATCACGCCGTCCCCAACTGGCACGAAAACGAAGTTCGGAGCCCTGCGGCCAAGCTGAAGGAAGATCTCTATCGCCGCCGTTTTCTTGCCTTCTATCGTCATCGGATTGTAGCCGGTGTTTCGGCTCATCCCTCCAAATCGGCGGCTGTATTCAAGCGACAGGTCGTAGGCGAGATCGTAATTGCCGTCCACCCTTACCACATGTGCACCATACTGAAGTGCCTGTATGAGTTTGGCTTTTGGAGCAGCTGCTGGTATAAAAAGGGTAACTTTTTGTCCCGCTGCGGCTCCGATGCCGGCCATGGACGAGCCAGCGTTGCCAGTTGATGCGACGACGATGTCCTTAATGCCGTGCATTCTGGCAAATGCTGAGACAAGGAACGATGCCCTGTCTTTCAGCGAACCAGTGGGATTGGCCGTATCGTCTTTGAGATAGAGGTTGGGAAGCTCCAGTTTCTTCCTGAGGTTTGATGGGCTCCACATCGGCGTGTTGCCTACCGGAATTGGCGGAAAAAACTCTCTCGGGACAGGCAGAATGTCGAAGATGTCGAGTGATCGGCGGAATTTTTGGGCGACTTCGTCGTCAAATCTGACCTCGAGGACGCCCCTGAGAGGTCTGTCGGGGCGCTGCTCATGGTGAGGACACACCATGAGCTCAGGAGTTATCTCAAACTCTCGCCTGCATTCCGAGCACACATAACGGAACCTCATTTCTGCTCCTCCTCTGCCATGTGGACCACAACCTGAGGAAACGGTATCTCGATGCCCGCCTCGTCAAGCGCTTCTTTTATCCTCTGAGCCGCAATGTCGCGCACATCGAACACTTTCTCACGGCTGCACCACGCCTTTACCGATAAGTTGATCGATGAATCTGCGAATTCGGTCACCCATACTATAGGTGCGGGATCGTCAAGAATGTCCTCGATCTCTGAAAGGGCCTTCAGGATGACCTCTCTCGCTTTTTTAAGGTCTGTTGAGTAGGAGACCCCTACCAGAATTTCAAACCGTCTGATGTTGAAAAATGTGTAATTTTTCACATCGCTGTCCAGAAGCTCCCGATTGGGCACCCTGATCAGCAGATTGTCGAAGGTTTTAAGCCGAGTTGATAGGATACCGATGCTGTGAATCGCGCCTATGTTGCCGTTGACCTCAATGACATCGCCTATCCTGACGGACCTGTCAAACATGATCATAAGTCCTGATATGAAATTTGATATGGTTGCCTGTGCCGCGAATCCTATTGCAACGCTCATGAGGCCAAGACTGGTTATCAGGCTCTCGATTTTTATACCCATTATGTTAAGAACTATGACGATTGCAGTTAACCAGATGATATACGCCACTGCCGATCTAAGGATGGCCTCCGTGTCCTCATCGAGGTTTCGGACTATTTTCTTTATGTATCTGAACCCAAAGTGTTTTTTAAGGAGCACCGCAATCAAAATTATGACTACAATTTCCGCTAACTTTATGGCCAGAAGGAGAAATTTGTCAGCATGGGGCAGGAGCAGTCTGTTCAGAAAGCCAAGCACACCCTTCATATTTTCCCTCCAGATTTTGCTGGATGATTATGCTGTTTAAATCGGTTGGGTGCAATTAACATGAGGCATTCCGATTACGGTATAATTACCCACAACTTAACTCAATAGGAGGATGATATGGAATCCAAAGTCAGGGATCTATCTCTTGCTGACGAGGGAAAGAAAAAGATAGAGTGGGCGGGTGAACACATGCCGGTTTTGAGGAATTTGATGGAGCGGTTTGAGAAAGAGAAGCCTCTGAAAGGCGTGAGAATTGGGGCATGTTTGCATGTCACATCTGAGACAGCAAATCTTATGATAACGCTCAAAGCTGGAGGCGCGGATGTGCGCCTTGCGGCATCCAACCCGCTTTCGACCAAGGATGATGTTGCTGCTTCGCTTGTCCGTGATTATGAGATACCGGTTTTTGCCGTTCACGGTGAGGATAGGGATTCTTATTACGAAAACATAGAAGCTGTAGCTCAATTCAAGCCTCAGATAACCATCGATGATGGCGGTGACCTGACATCGTATCTGCACGAGAAGGGGCTGACCAACGGCGTGCTCGGTGGCACGGAGGAGACCACCACGGGTGTAATTCGGTTCAGGGCGATGGAGAAAGAGGGCGTTCTGAAGTATCCACTGATCGCCGTCAACGACTCTCTCACTAAATACCTGTTTGACAACAGGTATGGGACGGGACAATCGACGATAGATGGCATTTTGAGGGCAACAAACCTGCTCATCGCTGGCTCCGTGTTTGTGGTTTGCGGCTACGGTTGGTGTGGCAGGGGAGTGGCCATGAGGGCGAAAGGCATGGGCGCAAGGGTTATCGTCACCGAAGTCGATCCTGTGCGTGCATTGGAGGCGGTCATGGATGGGTTCAATGTGATGCCGATAGCGAAGGCCGCGGCTATTGGGGACTTCTTCGTGACGGTCACAGGGGACAAAAATGTCATAGGGCGCAGCGCAATTGATAACCTCAAGGATGGTGCGGTGCTTGCAAATTCAGGCCATTTCGATGTGGAGATCGATAAGGAGTATTTGAGAGAGCTTGCCGTGAAAGTTGAGAATGTCAGGCCAAATGTCACGCGCTACATTCTGAAGGATGGCCGCAGGATATACCTTCTTGCGGATGGTCGTCTCGTCAACCTTGCGGCGGCAGAAGGGCATCCGCCGACCGTGATGGACATGTCCTTTGCCAATCAGGCACTTGCAACCAGATACATTTTGGAACATCATAATGAGCTGAAACCAAAGGTTTACACATTACCGCATGAGATAGATGATGAAATTGCAAAGCTTAAGCTCAAATCTATGGGAATTGAGATAGATGAGTTGACGGAGGAGCAAAAAAGATACCTGTCGAGCTGGCGTGAAGGCACATAAGTTAGCGTTTTATAAGGATGGAGGTAATGGCCATGAGTGAGATAAGGAAGCCGGCTGTTGCCGGGCAGTTTTATCCTGGCGACAGAGAGGAGTTGCTCGGCGTGCTCGATGCCTTGTTCAGCTATGCGCCCACTCCTGAGGCGGTGACAGGGGAGCTTATGGGGTTGATCTCGCCACATGCGGGATATGCCTACTCGGGGACAGTTGCAGCTGCTGGCTATAAACTCGTGAAAGGACTACCCATAAAGAATGTTGTGTTGCTCGGCCCATCCCATCAGGCAGTTTTTTCAGGTGTGGCTGCCTATCCGTCGGGCAAATGGGTTACTCCATTTGGCGAGATCGAAGTGAATTCCGAGTTTGTGGCTGAACTCACATCCAGATCGAAGACCATCTTCCCGAATACCATCTTCCATACTGCTGAACACTCGATAGAGGTGCAACTTCCGTTCTTGCAATACATACTGGATGAGGAATTTCGGATAGCACCTCTCCTTGTTGGAGCCGTAACTATGGAGCTGGTCGAAGAAGCTGCCGATACGCTTGCCGAGACGCTGGAAGGGCTTGACGATTGGATTTTGATAATGAGCTCTGACCTTTATCACGGCTACTCTTACGAGGAGTGCAGGATTACAGACAGCAAGACCATAGCTCATATACTTGACCTCAACGAGAATGAATTTTACATGTGCATCAAGCAGGGCGAATGCGAGGCGTGCGGTTATGGCGGCATAACTATTGGGATGAAAACACTCAAAAAGTTGGGCGTAAACTCAGCGATGCTTAACTTTTACGCCAATTCTGCTGAGATCACTGGCAATTATGTCGGATATGTTGTCGGATATGCCAGCATATCGTTTTCGCGCATGGGCGTTGATGAGAGGCCTTCCCTGACGGAGGATGAGAAGGACGAGCTTTTGGACATAGCCAAAAAGAGCGTTGAGGCGGCTGTTCGTGGCGAGCCTATTCCGGAATTTTCCCCTAAGAGCCAGAGATTACAGGAGCCGTGGGGAGCGTTTGTAACGCTCAAAAAGCATGGTCAGTTGCGGGGATGCATAGGTTACATCGTTGGTCTTAAGCCGCTCTATCAGACTGTTAAGGATGTGGCTATATCCGCCGCACTTAACGATCCTCGCTTTCCACCGGTGACACCTGACGAATTGCCTCACCTGTCCTATGAAGTCTCAGTGCTTACTCCTCTCCAAAAGGTCTCAGATGTGAACGAGATTCAGGTTGGCCGTGACGGTTTGCTCATAAAGAGAGGCCCGTATCAGGGACTGTTGCTGCCTCAAGTGGCAACCGAAGAGGGATGGGACAGGAAGACATTTCTTGACCACACATGTCTGAAAGCGGGATTGCGGCTCGGATGCTGGCACGACCCAGCAACTGAGATATACAGGTTCGAGGCTATCGTTTTCGGCGATGAGGAATAAAAAAGCGGCTCCAGTTACTGGAGCCGCTTCAATCTCTTACTTCGGGGAATGATTTATCCTTCGTAATAATCCTGATTTTCCAACAGCTGTTCTTCCGGGACATCGCGCCAGACACGTGCAGGCGCGCCAAGCACTATCTTTCTTGGCGGGACATCTTTGGTCACAACGGAACCCGCGGCCACAACGGCGTCTTCCCCGACAGTTATGCCCGGAAGGAATGTCGAGTTGGCTCCAACCCGCGCACCTTTCTTCAGTGTAACGCCCTTGTGGTATTTAAATCTCTCCTTTGTCCTGCCCATGAAGTTGTCGTTTGTGAATGTGACCTCTGGAGCTATGAAGCAGTAGTCTCCGATCTCGGAAAGGGCGGTGATGTAGGCCTCTGTCTCTATCTTGACTTTTTTGCCTATTTTGACCTTGTTTTCGACTGTAACGCCCCGACCGATTATCGTGTAATCGCCGATCTCCACATCTTCGCGCACAGAGGCGAGGTCCGCTATCAATACATTTTTGCCAATTTTGGCGCCCCGATAAATCACGACGAGCGCTCCGATCAGGACGCCGCTGCCGATCTCAGCCGGTGGGAGTTCTTTCTCCTTGGTAATGGCTGACATCTTGGCCTTCATCGGCAGCTTGCCTATGACGGTGTTGTCGTCTATCCTGACATTGTCGCCGATGATTGTTCCGTCATGGATGACAACATTATGCCCTATTTGACAGTTTTTGCCTATAATCACATTTTTGCCGATATAAACATTCTGGCCTATGCCAGTTCCCTCCCCAATTTTCGCCGTTTCATGAATCATGTTTAATCCTCCCATTGGATTTTAACAGGCTCTCCGCCGTTATCGAGCGATTGCTGGCCGGCACTCAACACTTTGAGCACCTCGAGCCCGTTTTGACCATCAGTCAATGGTTTAAAATCCTCAACTATTGACTTTATAAAATGGTTCAGCTCAATGTTTAAAGGCTGCTGCGACATATTTATCCTTGGCGAGTAGATGTCGCCATATCTGACAGAGATAGTCCCCGGAGGTATATCGTGCGGCTGTTTCAAAGCCTCCCAATCGACACCTTTATCGTAAATCTTGAGTTTTTCGTCCTGATTCATATCGTCGAATACCACCATCTTGTCTGTTCCGACCACAACGAGGGTGCGCACTTTGTGAGGATCAAGCCAGCTGACATGAAAGTGGGCTATTTTGCCGCTCTCATATTCCACATCCATGAACACCATGTCCTGTATTCCGGGTTGAACATAGTCCTTGCCTTTTGCCCGCACGATGATGGGTTTTTCGGTTATCAGGTAATTGGCCACAGAGATGTCATGCGGCGCCAGGCTCCACATCACATTTTCGTCAGACCTAATTCTGCCGAGATTTACCCTGCGCGAGTAGAGATAAAGCACATCTCCGATCTCACCGCCGTCTATCATTTGCTTGAGTTTTGTGACGACGGGATGGTAGAGCAACAGGTGACCAACCATCAACTTCAGCCCTTTTTGATTAGCGAGATTTACGAGTTCCTCGGCGTGTTCGACATTAAGTGCCATGGGCTTTTCGACAAAGACATGTTTCCCGGCTTCGAGCGCTTTTCTGGCCAGCTCGTAGTGCGTTACAGCTGAGCTGGCGATTACAACCGCGTCAGCATCCCTTATCGCAAGGTCACTGTCTCGCGTGGTTTTGATGTTTGGGTATTGGCTTTTGGCCTTCTCAAGCAATTTTTCGCTGAGGTCGCATACCCAAACAAGTTCAATGTTTGACATGGAATACAGAACTCTGAGATGGTTTCTCCCCCAGTTCCCAACACCTATGAGCGATACTTTCATCTTCTACCTCTCTTGAATTTTCTTAAAATCTTTTTGAATGGATTGCTGCGATGAGCTTCATACTCTTTTAACTGATCTTTGTGGGTGTAGGAGTAGTAATAGTAATAGCGTTTGTAGCGGTATTTGTAGTAGTAGAATTGCCGTTCAATATCCATGGCATTAAGCACGGCACCTACGATGTTGGCTCCGGCCCTATCCAGCATCTTCTTTGCCTGTTCGACGACCTCTCGTTCGGTTTCAAGTGCTTTTATGACAAGAATTACGCCGTCTGTTTTAGATGACAGCTCAGATGCGTCTGTGGCAGGCAAAACAGGAGGCGTGTCAAAGAAAATATACTCAAATCTCTGCAAAGTTTCGTCGAGGAATTCCTCCATTTGTTGAGAGCCAAGCAGTTCAGCAGGGTTTGGTGGTATTTGCCCGCTTGTGATAAGCATAAGATTTGGCGAAAATCTATGTAAGTCGTGGATTACATCATCGATCTTGTGACTTCCGACAAGCACATCCGTCAGTCCAGGGACGCGGTTATATCCGAAAATTCTGTGAAGCATAGGCTTTCTTAAATCGGCATCCACAAGCAACACCTTGTGGTTCAACTGTGCAAAGGTTATTGCAAGGTTAGCTGTGACTGTGCTTTTACCTTCCTGTGCCAGACTACTCGTTATGACAATGCTTCTTAGCGGTTTGCTTATGCTCGAAAATTTCAGGTTTGTCCTGAGTGCCCTGTAAGCTTCAGCCACCGGTGAAGAAGCAAGCTCACCCACAGTTATCAGCCTTTTCTGTATGAGCTCTTCCGCTTTGCCTTTTGAAACACCAATGCCGATTTTGGGAATGGTGCCTATTACAGGAACGCCTATCGTGTTTTCAATCTCTTCAGGGACTTTGATCGATGTGTCAAGATACTCTGAGACAAAGGCTCCACCTACACCTAACATCAAGCCGAGTATGAATCCAAGGATGAGGTTTAGTTTTTTCCTTGGCTTAATTGGCTGAGTTGGTGGGACTGCTGGATCAACCACTTTGGCGTCGCTTACGGTTCTCGCCTCCGTGATCTTTACATCCTCAAGTTTGGACAGCAACATGTTGTATGTGGCCTTTTTTGATTCCACCTCTCTTGTCAGCTCGGCAAGGCGAACTTCGGTAGTAGGTAACTGTTTAATTCTGCTTTCATAGTAACTTATGACTTTTTTGAGGGCTTCGATCTGTCCCTCAAGGGCGTTCAGATCGGCTTCGCTTCTTATGAGGTCTTGCAGGATCGATTGGATTATCGGGTCGCTGGCAAGCGGACCTGCTTTCATCGCACTTCCAACAGCCTTCC
The DNA here is from genome assembly GCA_015489175.1 of Caldifarciminota bacterium. Taxonomy (GTDB): domain Bacteria; phylum Hydrothermota; class Hydrothermia; order B15-G9; family B15-G9; genus WGAI01. The sequence goes on along the minus strand of WGAI01000071.1, from coordinate 541 downwards.
TGAGTTCCTCCTTCGTTTTGTCGATCTCTCTGTTGATGGCCTGAACTTCAGGATGTTGCTCTGTGTATTCCTCCATAAGTTTGGCTTTTCTAATCTCCAGTTCCGTAAGCTTATCTTTCAACGACTGGACCACGGGGTTGCCGCTTATCTCTGGAGAAGTGATAAGTCTCTCTCTCTGCTGGGCACTTTGTTGCTGCAGCTGTGCTCTCAAATTGTTAATTCTGGCTTTTGTAGCAACTTTCTCGGTAGTGGCAGCCGTTAATTCCGCCTGAAGGCTTGAGAGGCGATTTATCAAATTCCGTGCATCCTCATCTAACATGAATATGCCTGTCTGCTCTTTGAATTTTTTGAGGGAGTCCTGGGCCTGTTCCAATTCCTTTTCGACCTTGTCGAGCTGATTTTGGATGAAATCTCTTACGCTTCTCGCCTCTTTTCGTAGGTCGTAGAGCGTGAAATTTACATATTCCTCGGCCACTGCATTTGTTAGCATAGCAGCATCTCGGGGGGTATAGGCTTTTAACCTTATGATCGCAAGGTCGGT
>WGAI01000070.1 GCA_015489175.1 Caldifarciminota bacterium | reverse complement strand
TTGTATTTTCAAAGGCTGCGGAGATCCTATCCTATTCAAGCAGATTGTTCAAAGTGTATTTTGATGACATCAACAACAGGATAAACAAAGATGAGTTCAACGAGGTATTGAACTCCATCCTCTATTTTAGCGGTTCAGTCAGGAGCGAATATGCTGAGGTTTACAGGGATATACTAAATCTTAGGTTGCAGTTAGCCATCGACAGGATTAAAAAATGGAGTGAACTCAAGGGAAGATTCTCACTGAGCCAGATGTTCTACCCTGAGGCAACCGGTGAGGAGAAAAGTAAAAGGGATGTCGAAAAATACTTCAAAGAAAAGATAGAACACGAAAGCAAGATAATGAACGAGCTGAACAAAGCCCTTACAAGCGTGGAGATGTTGATCAGCAAAGAACTAACAGCATAATCACCCCAAATTCACGATTTTTATCAGTTCTGGCAGGAAGATAGGTAGGTCGTTCGGGAACCTTGCAGTGACGATCCTCTCGTCAACCACAATTGGCGCATCCACCCACTCAGCGCCTGAGTTAATCACATCGTCCCGAATTGAAAAGAAACTGGTCAACCGAGTACTATGTAACCTAATAACATCCAGTGCAGAACTTACTGAGCCATTCGGGGATGTACCTGAATTTTTCTTCACCCTCGTCTATTCGCTCCTTTATCTTAGATATAATCACCTCAAACAGATGGTCATAACATCGTTCTCCGATTATTGTTTTAATCAATCCGGCTCGTTTCTTCAATGAAACCACTCTTAAACGCTTCTCAAAAACTGAGAGACAATCGTGATATAAAATCCTTTCAACGCTTTCTTGCCTGTAAATCTTCTCAAAATTCTTCAGGACAAATTCTTCTGGCGTTTTTTGAAACTCGACAAATATATAATCGTCCAAGAACCGAAATCTATAAACACTTCCCACCTTGTCCCTGGCATCCTCATCAAATATGAACCACAATTCAAATCTGCCCAACTCACCGTAATTTGTCTGGATGTTCACTGTTTCAAATTTGCGCCTCAGTATTCCAATGGCTTTATCCTCAATGCCTTCAAGTAAACTCAGCAACCTGCTATATCCACCACATCCGTGCAAAATCACAAGTTTACCTGGACAATTCAGGAACAGGGCGCTTTCCCACGGAAACAATTTTCTGGGGACACGCTCCCGGCGAAGAATATCCTTGAGATGCTCTTCCTCATCGGCTTTGACAAAGTGACAGTTGAAAATGCCTCTGAAAATAGCCTTATACAACCTGACATCAGTTGTACCTTCAACAAAAACAGTGGCCAATGTAATCATCTTAGATCTATATCCAGTTTGTATATTGAGTTGTAAGCATTTTTAAGGTCGTAAGCTTCGATCATGGGTATCCCATCTTTCAACGCGTAAAATCCGAACACCTTAAGGTTTGCCTCCTCTTCGAGGGCATACCACAAAAGCTTTTCAAGGAACTCAAGACTGTGTGTGACAATGAAAATTTGATGCTTTGTAGCAGCTATGAGTCTTGTCAGCAGATCAAGCAGCCCCGGATGCATAAAATTCTCAGGTTCTTCAAGGAATACGATAGCCGGTTTTTCAACATTTAAAACCAGATAGTGGGTTATAAAATATCGAACTCCGTCGCCAAGCATGGAAAATGGAATAGCCCTGTTGTCGAACCTCACAAAATAATCGCTAAACGACGGCTCAAAGGATTTAACTTTTTCATCGAAGAAATTGGAAATAATCTCTTTAAGGTTGCTATATGTTTGTGATTCTAATTCCCCCTCAATGGATTTAATAAATCTGTTTAATTTGTTTGCACCTCCACATAGATAACATGTATCAAGAAAAAACTTAATCATGCCTGTCCTGATTTTGTAGGCGAGATAAAGCAGTTGCACAGTGCCCCTTGAATGTTTGATCAGAAAGACTGAAGGTTTGCGATTCACCTTCAATACAGATGCAAATTCTATGCCCGACAAGTATTTAAAAACAGTCATCCTTGAGCCCATAGTGAGTTCATACATGACATTAGCAAGCATATCTTTAACCGCTCTGGGACTGTAACTGGAGGTAATGCAAAGGCGGATCTTACGCCTGGGTTCCAAATCTTTCGAGTTGCCGATGACAATTTCGGCTTCCTCTTTTCCGTCGTAGAAAATGTGTTTTTGAAAATTCTTCAATACTTGCTCTAAATCCTGAGTTTCGACAATCCTTAACCTTTGAGAAAACCCCCTTCTCTTCAGGATATAATAAAAGCTTGAGACATTAATCTCATCCACCGCATCGGATGCAAGATAAATCGCCTCGAGTAATGAGCTTTTGCCAAGGTTATTTTTACCGATAAAAACATTAATTTGGCCAAAATCCTCGATTTTTAGCTGTCTGAAAGTCCTGAAGTTTTTAATCTCAATGTTCTTTATCATAAATGAAATTATAACGGCAGGTTTTACCAAAAAAGAAGTAAACTAAGCAGCCTCAAGCCATGTTGGGCGTCCAAATATCCTTCCTCACCCTGCATTCACGATTTTTATCAGTTCTGGCAGGAAGATCGGCAGGTCGTTCGGGAACCTTGCAGTGACGATCCTCTCGTCAACCACAATTGGCGCATCCACCCACTCAGCGCCTGAGTTAATCACATCGTCCCGAATTGAAAAGAAACTGGTCAACCGCTTGCCTCTCGTGAGCCCTGCTGAAATCAGCACATGAGGTGCATGGCAGATAGCGCCTATCACAGCGCCGTTGTCGTAGGCCTTTCTCACGAACTCAATGACCTCAGGATACCTGCGAAGTCGGTCAGGTGCATGTCCACCGGGTATGAAAACCAGATCCACATCCGACGGATCAACCGATTTGATTTCAATGGCTTCCGCCTTCAACCCCACCTTGCCGCTGTATGTTCCCTGAGACGGAGCTGCAACCGTAACCTCGAAGCCCGCCTCAAGGAATCGGTAATATGGAACGATGTATTCCACATCGTCAAAGCCTGACTCTACCAGAATAACCGCCTTTTTCATGGCATACCCCCTTACCCTAACAAAATCCCCATGATGATGCCGAGAACAGCACCAACAAAGACCTCAAGGGGCGTGTGACCGAGCAGCTCGACGAGCCTCTCACGCCCCACCTTATGCTGCATCTGAAGTTCCTCAATCATGCGATTAATCACGGCGGCCTGTTTGCCCGCTGCACGCCTCACACCTGTGGCATCGTAAGTCACTATAAGGCTGAACATTGCGGTAACGGCAAATATGGTACTCGAAAAGCCCTCCCTCAAACCAACCATTGTGCTCAATGCAAACACTGTCGCGGTGTGAGAGCTCGGCATCCCACCTGTGCGCACGAACCACCTGAAGTCAACTTTGCCACTCCGAACCAGATAGATAAAGAATTTCAACGATTGAACGAATATAGAAACTATGAGCGTGTTCCAGAGCAATGTGTTGTGCAGAAAATCGTTTAACATCAGTGGTCTCTCTCGACTATGAATTTAGCAAGTTCTACCAAAGGCCACGCTATTTCAGGCCCTATGTTATAATTTGCGAGTCCTATCGCTTTATCTACCAGTTCGCGGGCACGCCTCATGGATTCTTCCACTCCGTAGAGTGCCGGATATGTGGATTTACCGGCAGCTTCATCGTTCTTTATGGGTTTACCGAGCTTCTTTTCATCACCAACGACATCGAGCACATCATCAGTGATCTGGAAAGCGAGGCCAATGAGGTTACCTATCTCACGATAAACTGGGACGAGCCTTTCGTTTTGAGCCGCCATGCCACCGATCGTCAGAGCCGCTCGTATAAAGCCGCCAGTTTTGCGCGAGTGGATATAGTCAACTATCTCAGGCGTCGCCTCTCGCCCCTCATACAACAGATCATACGCCTGCCCCCCCATGACGCCGTCCACGCCGATCGCATCTATCAGCTCATCAAGCATCCTGAGCTTCACATCGTGAGGCAGTTTTCCCTGAATGAACAACCTGAACGCCTCGACAAGGAGTGTATCGCCTGCAAGAACAGCTATTCCTTCGCCAAAAACTTTGTGATTTGAGGGCTTACCACGCCGCATGTCATCGTCGTCCATAGCAGGGAGATCATCGTGGATAAGGGTGAATGTGTGAATCAGCTCAAGTGCTGCCGCCTGTGGCAAAATCTCATGTTTGACATCCTCACCACCAGCTATCTCATATCCCATAATGGCAAGCACAGGCCTGAGCCGCTTTCCACCAGCAAACAGTGTATATCGCATGGCTTTGCGCAAAATCGTGGGGCCCGGACCGTTCTCTGGGAGAAACTGCTCAAGTTCCTCCTCCACCATAACCTGTCGCTCTTTCCAATAACTCCAGAAATCTTCTCTCATCGCCTAACAGGATAAATTGAGCAGGGGGAGGTGTCAATTATGGGATCAGATACACAGAGAAGGATTTAACCAACAAGGCTGCTCAGCTCGTCAAACAGTTTCGACGCATTCCGTCTCATGTCAAAGTAATCTCTTGCGAGTCTAAGTGCGTTAACGCCCATTGACTTGCGAAGGGCTTCGTCACTCCTTATACGCTCAATTGAGGCGATTATCTGCTCCACATCGTTGGACTCCGAGTGGAGTCCGGCTTGATACTCATCAAGAAGTTTCGGGAATGCCCCACCTATACTCACGACAACCGGTTTCCCAGCCGCAAGATAATCTATCCCCTTCACGGGAAAAGCATTTCGCATCCAGATGTTGTCACGCAAAGTGACGATACCAAGATCAGCAGCCTTTATCAAAGAAAATGTTCTATGCCAATCCTTGACTCCAAGATATTTAAGGTTTTGAGTGTTAGTCTTTTCAAATAAAGGTCTATCTTTTCCATCGCCTACTACCCAGAAATCGACATGGGGCATCCTTCTGATCACATCCAACAGGATCTCGGCGCCGTGATTTCGGCCAAGTATGCCGCTGTATATCACCGTGAACCTCGACTTTAAAGGCTCAGACGACGCTCTTATCCTGCCTGCCTCATCGAGATCTACACCGTTAGGAATCCACAGCGTTCGTTTTAGGGCGTAAATCCTCTGAAGATGCTGCAGGATGAATGGCACAGGGGACACTATGATCTGCGCTTTCCTATAATAGCTAACCATCAATCTGGCTATGACATTGACAACCATACGGCATGCGGCGCCACAACTATCCTGGGTTAGCAGGATCTCCGGCCACGGATCCCTTACATCGATGACCAGAGGCACGCCCAACATATCCGAAAGGAAACTGCCGAGAAACACGCAACCAAGAGGCGGGGTGGTTGCAAAAGCGATGTCAAAACTACGGTTTCTGAAAATATTAAAGAAATGGCGAGCTTTTATGTAAAACGAGATGTTGTTTATCAGCTTGGAAGCTATTGTGCCGCCGCTTGGCGTTGGCACAACCGGAATTCTGATGACATCCAGTCCTTCCTCGAGGTGCTCGATACGAAAAAAATCCCTGTCATACCCCTTGCTTATCCGTCCGGTAGGGTAATTCGGCACCTCAGAAACAACGGTTATGCGTGCGCCTCGCCTCAGCCAGAACTTAACAAAATTTCGGGCCCTGTTAGCCGCCGCCCCAACTTCAGGTGGGAAAAATTGGGTGACATAAAGGATTCTCATTGCCAGATTGCCTCCAAAAGATTTAACGCCATTGGGAGTGCCATATTTTGAAGACCTTAACGCCCGATTGTCAAAGAAAAAAGCAATCCAAAAGCAGTTTTGAAGCAGGACATGGAACCGTCTAAAAATGGGGAATTTGCTTTATAATCAAGCCAATTTCAGGAGGCAAATTCGTGAGGGCCATTGTGGTGCACGGAGGCTTCGGTGATCTGAATGAGGAGCGAATTGAGGGGGTCAGGACCTCTGTCGAGACGGGATTTTCAATTCTGATACAGGGAGGAAGCGCACTCGACGCATGCGAAAAAGCGATCAATGTGCTTGAAGATGCTCCTGTCTTCAACGCCGGGACAGGATCAGCTCTCACCCTTGACGGCCAATGCGCTATGGATGCGGCCATAATGAAAGGCTCCACTCTCAACATCGGAGCCGTTGCGGATGTCAGGAATGTAAAAAATCCGATCAGCCTCGCGCGCAAAGTGATGGATGAGACCGATCATGTGCTGCTCGTTGGGAAAGGTGCCGAGGAATTCGCGAGGATAATGGGATTTCCTAAATACGACCCCGTGACCGAGGATCAGCGTCAGAAATGGCGCCACCTGCGCGAAAAATTGGCGCAAAGCGGTCAGATCAAGCACTGGAAAAAATTATCGCGCCTGCTTCGTTCGCATCCTGAATTGCTTCAGGGCACGGTCGGGTGTGTGGCGCTCGATGGAAGCAACGAGATCGTGGCCGGAACATCCACAGGCGGTGTTTTTCTGAAACTCTTTGGGCGGGTTGGCGATACGCCCATCCCAGGTGCAGGCACCTATGCCACGAAATACGGTGGTGCTTCTGCACTCGGCATAGGCGAGGGAATCATGAAAACGCTCCTGACAAAGACCGTTGTCGATCTCATAAGGAATGGTATATCCGCTCAGAAAGCGGCGGAGGCGGGCATTGACTTGCTTGACAACACTGTTAAATTAGCGGCCGGAGTCATCGCCATTGACAGGAAAGGAAACATCGGATTTGCTCACAATTACGAAAACATGCTTGTGGCATTCCGAAATGAGAACATGAACGACTTAATAATCTCAGGAGACGAGGGTTATTCAAAATGATTGACAGCTTTTACATCGATGAAGTCATAAAAGAGGCGGTCAGCCGTGTCATTGACATACACGAATGGGGTAAAATGGACGACAATGGCCCATGGATTTTCATAGGACGGTTTCAGGGCAACCCTGATGACGGGATAGAGTTATTACAGGAGATATTTGAGCCACTCAAGTTCGTCGTTGCGGTCAGAGAGGATCCAAACGGGTTCTATCGGGTCATTATCTCGAAGGCAACGCCCGTGCCAAAACAGCGAATCTGGGTAAATGTGCTCCTGTTCATCCTGACACTCATCTCAACATTCTTCGTTGGCTCAATCATGGTTCTGGGTAGGATCCCCCGAAACCTGCCGGAGTTCCTGCTCGGCTATAAGTTCTCAATTTCGCTTCTCCTGATTCTCGGCATCCACGAATTCGGCCATTACTACATGGCACGGAAGCACAAAGTTGCATCCACACTCCCCTATTTCATCCCGTTCCCGTTCAACATGGTCGGAACACTGGGTGCCTTCATAAAGTTGCAATCGCCGATCCCCTCCCGAAAAGCTCTGCTGGACATCGGTGTCGCCGGTCCAATAGCTGGATTTGTGGTATCCATACCGATCGCTATCATCGGACTCATACACTCGCATGTAATCCCGATTAGCTACATACCGCAGCATGCGTCTCCACTTGAGTTCGGCGAACCTCTCATCTTCATGCTCATCAGATTTCTGGTAATGGGATCAAAATTCAGCAAAGATTACGCAGTCATGCTCACGCCTACTGCGTTTGCTGCATGGGTTGGCTTTTTCGTCACTTCGTTGAACCTGTTGCCTGTTGGACAACTGGACGGCGGGCACATACTCTACGCAGTTTTCGGAAAGGCACACAAAAGGATCTCACAGGTCACGATCCTCATCCTGATACTTCTCGGAGCGTTCTGGCTCGGCTGGCTGATCTGGGCAGCACTATTGATCATTGTCGGCATCTCACATCCCGCGCCGCTCAACGAGGTCTCAAAGCTGGACAGGAAACGGAAATGGATCGCTCTACTGGCACTTATTATGTTCCTGCTCACATTTGTGCCCGCACCGCTAAAAATGAGGTGATTTTCGGAGGCATTTATGAAGAAAAAACACTCCGAAGCCGCTGAAACGGCCGCTAAACTCCATCCCTTTTACAGGGGCAAAGTCCAGATTGCACCCAAGGTGCCAGTCAACTCGGTAAAGGATTTTTCCGTCTGGTATACACCGGGCGTCGCAGAGCCATGTCGCATAATCGAAAACGACCCGAACATGTCGTTTGAGCACACCAACCGCGCCAACACGATCGCAGTGATCTCAGACGGCACAAGGGTCCTCGGACTTGGTGACATCGGGCCTCTGGCGGCAATGCCCGTCATGGAGGGCAAAGCTCTGCTGTTCAAGGTGCTCGGTGGAGTGGACGCCGTGCCAATCTGCATAGACGAAAAGGATCCTGACAGGTTTATCGGCATCGTCAAGGCACTTGAACCATCTTTCGGCGGCATAAACCTTGAGGACATCGCACAGCCCAAATGTTTTTACATACTTGAGCGGCTGCGTAGGGAGATGGAAATCCCTGTCTGGCACGATGATCAACAAGGCACGGCCGCAGTCACAGTGGCAGGCATGATAAACGCCGCACGCATCGTCGGCAAGCCGCTGAACGAGATGAAAATCGTCATGCTCGGTGCAGGTGCCGCATCGACGGCGACCCTAAGGATTTTGATCATGGCCGGTGTTAACCCCGAAAAAGTCATCGTGGTCGATTACGATGGCATCGTCAGCGGCACAACTGATGAGCTGAAAGATCGCTATCCGTTCACCTATCAGCTCCTCGCATCAACAAACGGAGAGAAGGTCAGGGGAGGGCTTGAGACAGCTCTGCGCAATGCGGATGCTGTGATAGCTTATACAGCACAGCCCGGCCTCCTGAAACCTGAGCACATAAGGCTCATGGCGCATGACCCGATAGTGTTTGCGGGCTCGAACCCGGTGCCGGAGATATGGCCTGAGGACGCAAAGGCGGCCGGTGCAAGGGTCGTTGCGACAGGAAGATCAGATTTCCCGAACCAGATAAACAATTCGCTCGGTTTCCCCGGCATATTTCGTGGAGCACTCGATGTCAGGGCAAGAACCATAACCGATGAGATGTGCCTCGAAGCGGCGAAAGCGCTCGCAGATTACGCATACAGCAAAGGCCTCGACGAAAATCACATCGTCCCATCGATGGACGATCGTGAGGTGTTCATCGAAGAGGCCGTCAGGGTAGCACTCAAAGCCATAGAACAGGGGGTCGCACGGCTGACTGCAACTGAGAAGGAGCTCAGGCTGATAGCTACCGAGAGGATCACATACGCATGGAAGCTGATAGAGACGATGATGGAATCGGGGCTTATCCCTCCGATGGAGGAAGCTGATCGATGAGGAAGCTGGGCATTGCACTCATGCTGCTTGTCTCCAGCTGCGGCTACAAAGCGCCACCGCCCGGAAAGCCTGAGCTTGAAGGTCCGAAAATAACCATAATCGAGCCGCATGAAGCGGACACGGTTAAAGACACCGCTTGCGTCGTTTTCAAGGCGCATGACCCATCGAAAACTGCCCGTGCAGCCCTTTTTGTGGACGGCACATCGGTAAGCGAACTGAAAATTGCAAAACCTGACACCACAGTCGTCGGGACGCTGTGTTTCAACTCAGCGGAATACTACGACGGTATCAGGAAAATCCATGTTGTAGCTTACGACACATGGGATAACAGGGGCGAATCGGGCAGAATCACGGTTTACTCTTTAAACGGAAAAGTAGCGGAAGGTGGCGGCCGCGACACCACAAAAGGCCCAACACCTGTCCATCACAGATAAAATTTTCAGGATAATTAAGCTCATCAACGACAAAAGGAGGGTGTTATATGGATTATTTCCTCACAGAAGAGCAACAGGAGCTGAAAAAACTTGTCCGCAGGTTTGCGGAGGAGCGTGTAAGGCCGAGGTGGAAAGAGTTGGATGAGGCTCACGAATTTCCGCGTGACCTGATCGAGGAGATGGCGCAGCTCGACCTTTTCAGGATATTCGTGCCGGAGGAGTATGACGGGTTTGGTTCATCCGTTATGAACATAGCCATTGTGGTTGAAGAGCTTGCCCGCGTTGAGCCGGGACTGGCCGTTTCTTTCGCCGCAGTCGGGCTGGGGACCATCCCGATCGTGCTTTACGGGAGCGACGAGTTAAAAGAGAAGTATCTGCCGCGCATAGCGAACGGTGAGCTGATAGCGGCGTTTGCGCTGACTGAACCCAACGCCGGTTCCGATGCAGGCAACATCCAGACAAAAGCGCTGAAAGATGGCGACCACTATGTGCTCAACGGCACCAAAATCTTCATCACGAACGGCGGCGAGGCAGACATCTACACGGTGATAGCCTCGACCCGTCCGGATAGGGGCATGCGCGGGCTATCGGCCATACTCGTTGAAAAAGGCGCACCGGGTTTCAAATTCGGCAAAAAAGAGGATACGATGGGCATCAGGGCGTCCGTGCAGCGCGAGCTCATCTTCGAGGATGTTCGCGTCCCGACCAGCAACCTCATTGGGCGTGAGGGCATGGGCTTCAAAATCGCAATGGATACGCTCGATCACTCAAGACCCGGCGTGGCAGCTCAGGCCGTCGGCATAGCACAAGGCGCTATGGAAGAGGCCGTGAAATACGCTCACCAGAGGGTTCAGTTCGGTCAGGCCATAATCAACTTTCAGGCAATCCAGATGATGATTGCAGACATGGCGACCCAGATCGAGGCTGCAAGATCCCTCGTCTATTCGGTAGCCAGATACATAGATTCAGGCGCGAAAAGGTATTCGGAATACTCGGCAATGGCCAAACTGTTCGCATCCGATGTCGCAATGAAGGTGACAACCGATGCGGTGCAGGTGATGGGCGGCTACGGCTACATGAAGGAATATCCTGTCGAAAAGTTCATGCGCGACGCAAAGATAACCCAGATCTACGAAGGCACAAACCAGATTCAGAGGCTGGTTATTGCGCGTGAAATCGCCAAAAAATACCGCTGAGGTGTCGGCATGGCTTACCTTTTAACCGTTTCGGGCCTGAGAGGGGTCGTTGGAACGGATTTGACACCGAGCGTGGCCCTCGAATACGGGGCATCACTGGTCGAGCTGTTCGGCGCCGACCGCATCTACATCGTGGGTAGGGATACGCGTCCGCACGGCCCGACATTCATGGACGCCGTGAAATCCGGCATCACAGGCGCAGGTGGCCATGTGGCCGACATCGGCATCGTCCCCACCCCTACCCTCCTCTTCAATGTCCGAAACTGGAACGACGATGTCGGCGGAGGGATCGTCATCACCGCAAGTCACAACCCTGTCGAATGGAATGCGCTCAAGTTTGTCCGCCCGGATGGCGTCTTCCTGTTTCAGGACGATGTAAATCAGCTTAAGGAGATATTCGAACGCCGTTCGCGGACATGGCGGACATGGCAAAGTGTCGGGAAAATCAAGGTTTACGGCGGCGCAATCGATGACCACATTGAGGCGATAATCGAGTCCGGCTATGTCGATGTCGAAAAGATAGCGAAAATGGCTCCAATGGTGGCGATAGATGCGGTTAACGGCGCCAACTGGTTCGCACTGCCCGAACTGGTGCGGCGGCTTGGCGGCAATCCCATAAGACTCAACTGCGAGCCGACAGGTCTGTTCCCGCATGTGCCTGAGCCCAAGAAGGAGCACCTCAAAGAGCTCGACGCCATACTGAAAAGCGGGGTCGCCGAGCTGGGGCTTGCATCCGATCCGGACGGCGATAGGTTACTTATCGGCCTGAAAGGACACGGGCTCCTGACAGAGGAACACACTATAGCCATCGCCACATGGGCAATCCTTGAGCGAAAAAAGGGACCGGTTGTCGTCAACCTGTCCACATCCATGATGGTCGAGGATGTGGCAAACAGATTTGGCGTTCCGGTCTTCAGGACGAAGGTCGGGGAAGCGAATGTCGTCGCAGGGATTTTTGAGCACAACGCCGTCATAGGCGGAGAGGGGAACGGAGGCGTTATACTGCCCGATGTTAATCCGACGCGCGACAGCCTTGTGGGAACCGCCCTGATACTTGACCTTGCCGCAAAAGGCAGGCTGCACGAGGTCGTCGAACAGCTCCCAACCTACACCATGCTGAAATCCAAATTCAGACGTACTGACGGGTTTGACCCCGAGAAGGTGCTCGATATGTTTCCGCAGGCGACAGAAACGAGCACGATCGATGGGGCCTATGTGAGGCTCGACCGGGCATGGATTCACATGAGGCCGTCGAACACTGAGCCCGTGATTCGCATCTATGTCGAAGCTGACAGCGAACTCAGGGCAAGAGAGTTGCTTGATCAGGCACATCAGGCCCTGCTCGAGATCGGAGCAATTGTCGAATGACAAATCGCTTAGCTTCAAGTAATTGAAAGATATGCTTATTCGGATTTATAATTTGTCACAGAAAAGGAGGACATTTAGATGAGTGAAAAGAGATTGAGGGTGATTTTTTTCTCGCTCGTTAGCATCTTCACATGGCTGATGTATTTCAAGACGACGGCTCCAACAGTGGTATTCTGGGATGTCGGCGAATTTCTGGCCACAAGTTACATACTTGGCATCCCACATCCGCCCGGAACGCCGCTTTATGTCATTCTGGGCAAATTTATGACCCTTTTGCCCCTGCCAATGTCTTCCCTGTTCAAACTTTTATCGGGTGGCGACCCTGTCGAGCCCGTTTTGAGGATAACTCTTATCTCGATAACCTCTGGCGCTCTCACTGCCGGGTTTATCTACCTAATAACCCTGAAAACGATCGACAAATGGGCTGAATTCAAGGCCAACAAAGGCAGCATTCCCAAATTACTGCCGCATCTTGCAGCGATAACAGGCGCACTGCTCGGCGCATTTGCGAGAACGGTCTGGATGAACTCCATCGAGGCGGAGACCTACACGCCTTCGGTTTTCACAATAGCGCTCGCCGTGTGGGTAACACTAAACTGGTGGGAAAACATCAAGGATCCCAAATCGATACGCTATATCCTGTTCGCACTTTATGTGGTCTTCCTCTCGTCGGGCATTCACCTGATGGCGTTGATAATCATGCCCGTGATCTTCGTGTTCGTGCTCGTCATGCATCCGAAACTCGTGCTCGACTGGGAGTTTATGGCGGTGACGGCCGCAATGTTTCTTATGATCGCACTCATGGAGCTGACTTACAAACCGCTTGCCGGTGAGAAGATCGGCGGCGCAGTTGTGCTCGCATTCATCTCAGCCGCTGCGCTGCTTGGCTATTTCATGTTGAAAGTTAAAGATTATGCAAAGACTTCAAATCTCATCTATCTCATCCTGCTTATAATTGGCGCACTCATGCTGCTCTATGGCATGGCAACAGCGAAAAGTCTGCCCAAGAACCCGTCTGTGGGCGTGACGCTCGTCATCGGCACATTCCTGATGATCTTCAGCGTGTATGCCGCAACAGGACTTTACAAAAACTGGAAAGGTTTTGCGCTGATACTCATCGTCATAGCGGTCTCCGTTGAGGCGTTCATGATAGTGCGATCAATTCACAACCCGTCGATCAACGAAGCGTGGCCTTCAAACTGGAAGGCGTTCATGGATGTCCTGTTGCGCAAGCAGTATGAGCCTGCAAAGGTGTTCCCGAGAAGAATAGCCCTGATAGACCAGATCAAGGTTTATCTGCTTTACTTCAGCTGGCAGTATGCCGCATTGTGGGTTCCGATGTTTGCGCTTGGATTGATCGGATTTGTGCTTGCGGCGTTCGAGGACTGGAGGACATGGCTCCTTGTCGGAGGAGCTTTCATAATCGGCAGTCTCGGTCTCTTTCTCTACCTCAACCTCAAAGATTCACCCACTCATCCTGTCAATCCAGCTAACCTCGCACGCGGGCTGACGGAGGTGCGTGACAGGGATTACTTCTACGCCCCTGCGTTCACCTTCAACGCCCTGTTTGCGGGCATAGCGCTCTACGAACTCGGCATAGCGCTCCTGAAATACCTCCGGTCAAAGGCATCGAGCTATCTCGGCCCTGTCCTCGGATTCATTATGCTCGGCTTCCAGATCGGCCATTTCTACCCAATAGTCGATCGCTCTCAAAACTACATCGCAGAGGATTACGCATACAACATGTTGATTTCGCCAGCCAAAGGCGCTGTGATGTATACGAACGGCGACAACGACACATTCCCGCTCTGGTTTGATCAGGAAGTGCTGCATGTGCGTAAGGATGTCATAATCGCTAATCTCTCATTGCTCAACACAAACTGGTATGTCAAGCAGCTGAAGATAAAAGGCGCGCCCATCAGCTTCACAGAGGCTCAAATCGACAAGCTTCCGCCGGTGTTCTACCCAGCGAAGACTAAGAACGGTTATATCATGCTCGCCGACTTCATGATCAGGGATATGATCGCAACCTCGCTCGGCTACAAGACGGACGACATGATCGAGCTGGGCAATGGCCTCAAGTTCCCAAGGATTTACCTCGCATCTCAGCAGGACTTCCTGAAAGAAGTCATTGCCAAAGGCGGCAATTTCTCGACCCCGATCTACTTCGCAATCACGGTGTCTCGTGACCACATGAAAGGCTGGGAGCAATATCTTGAGATGGAAGGCATGGCGATGGCATTACACAGCCGTCCGGTTTCCACCACGCCCGGTTATGAAGGCCTTAACATCGAGAAGACGCGTCACCTGCTGCACGATGATATGAGGCCGCAGGAATTTGTACAGAAATATGGGAACGCCAAGCCGCCATGGCCCGATGTCTTCCGTTATCGCGGCGTTTTCAATCCGCATGTCTTCAAGGACGAGACACATGAGAAGCTGATCCGTAACTATGCATCTGTGGCGCTCCGTCTCGCATCTGAGTATCAGCAGAGAGCGATAACGGTGGCGAATGCTGACTCAGCGCTGAAAGACAGCTTCATCAGACTCGCGCTCGACGAGTTCTGGTTCGGCAACAAGTTCATCCAGTCGCTTTCGAAGGAGACCCAAAAGAAGCTCGAAAACAACATCATTTACATCAACCTGACCATGGCACAGCTTTATGCTGAATTGGGCGAATACGACTCCGCCCTTGCGCTCATGCAGCCGGCGATCAAGTCCCAGTCGATACCGCAGAACCAGAAGCTCCAGCTTTACTACCAGCTCGCAAACATCTACCTGCAGAAGGGCGACACCACAAAAGCAACGGAATACCTTCAAATGATAGTTGATCAGCTGCCGAGTGAAAAAGATGTGCACAACCAGCTTGCGCGAATCTACCTGAAGCAGGGAGACACGGCGAAAGCGCTCCAGATTCTGGAAGAAGCGAACAGATACGGCAATGTTGAGCCTGACCTAAAGCCGCTTTTGCCGCCAGCCGAGACCGTGAGCACAATTAAACAACCAGGAAATCCAACAATTTCAGTAGGAGGAAAATAAAATGGCTCACGCATATACGCCAGGTTTAAAGGTCGCAAAGGCGACAATCGTCAGAAAGGAAAGGCGATTGCCTTTGCCGGGCACAGTGTTGAAAAAGGTCGGCGATAAGGTGAAAGCCGAGGATGTAGTTGCGAGGACAGAGCTGCCCGGCAATGTGGTTCCGATAAATGTCGCTGGCCTCCTGTCCGTGCCGCCTGAGGATGTGCC
Organism: Caldifarciminota bacterium; assembly: GCA_015489175.1. Classification (GTDB taxonomy): domain Bacteria; phylum Hydrothermota; class Hydrothermia; order B15-G9; family B15-G9; genus WGAI01. The sequence goes on along the minus strand of WGAI01000070.1, from coordinate 24,747 downwards.
CCTTCTGATGCTCAAAAAAGTCGGGGACCCCGTGAAAAAAGGCGAAATAATAGCTCAGTCAAAGGGATTTTTCGGCCTGTTCAAGTCATCCGTCACTGCTCCGGTCGATGGAACGATAGAAAATGTCTCTAAAGTCACGGGACAGGTGATCCTGAGGGAACCGCCTCTCCCGGTAGAGGTCAGGGCCTACATCGACGGCGAAGTGGTTGAAGTGATTGAGAACGAAGGTGTTATCGTTCAGACGAAGGCCAGTTTCATTCAGGGCATCTTCGGCATAGGTGAAGAACGGATCGGACACATCCATGTCATCGCTGAGACACCGGACGACATCCTGGACGCAGACATGATAACCGAGGAACACAAGGGCAAAATTCTTGTCGGAGGCTCGTTCGTGACAGCTGACGCGATAAAGAAAGCCGTCTCCGTTGGCGCAGTCGCTATCGTGGTCGGTGGCATTGACGATGCCAACCTGCGCGATTTCCTCGGCTACGACATCGGTGTGGCAATCACAGGAAACGAAGGTAAAGGCATTACGCTTGTCATCACCGAGGGATTTGGCAAACTCAGGATGGCTCACCGCACATTTGAACTCCTGAAAGAGCTTGAGGGCAAGAAGGCCTCCGTCAACGGTGCCACTCAGATCAGGGCAGGCGTGATAAGACCTGAGGTCATCGTGCCGGATGAGACACTTGAGATAAAAGGCGAGGAGGAATCGTTGAGTGAAGGTCTCGTCCCTGGCAGTCTCGTCAGAATTATCCGCGAACCCTATTTCGGCCAGATCGGCAAAGTCATTGAACTCCCGCCGGAGCTTCAGGAGATCGAAACAGAGGCGAAAGTCAGGGTTCTGAAAGTGGAGCTTGAGGGGGGGAAACAGGTGGTAGTGCCTCGCGCGAATGTCGAGATTATCGAGGAGTGACCGTTTGGGGCACATAGAAACAGAGGGGCGGCCTGCGGCCGCCCTTTTTATTTTAGCCTTATAATGCATCCACAATCAGGAGTGAGCGTTATGGCACTCAAATACAAAAAAATTAAGGGCACAAGAGATATACTTCCAGCAGAATCTGAGGTAAGGGAACAGCTCTGGCAGAAGGCCAGAAAAATCCTGATGCGTTACGGCTACGGTTTTATCACCACTCCCACTTTTGAGGCAACGGAGCTGTTCGTGCGGTCAGTCGGAGAAGCTACGGACATCGTTGAAAAGGAGATGTATACATTCACCGATCGGGGCGGCAGGAGTTTGACGCTGCGTCCGGAAGGCACAGCAGGAGTGGTGCGCGCATATCTGGAAAATCACATGATTCCGCCTGTAAAACTGGCTTACTACGAGAATGTCTTTCGTGCAGAGCGTCCTCAGAAAGGGCGGCTTCGCGAATTCTGGCAGATAGGCGTCGAATTCATAGGGGCAGGCGACCCGCTTGCAGACGCTGAGACAATCGAACTTGGGCTTACACTGCTGAAAGAATTTGGGTTCAAAGAGCTAAAATTGGAGCTAAACTCCATCGGCACGGTCGAGGACAGGCAGAGATACAGGAATGTGCTCATCGAATACCTTGAGAAGCGGAAGGATGAGCTTTGCGGAGATTGCCAGAGGAGGCTTTACCGCAACCCGCTTCGCGTGTTGGACTGCAAGATAGACGGCCCAAAACTCAAAGACGCACCCAACATCATGGATTACCTCTCAGAGTATTCAAGGCGCCATTTTGATACGGTTTTAGAATACCTTGAGCTCTGGGGGATAGACTACGAGATAAACAATCGGCTTGTGCGCGGACTTGATTACTACACTCACACCGTTTTTGAGTTTAAAACTGCCGGGCTTGGCGCTCAAAACACCGTGCTTGCCGGCGGCCGCTACGATGGGCTCGTTGAGGAACTTGGTGGCCCACCAACTCCGGCCGTTGGGTTCGCACTCGGTGTCGAGCGCGTGATTCTTGCGCTCAATCTGGACGCTCAACCGCCCAAACCGGAATACTTTGTCGTAACTCACGGCGATGAAGCGAGAAAATTCGCTGTAGAACTGATTCGTCAGCTCAGAGCCGAAGGCATTTCGGCTGACATGTCTCACAATCCGAAATCCATGAAGGCTCAGATGAAACTGGCAAACAGGATCGGGTCAAGATACACCATCATTATAGGAGAAGATGAACTCAGCTCACAAAAAGTTAAAGTCAGGGACATGGAATCCGGAGAGGAAAAGCTGCTCTCCGTCGGAGAGCTCCTTAAACTGGGATGAGAATAGACAAATTCTTGAAATTAACCGGGGTGTTTAAAAGCAGGGAACAGGCGCGGAAAGCATGCCGATACGGCTCGGTGAAGTTGAACGGTGAGATTGCGAAACCTGCATCCGAGATCGCAGTCGGCGACACGATTGAGATCTCACTTCCGACAAGACATGTCATCCTCAAAGTTTTGCGCATTCCGGGCAAAAATGTGCCTCGAAAAGACCGTCATCTTTTTGTAGATATAATCGAGGACAGACATATAAAACCACATGAAACCGAAAGTTTCTGGGATTCACTGCCCGGTGATGAGCTTTAAGATTTACAATCAACAAGGAGGCAAATCCATGAAAAGATACCTTCTCACATCCATGTTCGTCCTTGCGTTAATCGTAACCGCCGGCTGCACAGGTGATTTCGTCGTAAAAAGCGAGACAAAAAACCTCTCCCTACCGCTCACAGGCATCCAAAATGTTTTCACAAATGTAACTTTCAGGTTTTATGTGATGAAAAAAGTTGCGTTATCGCCAGAAAGCGTCACAGTCAAGGCGTCATCGTGGGCATTCACCGCGAGAAGCGATACACCTGTAACATTTCAGATAAAAATCAGCTCAGAGGACATATCGGACACAACAGATTACCTCATGGTGTTTGACACAACCGGATTGAGCAGATTCATACCATCCTATCTGCTCCAGCCATTTCTCAGCGGCCTTCAGCAGCTTGGATACAGTTTCAGGCTCCCTTCAGAGGTCAACAGGGCGCCTGTTCTGGTTCAGGGGAATGTGCAGGGCGTTGTCACAGACTCACTGCAAGGATCATCGAATTTGAATTCAACGCTTGAGGCATCGATTAACAAAGGTGAGATGTGGGTGATCGTGACTGTGACAGCACAAAGCAACTACTTCCCGCCGATTACATCACCGACTTACATGCATATGGATAGGCTCACAGGCCACATAGAAGTTGAAATGGACATGTCGTTCCTAAATCCGTTGATTTATATGACATTTTAACCATCATAAAATCAATAGATTAAAAACCTAATTGAAACATATTTCGCTTTACACTTTATTCTGTTTACTACATAATTTTAAAAACAAATTTGGTTCAACTTGGTTTGGATTTGCAGGGATAAGGGGGTGGCAATGAATAAATTATGGGAAGAGTTAAAAGATAGATACAGGAATGCAGTGAGCAGGGCTTATATGTCCCACATCAGAGGTGATATACTTAAGGAGTTTTTGCTCGCAATATTCCTCCACAATGTTCCTGGAACAGGCGAAATATTGGAGAGCGACGGCAGTGTTAAAAAGGTCAATTACCCTATGGATGATGCCGAATTTAGAGGAATCCTCGACTACATAGTTGACAACGAGTATTACCTGTTTATCTGGTCACCGGCCAGGAAAAACGATACAACACCGGGGGAGAAATTTGGAAGTTCAGCTATCACAACTGAAAAAACTAATATTTTTGCTGAAGAAGATCCTGGTGAAACAATAGTCACACAAGCTCCTCCTGAAGTTCCACCTGAAAGAACACTACCTGCTGAAAAGAAAACCAGGGTTGCATCTTCCCTCGAAGCTGTTAAGGAAATTCTGGATAATACGGTCAGGGAATTCCAGCTGATGGCTATAATATTTTCGGATAAAGAGGGAAATCCATTAGTAAGGAGTTTCTCACCAACCATACATCTGGAATGTAAGGATTCCCATGGGGATATAACCATAAGATTGGTCAGGCTGGTTGCACAGGCAAGAAGCGACTTTATTCAAAAAGCTTACGAGGAAGCAAAGGAATTCCTCAAAAACAAGTCAATAGAGAATTCGGCCTTTATTCTATCTTTTGACGCACATGTTGTCAGGGTAAGAGGAATAGACAATGATCATCTGCTAATACTTGTTATAGAAAAAAACCAGATTGGGCTTTCCAACATTGTAGAAAATAAACTTGTTAGAGAGATAAAAGATATCCTCTCGCCAGAAAAATAAAAAAATGGCCCGGTCAAAGCCGGGCCTTACCAAATTCAATTCTATAAATTCGATTAAAGCTGATCGGGTTGCACCTTGATGTCGATGTAGATATCCTTGCTAAGTTTCTGGTATTCGGCCTGAAGCGCCTGGTTCATTTTCTGCTGATAGACCATCTGGGCGAACTGCTCCTTTGTCGGTCTCTGAGCCTCACGGCGGTCGATGAACTTCACAATGTGGTATCCGTATTCCGACGGTATCGGGCCTTTTATGTCACCGGGCTTCATCACGGCCACAGAGTCCTTTAAAGGAGATGGCAGAGCCTGAAGCTGAATCCATCCGAGATCGCCGCCCATATCCTTAGTGGCATTATCATCGGAATATTGCTCAGCGAGGGAATCGAAAGACGCACCGCTTTTGATGGCACTCAAGATCTTCTTCGCCTTTTTGAGTGCCCTCTGCGTATCCGCACGGGAGGTAGAGTATCTGACGAGTATGTAAGAGAGCTCAATCTGATCGTCCTTCTTGCTGTGGCACTTAAATATGTTGTATCCAAGTTCGCCCTTTATCGGCTCAGAGATGTCGCCGGGATTAAGTGCAAAGAGCTTATCTGCCAGAGTATCAGGCAAATTGTTTCGGCTCAGAAATCCGATATAACCGCCATTCTGGGCTGTCTGACGGTCGTCTGAGTAGTTTGAAGCCAGCTGAGCAAAATCGGCGCCTTTCTTGAGTTTCTTGTAGATAGCCATAGCCGTTTTCTTCGTTGCCCGTTCTTCCGATTTTGACGGCTTCACGGAGATGAGGATGTGAGCTATGCGCACCATCTCAGGCGTCAGAAGGATGGAATCCTTCATGGCGTTGTAAAGGCTATCGATCTCCTGGGGCGAAACCTGCACTTTCGGCCGAACATGTGCATCTATGTAGGCCTGAGCATAGAGCTGTTCCCGTATATACCACCTCAACATCTTCTTGAAATTCTCCAGATTGGTGCCGAGCTGCTGAAGCAACTGGTTGAAACCTTGCTGACCGATGGAATTTTTGATGTTGTCGATGAAGGTCTGAATCTGCTCGTTAACCTGCTCGTCGGTCACATTGATGTTAGTGTCCTTAAGGGCAGCGACATAGAAAAGCTTTGTCGTCAGGAGGTCGTTAAAGACCTGAGCCTTGAGCTGAGTCACAAGCTGTTTGCGCATAACCGAATCGGATATCGTATCCGGCCTGTATTGCGTGGCATAGAGATCATACACACTCTCGAATTCAGACCTTAAAAGTGGCTGGTCGCCAACTATTGCGAGTGTGTCATCTATTTTTATTTTCTTCGCCTGCTGCCCCAAAAGCGGCAGAACAGCAAGGAACATCAAAAAGATAGCTTTTTTCATGGTATCCCCACCTTATTTGTTGATTTTTGTCGTATCGGCAAGATATTCGACTTTATATTTCTTTTGCATCTCCGAGATCAGAGAGTCCTCGACCGCCTTACGCCTGTGATCGACAAGATACTGCTGGATAAAGCTCTTAACCTGTTGCTCGCCAGCAGGCGTCCTGTTCTCGCTGATCAAAAACAGGTAGATGTAAGAGCCATCCTGATACTTGCCCATAACACCGTGTCCGGGCCTGAGTTTGACGACTTTTGCCCTCAGAGATTCCGGTATATCGCTGTAGGTCAGATAGAATATGCCAAGGTTCACAGGATTCTGGGTCTCAAAGGCGGTGACGGTGGAATCCGACTTCACCTGTTCTATCGCCATGAAAAGGCGACTGCCCTTCTTGTTTCTTAGCATCCTGTCAATCTGTTCGAGTTTCGATGAATCCTGAGCATAAACTATCAGGAAAGTTGCGTTTCGATCGAAAAGATCCTTGTGCAGGTTATAAATGGAATCGACTTCCGTCGGAGAGACCGTGATGTTGTTCATCTTCTGAGCTTCATATTCCTGAACCAATGTCAACTGATCGTTCAACTCAAGTTTCCTTCTGATAAGGGGATTCTTGTCAAATCCTTCTTCTTTGGCTGCAAGATAAAGAAGTGCCATCTTTGTCCACTGCTTTATGAAATCTCTCTTTTGCTGAGGTGTCCACTGCATGCCCTGACCGTAAATCTCAAGGTCTTTTTCATAAAGTGTGAGACCGTCAACCTTTACAATTGGGGTGCCAAGTTCTTTGGTATCATATCCTTCTCCGCCTTTTTTACATCCTGCAAATGTGGTTATGACCGCCAGAGTGGCTACAACCACCACCGCCATAATGGCTTTCTTACTCATATCGTCCTCCTCTGTTAAAAGAACATTTTTTCTATCATTGACAATTCGGGGATAAATGCCCACTCAGAACATGGTGCCGACCTGAACATGCGGCACAAAGTTCCGCGTCCTGGGGTCAAATCCTATGTCAAAACCCAGGATCCCCATCATCGGGATCTCCATCCGCATGCCGACACCAAGCCCATATTCAAATCCCACCTGCGGTATTTTGTTCACATTTAGCCATGTGTTGCCCACATCCACAAAAGCGAGGAAATAGATGTTTTGCTCCACAAGATATCTTTCCTCGAATGTTAAGATGCCGAACACACGCCCACCCACTTTATTGCCATCGACTATCGGCGAGACAGACCTGATCTCGTGCCCTCTAAGCCCGTAAAATCCTATATCTCCGAGGAAAAACCGCTCGTAGTATGGCACACCTTCTGCCCAGTTGTCCGGATGGAAACCACCGACATAACCGCCTCTCAGCCAGAAGACAGAGGCGTATTTCTTGCTGCTGAATGGTTTAGGCAAATATTTCGACCACTCAACGGTATGCTTGTGATAATGCACATCTCCCTGAAGTGGCCCGCCCGCGAACACAAGCGTGTATGTGAACCTGCTGCCTGTGGTCGGGAAGAACGGCCTGTTTCTCGTATCCCTCGTGATGAATGTCGATATAGACGATGTCCAGAACGGCTTTGAGTATTCGGGATAATGCTCACGATAGTATTCAGAGACATTGAAAAGGTTGACCCGTTCGAGGCTGTAAGTTATGCCTGTCCTCCAGTAATCGTTCCAGATGCGCTGAGAATACGACACGCTTCCACCGGTCTCCTGCCTGTCGAAGTCCGCATAGTAGTAGTAAATCACATTGTGGATGTCGAACCCGAGCGAGTGTGGTTTCCCGCCAAGCCACGGCTCAGTGAACGATATACGGTAGTTCTGCACCTTCTTGCCATACTGGAACATGAAGGATATAACCTGTCCCTTACCCTGAAAATTGGGCTGCATAATGTTGAAATAAAGCGCAGGGCCTTCGAGCTCCGAGTATGTGGCTCCAAAACCGAGCTGACCCGCCGGTTTCTCATGAACTTTGAACTCAAGATCTATCCATGAGCTATCTTCCGTGTTCTTGAAATTGACCATCACATTGCTGAAGAAGTTGAGCATGAACAGGTCGCGCTGGCTCTTCTGCAGCTTGGTGGACGAAAAATGATCTCCGGGGAACAGGTCAAGCTCACGCAATATCACATAGTCCCGTGTCTTCGTGTTGCCCTCGATGTCTATCTTCCTGATGAAAATTCGATGTCCGGGCACTATCTTCCAGACGACATCCAACAGGGTATCGTCAACCGTTGAATCGACAGGTAAGACATTGACATACATGTAACCGGAATCGCGGTAAACCGTCATCACATTCTGCATGGACTCCATGTATTTCTTTCTCGAGAAAGGCGTTCCGGGTTTGATCTTCAACAGGGAATACAATTTTGTGGAGTCGAAAGGCGGCGCCGCCTCGATCTCTATGCTGTGAATCACAAGCTTATTGCCCTCAGTGACCCAGACATCGAGATATGCGTATTTCCCCTCATACCTGATCCTTGTGGAATCGACCCTCGCCCTCGGATAGCCGTGATTGGCATAAAATTCAACTATGCGGGCTGAATCTTCCTGCCATTGATCCAATTTGAAGGTGCCGCTTCTCAGGAAACCGGCCTCCTTGGTCTTGATCGCCTTCTTGAGTTTTTTATCGTCAAATGCGGAATTTCCATGAAATGCTATCTCTTTAACCTTAATCTTCGTGCCTTCGTGCACTTTCATGATGAGGTTCGCATATCCGACGCTGTCGGTATCCACCACCTCAGCTTCCACATTCACAAGTGCATACCCTTCCTTGAGATACCGCTTCTCAATCTTCCTTTTCCAAGAGAACACGCGGTTGGGAGACAGCGGATAGCCGCCATGCACAAGGTAAACAGTCGCATTTTTGCCAAATTCCCTGCGGTATTTCTGCCGAACGGGGTCTGACGAAGGCGGCTCCGACGCAACTATCTTCAACACCGAGTCCTTGATCTCATCGGCCCGAATTTTCTTGTTTCCGACCAATATCAGGTATTTCAAAGTGGGGTTTTCGGTAACCGAGATGTTAAGCACAGCTGAAGTATCAGGGCCTATCTGATACACCGTGATATTACTAAATCGTTCGCCGTAGTAAAGCCTGCGGGTTGCAAGGAAAAGATCAGGCAGACCAATTCTATCGCCGGGTGATATGCCAAATTTGGTCGTGATGAACTGCGGGGGCTGCCATTTAGCACCCTGAACCTGAACATCTTTGACCGTTATCGGGAAAGAAAGAAGGAACACCAACATTATACCAGACATTTCTCTTTCTCCTTGGTGGGAATGAATTGGATTGTGCCTTTTTCAAGCACAACAATGACATTATCGCCTTCTTTGATTTCCCCTGCCAAAATTGCTTCTGACAGAGGGTCTTCAATGTATTGTCTGATGGCTCGCCTTAACGGACGAGCCCCATATTCGGGGTTATATCCCTTCTCGATAAGGTAATCCCTGACATAGGTGGAGATTTCGAGGGATATGTTTTTCTCTCTCAACCTGTCCTTCAACTCGCCAATCATCACATCGATTATCTCGTAGAGATGCTGTTTTTGCAGCGGATTGAAAATGATCACCTCGTCGATCCTGTTGAGAAACTCCGGCGGGACAAACTTTTTAAGCTCCTCGGCAAGAAAAGCTCTGATTTTATCCTGATCGAGCTCCTGAGGCTCTGCCGAGAACCCGAGCCCACGCGCTTTGTTGATAAACCTCGTGCCTATGTTCGATGTCAGGATGATAACCGTCTCCCTGAAATTGATCTTTCTGCCTATGCTGTCAGTGATAACCCCTTCCTCAAGTATTTGAAGGAGCAGGTTGAAGACATCCGGATGCGCTTTCTCAAATTCATCAAAAAGGACAACGGAATACGGCCTCCTTCTGACCTTTTCGGTGAGCTGACCACCTTCCTCGTATCCTACATATCCCGGAGGCGCGCCGATCAGCCTCGAAACGGAGAATTTTTCCATGTATTCCGACATATCGATCTGAATTAGCGCTTCTTCTTCGCCGAAGAGGAACTCCGCCAGCGCCTTTGCAAGTGCAGTTTTGCCGACCCCTGTGGGGCCAAGAAAAATGAAGGAGCCTATTGGCCTATGTGGATCTTTGATGCCAGCTTTCGACCGCTTTATCGCGCGCGCCAGCACATGTATGGCCTCATCCTGCCCGACAATCCGCTTCTTGAGCTCTTCCTCCATATTCAGAAGCCTTTTACCCTCCTCCACATCTATCCTGTTCAGAGGGATACCTGTCCATTTGGAAACTATGTGGATGATATGATCAGGGGTCACGGTGATGTCTTTTTCTCTCTCCAAAAGCATCTTCCTGCGAAAAGCTATTTTCCTTTTGACCTCACGCTCCCTGTCCCTCAATCGGGCTGCCTGCTCGTATTCCCTATGTTCGGCGGCAAGCTCTCTCAGCGTTTTGATTCTCTCTAACTCCTTTTGGTATCGCTCAAGCAATTCATCCGACACATTGGTGGCCTCAAGTTTCACCATTGCCCCAGCCTCATCAATCACATCGATGGCCTTATCCGGGAGGTAACGATCCGCGATGTAACGATCAGAAAGCCTTGCTGCAAGCTCAAGCGCTTCATCCGAATATTTGACGCCGTGGAAGAGCTCATACTTGTGTCTCAGCCCCTTGAGTATCATGATGGTCTTGGAAACCGATGGTTCCTCAACCATTATCGGCTGGAAACGCCTCTCAAGCGCCCCATCCTTCTCGATGTATTTGCGATACTCATCAAATGTCGTGGCACCTATTATCTGCAACTCTCCCCGTGCGAGCACGGGTTTTAGCATGCTCGATGCGTCGAGTGAGCCCTCAGCTGAGCCTGCACCGATAACCGTGTGAAGCTCATCGATAAAAAGTATGACATTCGGCGTTTTGACGGCCTCAACGATTATGGTCTTCATCCGTTCCTCAAATTGGCCGCGATACTTCGTCCCGGCGACAACTGCGGCAATATCGAGCTGCAAGATTCGCTTGTCCAGAAGGACATCAGGAACATCCTTCTTCGCTATCCGCTGAGCGAGCCCTTCGACAATGGCGGTTTTACCCACGCCGGGCTCCCCGACAAGCACCGGATTGTTTTTACGGCGTCTTGCAAGGATGTGTATCACACGCTCGATCTCATCTTCCCTACCAATGACTGGATCAAGTCGGCCTTCTCTCGCAAACTGAGTGAGGTCAACTGAAAAGCTATCCAGTGTCTTGGTCTGAAAGCTATTTTCACGCATCTTGCTGGAGACATCGATCACCTCTTTTTTGACAGTAGGATAATCAAGTCCCATAGATGCAAGTATCTGGGCGCCAAGGCTGCGTCTCACCCTCAAAATCCCAAGCAGCAGGTGCTCTGTCCCCACATAGTCATGGCCGAGCTTTCGGGATTCCTCAATGGCAAAGTTCAGGGCGTTTCCAGCATATTCATCGTATGAAATTACATCTTCATTGGTAGCCAGAGTGTAATCTCGTGACTGCTTTGTAATAGCAAGAATGCGCTGAGCAAGGTCTTCAAGCTCAACTCCGAGATTTGAAAGCACTACGACCGCTACTCCCTCGCGAAGCTTCGCTATGCCCAACAATAGATGCTCTGTGCGGATATCACCTGACATTAACTTAAGCGCTTCTTCTCGCGCAATCTTCAGGACAATTTTGGCTCGCTCAGTGAATCTGCTGTTGACCAACTTAAGATCACCTCCCGCAGGGCTATCCCTGAGAGGTCAGAGCGCCTTCAAGGAATTTCAATTCCTGGCTCACATCGACATAGAGCGGGTGATCTTTGTATTTCTCCTTAAACTCTTTGGCCAATTTATAGGCTTCTTTGTAATTGCCCAGCTCTTCATTGATGATTATCATGCGGTAAAGATAGAATCCCTTGTAAGATGCGTATGGATTTTCTTCCATAGCCTTTTTGAGATAGGCAAGTCCTTTATCCACCCTGCCCTTGTTGATCTCAATAGTGGCCAGATGGTTATATGCGAGCGCAGTCATAAATGGGTCTTTCAGGCCAGATTTAAGGAACCTGTTAAAATAGCTCTCAGCGGCGTCCATGTCTCCCTTTTTCATGTAGGCAACGCCGAGGTAGTAAAGCGACCTCTTGCCTTCTACAGAAGATGGAGCCACTTCTGCAATGCTTAAGAGGCTATCAACTGCTGTGGAATCTCCCATCGTAAACAATGATATAGCGCGCATGTATTTCAACTGCGTTCCGGGCGGTGGCGCAGGATGATAACTAACGACAATAGCAACACCGATTAAGAGGACAAGCACGACAACGCTACCTATAATCACATTCCGAAGATGCTCTTTTATGTAATCGATAACCCCATTGTAATCGATCTTTTTCATATTCCGAACTCTCCTTGTTTTTCCTCAATTGCCTGCAAATTATAGATTTCTCGAATGATAGTTGTCAACCCAAATTGCGCTTCACGGCTTAGGAACGCCGTTTCAGGAAAATTGCAGCTGTCCCATCAATTCGAGCACAAACTCGTTTTTACAAAACGGTGGCAGGAGCGTCTGTATTCGGCATGGAATGTCCGCATGATAGGGATACACCGCAGCAATGCCGCAGAAGGAGAAAAGGTAAGCCCCTTCATAACAGGCGCGACTTAAAACATCGGCGGCAGGGCTTCGCCCTGCCGCCGAACAAAATCTCGTCACAGAGTGGAAAATCCTATTCCTGCACAACCTCGCTTTTCAAATTCGCCATCGGAAGAATCTCCTCTCCCTCAGGCAAAATCAAGTTCAGGATTATCCCGGCTATGGCAGCAATCGGCATACCCGAAAGCTCAAAATTCCCAATCTTCAACACCGCACCACCGACGCCGAGCGTCAAAATCACGGAAACGATGATCAAAGTCCTCGGGTGGGCAAAATCTATCTCCTCCCTCTTGAGCATCCTGATGCCAACGGACGCGATCATCCCGAAAAGGACGAGGCTCACGCCGCCGATTATCGACTGCGGGATAGTGCGCAGAACGGCGCCGATTTTAGCCCAGAACGACACAAGGATGGCTATCAAAGCGGCCTTGCGCAGAACGGACGGATCATAAACCCTTGTGAGCGCCAGCAAACCCGTGTTTTCGGAATATGTGGTGTTGGCAGGCCCCCCAAACAGGCCAGCGAACAGCGTGGCAAGTCCATCGCCGGCAAGCGTGGCATGCAATCCCGGATCCTTGAGGAAGTTCTTGCCCACAACTGCCCCGTTGGTCAGGATGTCACCTATGTGCTCAACCATCGTAACGATGGCAACAGGTGCGATCACAGAAACTGCAAACCAGCTGAATTTCGGGAGCATGAAATTCGGTATTGCGAACCATGCGGTTTTGACGAGCGGCTCCGTGTCCACTTTTCCGAAAACGAGAGCCACGATGTAGGCAACCGTCACACCGATAAGGACAGGCACATGCTTGAGCCCGCTCCTAACAAATGTGGCCACCACGATAATCGTCAAAGTCGTAAGACCGGACAGAATCCAGTTTGAAGCCGCCATCTTCACGGCAACAGGAGCGAGATTCAAGCCTATGACGATGATGACAGGGCCGGATACAACGGGCGGAAACAGTTTAACTATCTTTTCTGCCCCCACGAGCATGACTATCAGGGCCACGAACAGGTAAACGGCACCCGCTACTACAATGCCACCTGTCGCATAAGCCAGCCCCTGCTTCTGAGCAACAAGCACTATGGGCGTTATGAATGCGAAGGATGAGCCGAGGAAGACGGGGACTTTCCTGCCAGTGACGATGTGAAAGATTAAGGTGCCGATGCCAGCCGTGAAGAGGGCTACGAGCGGATCGAGGCCGGTGAGGAGCGGCACCAGAACAGTGGCTCCGAACATGGCAAGGAAGTGCTGGACACCAAGTGCCCACGCCATTTTACCCCTTATCTTGGTTATTGGGCCATTATGCATCATGATTAACTCCCCCTTTGATCTGGTTTAAGGGCGGCCTGACGGCCGCCCGTTTTTCTCCACATAAAAAAATAGGCGGCCAAAAAGGCCGCCTAAATAATAAAAATGGGGCGAAACCGCCCCAAAATCTCACCCCTCAGGCGATTTCGCCCACATATTATCCTTTTGATTTTCACTATTCTGCCGCTCATCTGTTGGCGCCTATTTTTACGGTCGCCACAGCAGATGTCAATACGCCCGTTTTCGTTCCTCAATCCTATTCCAGCACAACAAATTTAAAGCTCAACTTTCCAAGAGGTGAATTAAGAAGCACATAATAGACGCCAGTCGACAAAGAATTGACCGCAAGGTCGTAAGTCCCAATCCCTTCTTTAACATGCAGAGTTCTGGTCAGAACCGTCCTTCCTGAAATATCGTATATCGAAATTACGGCTTTCACGGATTGCGGCGAGGCGAGCTGAACGGACAACAGCCCATCCCTAACGAAATTGCTCCTGATGCCACCCCTGAACGCGACAGGCGTGGTAATCTGTCCCTCCTCCACTGAGGGGTTAACCTGACGCGTCTGGTCAGCGTATCTCACGAAATAGCCTGTGATGTAGTCTGTATCACCTTCGACAACTACGAACAAGGTCGAGAAGCCGTTGAAATTACGCCAGAAAGCAACGCCGTTCGCCTTTTCCATCGGCGAGAAAAGCGGTGATGGGGTGATAGCAACTCCCGTGTATGCGCCTGTGGCCTCGTTGAACTGGTAAACCGTGATGTGGCTTGAGGAATCGTTTTCTTCGTCAGTCGCCATCCATAGATAGCCGACAGTGTCGCCAACAACGCCCTCATCCCACGCCATAGCTTCGATGTTATGGGGGTTCGGCATAACCCTGACAACGGAATCTTCTCTGGTAAATTCATAGATGGGCGAGTTCAGGTCGGCTGCAAAGAATGTCCTTCTCTGAACGCTATAAGCGAGCGCTCTGTGATATCCCATCGGCCCCATGAAGTTGCCGTAAGAAATCAATTCGCCCGTGTTGAGGTCAATCGCAAATTTCTCAATCATGTCTCCTGTGCTCGCATAAAGTGTATCAATGATGCCGGAGACCGAGCCGGTGTCCATCTCCTGCCACGCCATATCACGCCATCCTGCCCCACCCGTAGGCTGGATGATAACCCTAAGAATGGCTCCGCTGGTATCCACAACATAGAGCAGATTGGTATTGCCCGTCGTGGTTATGTAGAAATATCTGCCATCGAATTCCACTGCCTGATGTGTGTGCTGGCCGGTGATCGGGTCGAGCAGCATAGGGCCGAAAATAGGATCGCCGACCCTCATGACGCTGTTGACCGATGTCTCTAAAGTGTCGTTGTGAGGATTGGCATCTCCAACAAGCTGTGTGTAAATCCTGACCATGTAAGAGCTGTCCCTGCCCGGAGTGAAGTCGCCGAACTCGACCGTGCGCTCTTCGAGGGTGGCAAGTCCTGTTACCGTTCTGGTCGAAGCCCACGCCACAAGACCCGTAGCGCTGTCCACAACCTCGGCACGCACCTCGAAATTGGCGATCGCACTTCCGAGATTTTTGACCGTTCCGACAACAGGAACCGGCCGCCACGGCACAAGATGGCCTTGCGGTGAGCGAATCGATGTCGCAGCAACTTCATATTCCACACGATAGAACCTCACCGACATGCTGTCCTCCGGCACATAAGGCGATCCATCGTAGAAAACCTGCAGATAACAGCTATCCCCTTTTATGCCGGCCGTCTCATCGCTGTATCGCGGCAGGACGAGATAGTTAACCTGCATGTCGCCGTTGGAGTAGAGCACGATCTCAAAGGAATTGAAGCCCCACTCCCCTGCTTCGGGCACATTCTTCCACTCGAACACTACGCTATCGCCAAAGCTGCGATAATAGACCCCTCCGTTCGCAGCGGGGTCAAGGTCTGACCAATAAGCAGCCAGCAACCACGAAGGAGCCCCATCCATGGAGCTGTTTTCGGACGGGACATTCCCGCCCTGAAATCCGATGGCCCCGTTCGCATTCACATAGACGGAATCGAACTCCCCGCTGTAAAACGGAAATGTGAACGGAAGCGACACTGTGGCAAAGCTATCTGAACCAACAGGCAGAGGCTCACCTGTTTCGGCAATCTCTATCCAGTTAAATTGAGGACCATCCGGGGCATGAGAATCCTTGAAGGTGTAGTTGTAGCAATCAGGGCCGCCCTCGTGCACATTCACAACATGAATTACTGAGAAAACGGTATCGTTCTCGTGGTTGGGATCCGCGAGGCAATCGACATACATGCTCAGGGTATATTCACCTGTGTCAACAGGCACCCAACCCCTGAAATTCACGCCAAAAAGCTCGTTAAGAGATGGTGCTGCGAGCGCCGAATCGTGAAACACGACCAACCCGTCTGAATTTCTGACATCTATGTAGGTGTAGAATGCGGAATTGAGTATGCCAGCGTAAGATACAACCCCGCCCAACGGGACAGGCACGAACGGCTCAGCTTGATACTGATCGTTTATCCACATAGCAGCAGCGTCCACATTGCGAGGGTAAAAAGCGACAACGGGACGTATCAGGAAATCGCCGCCGAAAAACCGTGAGCTTGAAAGCCGAAATTCTCCATTCCGATATTCCCAGACAAACCCTTCAGGCAGGTCTGGATGTGAATCGGTTGAAAGTGCAGGCGAGTTGGGCGCTCCATCTTCCTGAACGAAAAACACATAGAAAATTCCATTTCGATCCTCGACATCCCCGAGTTCGATGTAGTTCCACGAGCCCGGCGTCACAGCCACCGATGTCTGGAAGATGGTCGTGCCCGGAGTCCCGTTCACGCCGTCATCATCGACGACCAATACGGAAAAGCTGCCAGATGAGCTACCCCAGTTCGGGATATACACAAACACGCCATTGACCACCGTGTTTAACGGATGGCCGGGCAGCACAAACCTTTCGCCAAAACCGTAGCCAGCCGAATCCCATGCCCAGTCCGATGTTGCAACACCTTCATCATAACTGAGAGTATCGACGGTAGGGGGAGGTATGAACTTGATGGCATATCCGTCGTGTATCGTGCGGTCAGGATTTGGCACGCTGAGCCCATCCGTTCCATCCGGTGACTCTATGCCGACGGTCACGGGGCGGGCGGCAGTCCAGTCCGTAGCACGCGCATACTGGATTTTGATCGTGTTATTCGAGTGATTGAGCACTATCTGAAAAGTGAAATTAGTGGGCCATGAACCGAGCTTTGATATTTCATTCCACTCGATAACGGTCATCTGCTGGTCAGGCAGGTATGCGACATAGGCGCTGTCGTCGTCTCCGTAGTTGTTGTAGAACACGAGGTCCCGCCACAGAGCCGCAACAACACCATTTGGCTGAGAAGTTGAAGGTATGGTTCCGTAGAAGCTTTCAACGCCATCTACAAAGCTGATCCATCCGTTCACACTTACAGCTATCGAGTCAAATCTCTGGCCGTAAAACCAGAACGGCCGCTCAAGGTTAACCCAGACATAGCCATCGTTGTAATCCGGAGAAAAATGGAGAGCCGTTCCGCTTCCGCCGGAATCAGGGTCGATCTCTATCCAGTCAAAAGAAGGGCCTCCGGGATCGCTGGAGTCGAGCCATGTATAGCCATAGTTGTCAGGTCCGCCACCTTTAGCATCAAGCGGCACCTTCGTCGGTGTCACTTGATGGGACACTATCTCAGCACCATATATTGATGAAGTTATCATCAACATGAAAATCACGCTCAACATTATTCTCCTCATATTATCACCCCTTTTATTTAAATTTTATGGCGGTTGGGGCCTGAACGGTAGAACCGGCACCCAACCGCCTTCAAAGGATTGTGATTTTTGTTCTATAGTTACTTGATGGTAACTATCCTCTGGGAAAGTTCTCCAAGTCCGGTTTTGAGTTTGACCACATAGACGCCGCTACGAGGTGCATCCCACTCAACCGTGTGATAACCCGCTCCGAATGTCCCATTAGCAAGTCTGGCAACCATCCTGCCAGTCATGTCGAACACTTCGATGCTGACCCTTGTGTTAGCAGGCACTCCGAATTTAATTACAGGGTTACCAATTCCGGAGTTCACTTTAAGTGTGAGTTTTTCGGGAACGGAACCTTCACCGGCGGCACCTTTGTGTGGTGGAACATAGAACCTCGTGGAATATGTGTTATTAGCAAGAGCAGGATCATGAGGCGACCTCACAGTCACAATCAACCTGTATATACCGCTTCTCGAAGGTATGAAGCCCGGGAAATAAATGTCTGCTGTATCACCAGCAGCAAGGTTTCTGTAAATCCTCCACTGGGAATAAACCTGAACGCCATTAGGATCAAAAATCTTGTAGAACACGCGGAACGATATAGGAGGATCAGCGCCGGGATTACCCGCATTGGCTATTGTGACATGCGGAGTCATCAGGAAGGAGGTCATGACCGGAATGGTATCTCCAGTAGCAGTATCAACTACTGTGGAATCCCACAGCTCCGGGTTTGGTGGGGCCGGTATGCTTGCATCATAAGGTAAGAGTCCCTCGGCCATGTAAACGGAATCCACATAAGCGTGATCCCAATCTGAGCTCAGGTAAGATCTGAACCTCACATAGACCGTATCATCAGGACCGATGCCGTATTCACGCAACATGATTTCTTCATTTTCCCAAGGTTGATCATCTGTGATCGAATCAAGAACCGTCCATGTGACCATATCTGTGGAAATCTCGACATAGAGATATTCTCCGCTCTCACAGCTTTCTGTGCTCCATGCAAATCCAAGTTTGGGCGAGTTAAGTTCTCCTGTGTAGAAGCGCCCCACGATATAGGTATTACCTTCCTCCCAATCTCCTCTTGTAAGCTCTATATAGCCATCGTGCTGTATCACATTCCATGAGCCATCGCCGCCCTCAAGCCAGTTATTGAGATTATCGAAGTTATCAGTAACAGGGGCATCCAATGTAGGAACAACTTTGAAGTTTATAAATGCAGTATCAGTAGAGTGCTCCTGATCAGCCGGAACATCAGTGCAAACACATCCATGATAGACATCACCGGGTAAGCCAGCGAGATCAAAGCTGAGTGTATCTGATGAGGAATAACCAATGACCAGATAGGTAGTGTCTGAATATACAAGATCATCATTTGAGTTGTAGATATTGATCTCAACAGGTGTATAAAGATCCTGTTGCCCATAATTGACCACCTCAGCTATAACATTAACATCTTCGCCTTCAAACACACTGCCAGCTTCAGCCCACTCTATGCCAGCGTTGTACATATCAGGATGAGGTTCTATCCCGAAAAAGTTCATGACTCTCGACACCAGCTCCTCCCTGTCTGCTTCTTCAGAAATATTGCCAAATACAAAAGCTGAGAAGAACAATTTACCGCCTTTTGAGCCGTCATAACTGATAGCGACAGGGGAACCATAAATCTCGAATTCCGGCTGAGCCGCCGGATCGGGGACAAGCTCGTCCACATAGTTGGTAACCACTGCTTCAAGGTCAAATGAAAAGCCATCACCTATTGGGCTTCCTGAGACACCATCTACAGGGAGTGTGCTGCTTGTAAAAGCATCATCATAATAATCATCTATGTGCATCCACGGCAATGGATAACCAATCCAATAAAGATAATCCTGTGAGCTAAACCACACATGCCCGCCATTGGCCATGTAATCACCAAGGAGATCCGGGACATCATCAATATAAGTATTACTTCCATCCCAGGTAGCCCCTGTTGTCCAAATCACGGCGCTGTAATTCTCCAGTTCATCAAGAGTTGGGGCACGGCTACTGTCATAGGTGCTGAAGTAGTCAAAAGTATATCCCCTTGAATAAAGTGCATAGGCAAAGAACTGTCCAAATGTATTGGGATGTCCCCCATCATCGTCAACGACAAGCACATCTGGTCCCACGGCCGCGCCATCATCCACTGTCACATCGTCGATATACCACTCACTGGCCCAATCTCCTATATAACGGAATGCCAGATAAATTGTCTGTCCGGCATAGGCTGAAAGATCAACGGTTTCCTGGGTGAAATTAGCGGGAGAAATTGAGCTCATATCGAGGAGCTCTACATAGTCCCCATCAGCAGGATCGGGGGAACCTGTAGAAACCCAGATGCCGTGATAGACTAACCAATCCGGCCAACGAACCATTGTGTAGAATGTGAGCACAGGAGAAGAGGCATTTGCAGGTATAGTCACAGCCGGAAGCACAAGCCAATCATCGTTATCGTATGACACATTATCATCGTTGTGGTAAACGGAGTAAGTGCCGGAATGCGCGTGATCCGCCGTAATTTGCCAGCCAGGACCTTCAGGACAGCCGATGCGGTATTGTGCCCATGAGGAAGGAATACTTCCGGATTCAAAATTCTCGTTTATAACCTGAGACTTAGAATCACTTTTATGGAAGCTTTTAACAGCAGGGATCCGCAACATCTCAGGTGAGATATTCTTCTGGCGCTTCTTTCCATTGAACTCAGGGTCATTTATGCCCCACAATGAGGCCACTCCGACCATTACCAACACCATCAACACTTTTTTCAACATATCTACCTACCTCCTTGAATTTTCAAATCAAAATAATCGGGATGCGGCAGTTGCCGCATCCCGCTGCACAATTACTTGACAAGAACGACCCGTCTGACAGCAGAGAAGTCGCCACTCTGCATCCTCACGAAATAGATGCCAGAGCTGACAGACCTGCCAGACATATCTTTGCCATTCCATCTGATTGTATGGTAACCTGCATTGAATTGACCGTTGGCAAGCTCGTTCACGACACGACCTTGAGCGTCATAGACCTGCACTTTCACATGCGAAGCCTCAGGAATTCCGAAGGTTATCTCGAGGTTATCGGAGAACGGATTGGGTGCGAGGTTAGCAAGAGTGAATACCTCAGGCACTGGCAGGGTCTGATCCTCATGGGTTCCTTTGTCCGCCTGAACAACGATGTTGGTAGCAAGTATGTTGTTGGCAATGTTGGGATCACCAAGGTTATAAACTGTCACCGTGAAGCGGTAAGTGCCGACCTCGAACGGTATCCATCCGGGCGAGAAGTAAACCGTGTCTCTGTCGCCAGGATTGAGGCCTCTTACGACGGCACTCGCGCTATAGACAAGCACGCCGTCGTTGTCGAACACCTTGGCAATAACCCTGAATGTCCTCGAGGTAGGCGTGTTGGAGGTAAGGCTGAGTATTGTCCAGAGGTTGACAAGCTGGCCACGATAGAGCGGCTGAGCAGCTGTCGGTGCCCAGAGCTCTCTCACAGCTACATCGTTGGGCAACCTCTGATAGACCTGCACGAACTGCATATCATCGACATACCAGCCAAGACCTTCCTCGACACCGTCCGAGTGGAAATGCAGTAACAATCTGAAGCTGTCACCGTTAGTGAGGATGTCGCCAAGCTCAATGGCAACATCTTCCCATCCATCAGATGTTCCAACGAATGCCGGATGTCCGTTAACCTCGCCGTTATATCCATCCACAGGAGTAACATCGATGATGCTCCCATCGCCAAGCTCGACCTGTATCCAGCCTCCGTCACCTGAGCCAAACTGATACCAATGGTAGAAGACAACAGCAGGATCATCGCCGGTGACATCCAGCCAGTCGCTCATGTAAAGCGTCCAGTCGGCATCAGGCTGATAAAATCCGCCAAGCGCAGTGCCCCAGAGGTTTTCGCCGCTGAATGCGCTCGGCTCATCGGGCAACGCTGGCTGACCAAACTGCCAGTTGCCAAGTGTGTCCTCGAACATCGGCATAGAATCGGCGACCTCCATCTCGGGCACAAGGAATGTTCGGGTCATTATGTTATTCGTGGTATCATGATCAGTCGGCAGGCAAGCTCTGAAGTCAACCGTGTAGTATCCGCCAGCAGGTATGGTGAAGACGGTGAATTCGACTGTATCAACTGAATTATGGGCAAGGAAGAGCGGCATCGTGCGTGTAAATACGAGAGAATCGTTAACTCTAACATCCACAACAACATTTATGTTTTCATCGAACGACTTGATGTTTGCGAAGGCAGCCGCAAGTTCCACATTATCGCCAACATGATAGATCACGGATGAAAGGTCGAGTATTTCTGCAACAGCCACATCGTGGTATGAAGAAGTTACCACTGTGGAGACCTGATTGTTGGCGCCACATGTATCGTGTGGCACATTCACGGTGTAGATGAACTCATACTCGCCTTCGTTAGCAAGCTGCACAGAGTCGAATGCAGCAACACCGCTGGCACCTGCATCCAGAGATACATTTGTTGTGAGGGTCGCATAAGGAGCTCCGTTTTCGAGCACATCAAGCTGAACATCGAAGGTTTCGGGGACATTTCCGTTGTTGACCACATTGACAGCGGGGTAAATCCATGTTTCAGTCTCGTAGAGGTTGCCGCTCGGCTCCACAACTCCTGTCAAAGCAATATCATGAGCTGCAACAAACACATTCTGAATCGCCATGTTGTTCGTTGTGTCCATATCCTCGCCGTATTTGACACAGAACTTGAAGGTGTAATTTCCAGTAGCATCGAACTGATATTCAGCAAACTGGACATTGGTCTGTGCGGAGGGCTGAAGCGTTATATTTGCAACAGAGTCCACAACCACGAGCGTGCCTTCATAGAAAATCTTGAGTTTTGCGGTAAATGTTGCTTCACTGGTTCCATAGTTGCGCAGAACGATCTCAGGTGTCACAGTTTCCCAGATGTTGTAAGAGTTCACAGGAGTCACAACATTGTCAATACCGATGTCCCTGTAAATGAAGGATGAGAAGAACAGCTGAGATGAATCGTTGCTGTTGTCCATATCGTTATCAAGAATCGTAAACGCATCCACTTCGTAGTATCCACTATCCACAAGCGTGAAGATCTGATTGAAGGTAACATCCACATAATCGCCTTCAGGAACCTCAGCCATGACCGTATCGGCGTATGCAAGTGTCCTATCTTTTGAATAAGAATGCCAGATCTCAACGACAACCGGAGTGTTAACTCTCATGTTGCCGAAGTTATGAACTCTGACGACAGGGATAAATGTATCGCCCTCGGTGTATGTGATCGGCATCGGATTGATGATGCTATCCACGCCGACATCCGGATATCCGACAAAAACGGGCCTCTCAAGTGTATCGTTGGACGCATTCAAGTCGTATTCGATATGGGTATAGGCGATCATATCAAGCTCGCCTTCCTGATCTAAGATAACCGGTGGGAATGAGACATCAGCCGTATCGCCAGATTCGATCTCGACACCATCAACTTCTTCCTGATAGCCGAGGCCTGGAATCGCCATCGTCACGGAGAATGTGTCGGTCGTTGTCCCGTTGTTTACAACCTTGACCACGGGTGCAACCGATGTGCCAAAGAGGACAGTATCAGCAGGTTCGACAATCTCAGAGACAGAGCCGTCGCGTCCTTCTGCGTAGAATGTAGTCACCAGAGTATCGTTCTCGGGTGCTTCATCGCCTGGCATGCTGACATAAGCCTCGACGGTGTAATCGCCTTCTTCAGGTATGAGATAAGGATCGAAGGTTACATCGAGCGAATCACCTGGGAACAGGTAAACGGTCTTGCTGTAGCTGACGCCCACAGCTTTGGCATGCTGAATCTCTATGTTCACATTGAATGTGTCAGCCTCAGGGTAAACACCCGTGTTTTTCACCCTGACAACAGGCTGAATAGTCTCGCCAGCCACATAATGTCCGTTATTTTCAGGAACTACTACCGCATCGAGTGCCACATCGTGGAAGAAAACAGGTCTCAAAGTAAACAGAACGGCAAGGCTGTCGTGCAGGGTAAGCGGATCGCCGTTGTAGAGGTATTGGAGTCCAATTGTGCCATCCGCGTTCTCAATTCCAACAGTAGCGCTCGAACCGTCGTTATAAATGCCGTCTCCGAGAGAGCCATACTGGATAAGTATGTCGCCGTTCTCATAGAGAATGACCTCGAAGTCCATAACCTCACCCTGACGACCGTAATGAGCCACATTCTCGTATTCTATCACGAAGTAATGGGTACCATCTTGAGTAACGCCGCTGACTGTATCGAGACGGGCAGAATCGCTGTCAAAGAATTTGAGATCGTCCCAGAACGGAGCAATGAAATCGTTCGGGGTGCTTGGATTAGGTATAGGAATGTTTCCAAGTGCAGTATATCTGTTTCCGCTGAACGCTATATAGCCGTTTGTGGAGACATAAGCAGTGTCGTAAGAGTTTCCATAGAATGTGAAGGAGAACGGGAGAGGCACAATGAAATAGTCGTCATCCCATGAACTTATGCTGTTCCCGCCTTTATCGGGTTTGCTTTTGCCCTTTGTCACGACATTAGCGGTGCTATCGGTTGCCTCTATCCAGTTGAATCGGGGACCACGGGGCAGTTCATTGTCTATCATGTAATATCCATATTCATCAGGGCCTCTCATGTGGGGGGTACCAGCAAATGCAACCGAAAAGGCCCTGTCCAGAGTATCATTACCTGTGTAATCGTCGCCATTAAGAAGTGTGATAGCCACAGCATGATACACACCGTAATCCGGCACGACACAACCGCTATATATGAGCTGAACTGTGTCATCAACTGCAAGATCTGTGACGGATTGAGTTTGATCAAATAGGACATTATTGTTAGCGTCAGTAACAACCAGTCTTACATCAAATGTCTCGGAATACAGACCGCTATTCGTCACATCGACGGTCAAATCGAAGGGCAATGTGGGCCAGACATCTGCTGGCACTGTGACAGCTAAAGGCTGGGCATCGTGCTCGACAAAAAATTCGTTAAATCCGATCCCTGCAAAGTCGTCAATATACCAGCCCTCATGATTAACAGAACCGTCAGAGCCAAAGCGGAACCTTATTTTGAATACCGTGCCCGCGGTGATTCCGTCGAGGTTGAACACAGCCTGAACCCATCCACCGCTGTTGCCAGTGAATCCGGGCTCGCCGTCCAATCCGCTAACAGAACCGTCGTCATAACCACCTTCAGGCTCAATCAATGTCCATGTGTTGCCACCATCAGTCGATATCGAGACATTGCCTCCGTCCCAGTGGTTTTCGATATTATACCATTGCCAGAAACTCAGCACGGGGTTATCAGTCGTGGCTATGAAATCTGGCGAATAGAGATACCAATCAGCGTTGTCATGGTAATTGCCATCCAAAACGGTAGCCCACAGGTTCTGGCCCGAATGTGCTCCCATAGGCCCGCTTGTAGGTGTCCCCCATTGCCATCCATCAGCTGGATCGGCAACAAAGCCACC
>WGAI01000069.1 GCA_015489175.1 Caldifarciminota bacterium | reverse complement strand
TCGATTTACAGCCTGAGCATCATCTCATATCGGGGTGAGTTAGGCCAATTTATCGCAAGTGTGAAAAGACACAGGTTTTTCTTCATCTACTTCGGCCTGTCGGAATCGATAGCCACCTTCACATTCTTCTACCTTTTGCGAATTATGAATCCATCCGTCATCTCGTTTGTCGGCAACCTCAGCCCCGTGTTCGTGGCGCTCTGGGGATTCATCATCCTGCGAGAGAAACTCACGCCAATGGAAATACTTGGTGGCTCAGTGGCGATAGCCGGCGTGCTCATCATCTCGAACGCATCGCCGCGTGGAGAACTCCCCAAAATACTCATAATCGTCGCAATGGTGGCCACTTTTTCGCTCAACACGATACTCGTGAGAATCAAAGTCAGGGATATACCGCCCATTTTCATCGTGTCGCTTAGGACATACGCCCTGTTTACGGCTTATGCGATCTACCACATCGTAGTTAACAGAGGAATTGTGTTCCCTGACATCCGTGCTATTCCTTACATTGCAACGGGATCGTTCCTCGGTCCTGTTGCGGCCACATTTTCGGTGTTTCAGGCACTCAAGCACATGAAGGCTGCGGATGTCTCAATAATCAAATCGGTTCAGCCGTTACTGGTGGCAATTGCGAGTTACATTTTCCTGAACCAGCCGCCTACAACCTCACAGCTTATCGGCGGCGTGTTGATCATAATCGGTGTGAACATGGTGATTTTGAGCAACCGCGAGGTTATTGGCGATCGGGTGCCCGAAGACCCCTGCGAATGAAGCCGAAAATCAATAGAAATCGAGAATTTTTGTCTCGTGGAACTCGTCGTAAATCAACCTGTTAGACTTTTGCCTTTCCGCCCTGATGATGTTCATGACCTCTTGAGCAGCAGCCTCGACTTCATCGTTGATGACCCAGTAATCGTATTCAAAGGCGTGATCCATCTCGCTTCTGGCAAGCCTGAGCCGCTTTTCGAGCACTTCACCTGTCTCCGTCCCCCTGTCCAGCAACCGCTCCCTGAGTATCTCCATGCTCGGCGGCAGCAGGAAGATGCTGACCGTGCGGCCGACAAAGGCGCGCTCCACGCTCCTTTTGCCGTGAACATCCAGGTCCAGTAGCACATCTCTCCCCTCCTCAAGCCATTTCATTATCGGCGATTTCGGGGTGCCGTAAAACTCGCCGTAAATCTCAGCCCATTCGAGGAGCTCGCCAGACGAAAGCCATTCTCGGAACTTCTCATGCGTCACAAAGATGTAATCCACGCCGTTGACCTCATTTTCGCGCGGTTTTCTCGTGGTCGCAGATACGGAATAGGCAATTTCTGGCATCCTTTCAAGCACAACATTTTTGACGGTGGTCTTCCCGCCTCCCGACGGTGCGGAGATGACTATCAAAAACGGCCTGTGTCTCAACTCCATTCCATACACCTCCTCATGGTTTATCAACTATCGCAGCCGACATCGTTGCCTTGCATGCGATTTCGGATCCGACCTTCGCCACGCCTTCCATGCGGGCAATTCTGCCGCCGAACCGCAGCATCCTGACCTCGATCCTGAGCCTGTCGCCCGGCCGAACGGGTCGCTTAAACCTGACATTGTCGATACCACTGAAATACACAAGTTTATCGGCAGACTCGTCAACATTAACCCGTTTCAGCAGCAGGAAACCGCCAACCTGAGCCATGGATTCCACGATCAGCACTCCGGGCATTATCGGATCATCGGGGAAATGGCCCTGAAAAAACGGCTCGTTGATGGTCACATTCTTGATGCCAACCACCAGGTCTTTGCCAAGCGATACAATTCTGTCCACGAGCAGAAACGGATACCTGTGCGGCATGTATTTCAGCACCGAGTGGATATCGTAAGCCTCGCCGCCGTAAAGCCTCCTCAGTTCACGCGCAAATTCGACATGATGCGGATGTCCAGTCTTGATGGCAATCAGATGTCCACTGATGCGTTTGCCGACAAGCGAAAGGTCACCCAAAAGATCAAGCACCTTGTGACGAACAGGCTCATTCGCAAACCTCAACGGGCCGTTAACGATGCCATCATCGTCGATGACGACGGCGTTCTCATAACTGCCGCCCTTAGCAAGGCCTTCGGCCATAATCTGTTCGATGTCCTTCTTGAAGACATAGGTCCTCGCAGGAGCGATCTCTTTCAGAAACACATTGGGCTCAATCTCGATCGAGATAAATTGTGTGGATACAACGGGATGCGGATAATCAACTCCAAAACTGACCCTCAGTCCATCGCCTTTCAACAAAATCAGCTCCTTATCATCAAATTGCATAGAAAACGGCTCGTCAACGGATATAAACTCCCGTTCGGCATCAAGTTCGACCACGCCAGCATCCCTGATCGCTTCAGCGAAACCAAGTCCGCTGCCGTCGAGGGCCGGCGGCTCATTGCCATCCAGCTCGATTCTCAAATTGTCGATCCCCATCCCGTAAACGGCGCCTAACAGGTGCTCGACAGTGTGGATCCTGACGCCATCTTTTTCAAGCACGGTGCCGCGATTGGTCTCAACCACGAAATCCGCCAGAGCGGGAATCTCAACCGTCTTATCCCCATTGCCTGCAACGAAATAAATCCCTTCGTAAGGCTCAGCAGGCATCAACCTGACCGTCGATTTGACGCCTGTGTGAAGTCCTACGCCACTTATCGTAACCTCTTTCCCGATAGTTTTCTGCTTCATGTCATCCTCCATGTAAATCTGGACAATATTTTACAGGGTGCCGTATTCGGACAGGTTGACGAGATGACGATGCGCCATTGTCTTCAGCTGCACATCGTCGGATTTGTTCTCGCACTTAACAAAATTGAGTCTGGCCATCCCGTTGTTGCCCAGCATGAAGTATGCAACTCCCCTCAAGTAGTGGATTTTCGGGTCATCGGGATTCTCGCTTTCGGCCTTCGACAGCGCATCGAGGGCATTTGACGGCTTTTTCATCTCGATGTAAAGGGAGGCGAGATCGATGTAAACATCCGAGGAAGCGGCAGTTTCGGCAGCCTTGCGATAATACTTTTCAGCCTCCTGCAGGTCATCTAACAGGTGATATGCAAGCGCGAGATTGGCAAGGATATCGAATTCGGACGGATTGAGTTCGAGCGCCTGTTTGAGCAGTCGTATGCCGCTTCGGTAGTCGCCGGATGCGATGTAAACCGAGGCAAGTGCGTTGTATGCAAGTGCTTCATCTGGAAGGGAATCTACAGTTTCATGCGCCGCGTCGAACGCCATCTCCATGTCACCTATTTTCAAGGCCATCTTGACCCTTGCGAGGTATGCGGGAAGGAACTCAGGCGAAATGCGGATGCACTCCCTGAGCACGGAATCGGCCTTTTCGACATCGCCTTTCCTGAAGTATGCGGTCGCCAATCCGTAAAGTGCATCGGTGGAGAGGGTATCCCGTTCCACAAGCTTTTTGAACCATTTTATCGACGAATCCAGCTGTCCTGACTGGAGATACAGCCACGCCATGTTGGTCATGGCATCAAAAGCGAGCGAATCTATCCTCACGACTTCACGATAGAGCTCCAGCGCAGCGGCAGTGTCGCTTCGTGAGCTCATGAGCATCGCAAGGTTGTAAAGCGGGGTCGCCCATGTCGTGTCGAACCGCGCGGCCTTTCGGTAATATGCCAATGCGGAATCCACCTGCCTATCGAGGTCAAAGGCAAGTCCCATCAGGAAATTGCCGCGCGCATAATTCGGCATAGCCTTAAGCCCTGTCCTGAGCGGCGGCACCGCCTCAGACGGCATTTCAAGCTTGATCAGGCTCTCTCCATAGCCGAAAAGCGGCATCGCACAGCCGAGAGGTGCCTTCGCGATGGTGCTCTGAAAGACTGTCATCGCCGAATTGATGCGGTTGTCCCGCAGAAACGCCATGCCCAGTGCGTAGGAAACGCGATAATCGGATGTGTCGGCACGCAAAAACGCACTCCTCGCAGGCCCATAATCGCCATCAGCCATGTATGCCCAGCCCAACAGCAGCCAGATGTCCCTCCCATCGAAATCCAACACGACATTCTCCAATCGCGGGATGGCAAGTTCAAGTAGCCCTTTTCCGTAGCCTGAGACATATCCAAGAAGGTAACTCGCTCCAACGATGGCGTTTGCAAAGCTAAGCGCATCGAACTCGCCCCTCATGACGAGCTTGATCGTGTCCGGAAGCAGCAGAGTATCGTTTTTCAGTATCATTCCTTCATAGCCTATGAGTCGAATCGAATCCTCCGAGACCCAGATCCACCAGAAAATCAGAGGGTTGTGCTCATCGATGATCGAATAGATCTCCTGTCTGCCCGCAACTCTCCTGTAAAAAAACGGCTTGACCGGTGCGGAAGAATCCGCGACGACGGAAACCGCCCTCTTGAGCTGCAATGTCATAGCGGATGTCGTATCATCGCTGAATTCAACGCTTTCGATGCGGGCAACCACGAAGAATGGCGTTTTCGGCCATCTGCTGCTGGCGCGGATGACCAGAAAATAGATGGCAATAACGCCGATAAGGATTACGCTAAGGATTACGGATAGCCAGAGCCAGCGTTTACTTCTTCTCATCGGATTCCGATGTGCGCCTGTCGATGATGAGGTAATCCCCAGCCTTATCGTCAGGAGAAGACACAGTCGAGATCACCACAACTTTCAGGTCAGGCGCCATCTTTTTCAGCTGATAGACAATTCCGAGATGGTAGTCCGAGTGGAAACCGCCGTTGACATGCAACATCTTGTAATCGGGATGTTTTTTCATAAACCTGATTATCGATTCGGCCATCGTCGCATCCTTGAGGCACTGAGCACGATAAAACTGTTCAATGACCTTGTTTCCGCCACTGTCCGACATGTGCCGAAACTCCCGCATTGCCTCTGCAAACCTTTCGTGATAATCAGGCGAATCGTAGTAAATCTTCGAGGCAATCCATTGTTTTTCTGTGTCCGATAGGGTGGAAAGGAATGCGGTATCGTTCTTCGCCACGCCGCTTGCGATGTAACGCGGCACATTGGTGCCGATCACAGGCAGTCCATGCTCGCGAGCGAACTCCACCATCGGCCGATAATCCGTCTCATAGTTGGGCCATGGCCTTGAGTCTTTGAGAAATTCAGCCTCACTTATGCTACCTTTGAGATAGGCGTCAAGCAAGGGCTGCACATCGCGCTCGAACATCTCCATTCCGAGCGCTACCTTGTGGTATTTTTCATAAAGTGCCTTCAAAAGCGCAAGTTCAGCATCGTGCGACACCTTTGCATCGTGGTGTTCGCCGAAGAAAATTACATCGTAGTCGGACACAGCATCTGCCACCTGCTCGGCCGTCATGAGCTGTCCCGTGTTCACATCTATGAACACAGCTTTATCCGTCACATGCTCTCCCATCGTTATCAAAGCCATGATTATCGCTCCTGCCAACATTTTCATATCCACTCCTGTTCTGTAATCGAATTATGAAGAAAACAAACCATTTTTTTCAATTTTTGGGGTATAGCGAAAAAGGAGGAGAAAAACAATGAGTAAACGGTCGCAACTCGAACCTCATTTCAAGGCTATCGCTAACCACCACCTCCCAGAATGCAACACAGGCGGTGGCGTGTATGGACTTCATGGTATGGCAGCGATACAAATCGTTACTGCCAGAGAGAGAATTATTACAAGCCAATCGGACAGCCTGAAACGCTCAAACCTGACCTTCCTCCTGTTGCTGGATCTAAATCCGCGCGCTTCAAGGACAGCGGCGATGTCTCTGGCACGCTTAAGTGTGTTGAAAACAAGCGGGATGGTCAAATTTAAATAGAAAGATGCCCTCTCCTTCAACTTCATGTCGTTAGGCTCAATTCCTCTCAGCATCAATGAGTTTAACATATCCCGAATTTCGTTCCTTATGATTGGAATGAACCTGAATCCAATGATCGTCATGAGTAAAATCACATCTGGCACGCCGAAAAAAACCATCGCCCTTATGAATTCCCGTTCCCCAAGCGCTATCAGCAGATAACCGGTTATTATGATGATCGTAACCCTTATGACCGTGCTTGTTGCGTTCATGAGGCTCGTTTTGAAGAGAATAGGATGCCCGAATAGGGTCAAAATCGGCGCCCCGCGCGGAGCAAATATGTTCTGGAGTATCGCCATCGTCAGGAAAAGGTAAAATAGCTCTTTCAACCTCCTTATGCCGTTCAGAGGGTTAACTCCGACAACTCGGACGGCAGCGGCCGAGGCAAGCAGCACAAAGGACAGCCTTATCGGGTCGTTCAGCAGAATCGCAGCAGTCGAAAAGATCGCAGTGATAAGGACCTTTGTCCTTGAATCAAATTTCATAGCCTGATTTCCCGAGTATCTCCTCTAAATTCAAGTCGGCTTTTCATGGGCGAGGTTATGAGTGCCCCGTGAATTTTCGTCAGCGTTGAACCCAAAATCGACGCAAAGTTAGCCAGCTGAACGGGATCAAGGTTCGCCTCAGGTTCATCCATAACGAGATACATTGGCTCTGTTGCGAACACTGATGCCATTGCGACACGCTTCATCTCGCCTCCACTAAGGTTAAGCGGAAACCTGTTTCGGTAGCGTGAAAGTTGAAACATATCCAGGACATCGGAAAGCTTTGAAGTTGAAAATGTGCCCCTTGCCTTCATCGATATCGCTATCTCCTCCTCCACAGTGCGCCCGACAAGCTGGTATTCAGGCACTTGAAAGAGGTATCCGATGTGTTTTCCAATCTCGGACAGCCTCATTTCGGAGATGTCCTTGCCCATCAACAATATCTTGCCTGAAGACGGATTATCCAGACCTACCAAAAAGCGTGTCAATGTGGTCTTACCCGAACCGGTCGGCCCTAGCAAAAGCGTTATCCCGCCAGCGATTTCCATTGAATTTATGTCGATCGTCCTATCGCCTGCACTGTGATGGAGTTCTTTGACCTGAAAAACAGGGGTTTCGTGATGACCTGACGGGACATCGACCCAAATCCGCTTCGACTCAGGCAATCCATGATACAGTTCCCCATCCACGAGCGTGTATGTGGCATCGGTTATCTCAGGCGGTGACGGCCAGCTGCCGAAGATCAGAACCGATGCCCCCCGCTCTTTCTCCATTCTGACCAGTTCCCACAATACCTTTTCGGCCTTCGGATCGAGAAAAGCATCTGGCTCATCCAGTATCAGGAGACGGGGATGTGCAGCAATAGCGACACAGAGTGATAAAAGCTGTTTTTGCCCTTGAGACAGGCTTTCAGGTGGGTCATCGGCGCGGGACAGGAGCTCTACACGCTTCAAAAGCTCATCTGTTCGTGCTCTCGCATCGCGTTCATCAAAGCCCGCATTTTCGAGAACAAACGACAACTCATCCCTCAATGTAGAGAAAAAAACCTGAGTTTCAGGATGTTGCATGAGGAGACCGACTTTTGAAACGCGCTCCGATGGTTCCATTTCCAGCACATTGCGTCCGCTGACCATCACCCTACCGCTCAGTGTCCCGCCGTGCAGCTTCTCGACGATACCAGCTGCTGCCAGCGCAAGCGTGGATTTCCCTGAACCGTTCAAACCGTAAACGAAAACTGCCTGCCCATCATCAACTTTCAGGTTGACCGATTTCAGGACATGGGTACCGTCAGGGAAGGTGTAATTAAGGGCTTTTATCTCCATTCTTGTGCGGAATTAAAATCAACTCCCTCGATTTTACCCCGTCACCCTTAAAATAGGATTTCTCACCTTCAGAGGCGATGTGGAGCGATTTTAGATCGTCAAAATCGAATATCCGATCTCCAACCTTGAACCTGTATCGCTCAGGTGCATCGTAATCGATTACCTTCAAAAGGGTTGCGACTGAGACAGTATCACCAAAGACGAGTTTCGGCGAGTAATTAAGTGCGTAAGCGACCGATGTGTCGATTATCAGCCACAATGGATCGCTTATGTTCAGGAGGCCTCTCATCCTGTATGGCTTGAAGTCAACGAACTCGCCCACCGTGCCGCTGTCATGAACGAACTCGTAGGATTTGAAGAATGCAGCGGGGAACGCCAATTTCATGCTGTCACATGCGATCAACATCACAATTTGCGAGTCAGGGACATGTTTGAGCACTTTTATCCATTCCTGCTCGTTCGATGCGTAAACTTTCATCGGAAGCCTCGAGAACGGCCACGACACGGCTTTGATCCACCTGAGCTTTTTGACGGCAAACATCCTGTATCTTGCAGCGGTATCCAGTGGCACAACGAAGACAGTTCCGTATTTTTTGACATTCAATGGCTTACCGTCGATCGAATCGGCGAACAACAGCCCATTCCGCTCAACCAGCTCAAGCGGCGCAATGATGTGATACCCATCTTCGGCCATCATCTCGATGGCGGATGCTGTGTCGATAAGCTCCTTCACCTTGACACCGGACAGGTGCAGGTATTTGCCGAATTTCAGGGTTATAGTGTCATGCGGCAATGTATCAAGCGATACCGACAGCGTATCGCTTCCATTTATAACCCAAAATCCCATGATGATGGCAAAGAGCACGTTCATGGCTGATACCTCCTTATCTCTTTTCCGACAAAGATTGCCGCTGCGCCACCAACCGCACCGGATAACATGCCCGTCAGAACAGCTATAGTCAAAGCGATGGTGGGAATTCTGAAAAGTATCAGGTTAATGATCATCACCCCAATGCCGTTGCCCAGTGCACCTGCAACAGCGCCAACAACATAGTTTGAGCCATCGTCCCTTGATATGAGGAACACGAAGTCGATTGCCATGCCGGGCAACAGGTAGGCAGGCAGGTTTGCGATACCATGCGCGCCAAACCCTATCAGATATGCGATAAATGCCTGAACGAAGCTCAAAAGCGTGGCTGAACCAACCTTTTGCGTCAACGACACGGCGAGCACTGGCCATAACATGTAAACGGCACCTGCAATAGTGCCTGAAGGCACCCTCAATGTCGATGTGATCAGCTTTATCAGGGGCTGCACAAAGGGTTTAGCGGCAATCCCGAGAGCGGCGACCAGCGAAATGA
>WGAI01000068.1 GCA_015489175.1 Caldifarciminota bacterium | reverse complement strand
TAGGGAAAGGAGTTTCGCCGTGGTTGTAAAGCTCAACCCATTCGATCGGTCCTGAATAACTTATTTCGTTTATGACTACAGGGGAAACGCCTATGCTTATGCCGATCTCCTCAGCGTTGTTGGATGTGTCCTCATCGTTCTCGCACCTGACGCCAACCGATAGCATGAAAAAGCCCTCGACATCGAAATTGCCTATAAACATCCGGACATCAACGGTGTCGTAAGATGCGATCACGGAGTCGATATACAATCGAGTTGTATCCGACCCATTTGCAACAAATGCCCAGAATCCCTGAATGTCGTCGATACCGTAGTTCAATACATTGAAAGACAGCTCCACATCATCACCAGGGATTGGAAAAGATGGATCGATATGGAACGACTGAGGCACAACGGCAAGATCTATCAGGACATAGACTGAATTGCGGTAGCCGGGCGTGCAGCCGCTGCGTGACAACATCCAGATGTCGTTTTCCGGTTCCCTCCGTTCTACTGATACGCCATCTGGAGGCCTTACAGGTGCAGGATAGATGTCCACGACGACCCCACTCGGCCCTATGAGCCACAGGCTGTCCGAATTGGAGAGCCCGTTCCCGATGTCCGTGTCGCCCGTTGACATCAAAACCGCCCCCGATGGGATATCGTATGGCTGAGGATACTGACCATTCCCTTGTTCCGTGTATTCCCGATCCAGTATCAGGCCGTAACCGCCAGGTGGAATGACGGTTGACACAACCGTTCCGGGATAGAGATCGGTTATCGATGAGTCAGGGAATGGAACGATCTCGTCGGTCTCTACCCTGTCTGCGAGAAAATAGTTTGCCATATCGACTGGCGAGTCACTTAGGTTATAGATCTCGACAAATTCGTTTCTGTCCCCCGGCGAACCGCTGCCGCTCTCAGTGCCCATCGGGTTCGCCATGACTTCGTTTATAATCGGTATCCCTATGACCATCAAAAAGATATTAAACATGGCAGCACCTCCATGGAAATACTCTGAAATGTTAAAGCAGATCAGTTTCAAAATCTTCAAAATAAAAACGGGCTTCCATTTCGGAAGCCCGTGAGATGGTCAAATCGACAAAAAACGATTACCGACTGGCTTTCTCCCTCATTCCGGACACAATTTCTGCGATTTTTTTGACTGCCGAACTTATGGGGATGTCAATTCTGCTACCGTCCCGTCTAAATTGGAGCTCAACGAGGTTATCCTTGACCTTGCGTGGGCTGATCACCAGTCTGAGCGGGTAACCGATAAGGTCGGCATCCTTGAACTTAAATCCGGCAGTGGCCTCACGATCGTCCCAGATGACATCGATGCCTGCTTCGAGTAGTTTTCGATACAGGTCGGATGTAAGTTTCGATGTCTTCTTCGGATCTATCTCGATGATGTCGAGCTCATAAGGCGCGATGGTGATCGGCAGGGACATTCCGTTTTCGTCGTGGTAGAGTTCGGCTGCGACTGCAAGAATTCGTCCCACGCCGATGCCATAACTGCCCATTATGATAGGCTTGCGATTGCCATCTTTGTCGGTGAAGTATGCACCCATAGATTCCGAGTATTTGGTTCCAAGTTTGAAGATGTGACCGATTTCGATCGCATTGCTGATCTTGATCGGAGAACCACAGTTGGGACACCTGTCGCCTTCGACTACCGTGCGGATGTCGGCATACCTGCTGACTTCCACATCTCCATCTATATCCACGCCGACGATGTGGTGTTCTTCCTCATTTGCGCCAACTACGACGCCTTTCATGCCTTCTATTGCCTTATCTGCAACTATTTCATCCACACCGATGTTGAGCGGGCCGACAAATCCCACAGGCACGCCAAACTTGCCGAGGACTTCATCCGGTGTGGCCATTCTGGCTTCCGGTCCGAGCACTTTCGCAAGTTTGGCCTCGTTGACCTCATGGTCGCCCCTCACCATAACAAGAACCCACCTGTCACCAACGACATACAACAGGCTTTTGACGATGAGTGCAGGGCTCACATTCAGGAACGAAGAGACTTCCTCCACGCTCCGCACATCGGGCGTGTAAACTTTTTCTTTCTTCGAGAACGGACTTTCGGGGGCAGGCTGTGCAGTGGCCTCGGCGACCTCAACATTGGCGGCATAACCGCAGTTTTCGCATATAGCAAGTCTGTCCTCACCCGACTGAGCCACTACCATGAACTCCTCGGACTGACTTCCGCCCATCAACCCACTCGATGCCTTGACAATCGTGTATTTAAGGCCACATCTGTCAAAAATCTTCATGTAGGCTTTTCTGTGAAGGTCATAGCTCTTATCAAGCCCCTCCCATGTGGCGTCAAAACTGTAGGAGTCCTTCATGATAAATTCACGGACCCTCAGAATGCCGGCTCGTGGTCGCGGTTCATCCCTGAACTTGGTCTGCATCTGATACCATATCTGTGGTAAGTCGCGGTAACTTCTGAGATAAACTCTTGCAAGATCCGTCATAACTTCCTCATGAGTGGGTGCAAGCGCCATGTCATGGTCTTTCCTGTCTTTCAGTCGGAACATGTCGTCGCCAAAAGCCTCCCATCTTCCGGACTCTTCCCACAGTTTTGCAGATGTCAACGCCGGCAACAGCATCTCTTGAGCACCTATCGCATCCATTTCCTCGCGTATGATTGACATGATCTTGAGCATTGAACGCCAGCCGAGAGGCAGGAATATGTAAACTCCGCTCTGATGCTGCCTTACATAACCCGCTCTCAGGAGCAGGCGATGCGATGGCGTCTCAGCCTCCTTCGGATCCTCCTTCAATGTCGGTATAAATGCTTTACTCCACTTCATGGCCGCCTATTTTAATGGATATAAACGGGTTTGGGTAGATAGCTCGTTGAACCACAGGTGAAAATCTCATTTGGAGATGCTTCCGTGTCTTGGCAATCGGAGTAGTTTAGGTGTATTACATCCCGATTTCTTATCCTGTTGATGCCAAGGCAATTCATTGAAAGACTGAAAAACTCCTCTCAAGGCATTAAAATCTGATGCTAAAATAGATTGAGGTGTGACTTATGAATCCCGTTTTGAAAGTATTTTTGCTTTCCATGGCGCCGATTTCGGAGCTCAGAGGTGCAATCCCACTTGGAGTGTGGGGATACGGACTTTCTCCTTTGAAGGCCTTTGCTGTGGCCATTGTTGGAAATCTTCTGGCTGTGGTGCCGCTTCTCATCCTGATAGAGCCGGCACACAGGCTCGCAGAGAAAATCCCTCTGTTCAAACGGATCTTCGATTGGATACTGGAACGGACACGCCGAAAGGGAAAAGTGGTTGAGAAATACGAGGCACTCGGATTGATGCTGTTCGTTGCTATCCCGTTGCCGGGCACAGGGGCATGGACGGGCGCATTTGCGGCGTTCCTTTTCGACATCCCGTTCAAATACTCGGTGATAGCGATAAGTCTCGGTGTCCTTATCGCAGGCGTAATCGTGACGGTTTTCGTTGCGGCTGGGCTTGTGGGCGCAGTGGCGGCCGGTGCTATTCTGATAGGCGTGGCTCTCTACAACCTTTACAGAAAACTATGAGAAAATACCTGAAAATTGGAATCTTATTTGCGTTGTTCGTGGCAACTTCGGGGTGTATCTACTCATTTTCCGGATTTTTCCCATCGAGACTTAAGGATGTGACGGTGACCGTATTCAAAAACAGAACGATCCAATACGGGATTGAAGATCAAGTCACCGAGGCATTTATTGAAGCCATAAAAAGTGACGGCAGGTTGACCATAGTGGATCCCGAGAAGGCCGCAATGCGGATAGACGGTGAAATCACAGGCTATCGAAAAGATCCTTTCATCTACGACGAGAGCGGAAATGTCACAGGTTACAAGATCACGGTGACCGCAAACATCACTTTCTTCGATGTTCAGGCCGATTCCGCTTACATGAATGGCAGATTTACCGGTTGGGGCACATACGATGAGTCCTCTGAAAGTGAGACAGATGCGATCAAAAAGGCTGTTAACCAAATCGTTCAGCAGTCTTTGAGATCCCTTTTTGCAAGGGGGTTTTGATGCGAGTGATGATCTTATGGCACATGCATCAGCCGATGTATGGAATTAACAGGGATGAGAGCGGCGCCAGATTTTACCCGATGCCATGGGTCTTTGTTCACGGGATACGCGAATATTACGATATGATCGAGATGGTCAGAAGGGCACGCGCGCGCGTTACATTCAACCTTGTCCCTTCGCTTATCCTACAATTGGAGGATTACCGCGCAGGTAAGGCCAACGATCTGTGGATTAAGCACTTCCTTAAACCAGCCGAGCAGCTGTCCGAGAGGGAACGGGACTTCATCAGACAGAATTTCTTTTCGATGAATTACGAAAACTTCATCAAGCCATATCCCGAATTTGCAGCGTTGTGGAGCAGGCGGAACTACAAGTTATCCGTGCAGGAATACAGGGACATTCAGGTCTATTGGATTCTCGCACAGCTCAGCGCTTTCTACCACAGAGAGGATGAGCGCGTGAAGCGCCTCGTCTCAAAAGGCAAGAACTTTTCCGAATACGACAAGGCCGAGGTGTTCGGGATAGCGTCGGAGATTATCGGAAAGACGCTCAAACTTTACCGTGAGCTTGAGGCCGAAGGCGTCATCGAGGTGTCAACAACCCCGTTCTACCATCCAATATTGCCTCTCCTGATAGACATTCATGTGGCTAAAGTTTCCATGCCCGATGCGCCGATGCCTAAAGTGGACTTTCGTCACCCTGAAGATGCTGAGCTGCATGTCGAAACGGCACTCGATTTCATGAAGGAGCGAGGGTATCGAGTTAACGGCATGTGGCCAGCCGAGGGCAGCGTGTCGGAAGATGCTGTCTCCGTGTTCTCGAAATACGGCGTAAAATGGATCGCAACCGATGAGGGAATACTTAGGCGGAGCGGCATGGATGATCCACACAGAGTCTATAAGTTTAGAGGCGTTAGAATGTTCTTCAGGGATCACGGGTTGTCCGATGCCATCGGGTTTACCTACCAGAAAATGAAGGCGGAAAAGGCAGTCGATGACTTTATCATGCATCTCGAGGACATCAGGCGAGCCAGGCCTAACCCCGTCGTCTCGATCATACTCGACGGCGAAAACCCGTGGCCCGGTTACCCCAACGGGGGGCTCGATTTCCTCGAGCTCCTGTATGATAGGCTGAAAAATGATTTTGACCTGATCACACCGTCGGATGTCGGCGATGATGAGGTTGTTGAACTTGAGAGGCTGTTTCCCGGCTCGTGGATAAGGAGTGATTTTTCGATGTGGATAGGCAATTCGGCCAAAAACAGGGCGTGGGAGGTGTTGCATGTGGCGAGAGAGGAGTTCGGTTCGCTGGATAGCTTCGACGCGGCCGCTTCCGAGTTTATGGCCGCCGAAGGCTCGGACTGGTTCTGGTGGTATGGCGATGTGGGCAACCCCTACGGTGCGCTTTTCGATCAGGTTTTCAGAGAACACCTGAAACGCGCGTTTGAACTCAGGGGCGTCAAAGCACCTGATATTTTAGATGAGCCTATACAGAAGGGGGAGGAGCCGGTATTTAATCCGAGTGGTGAGATCCATCCCCGACTTGATGGAAAAGTCTCAAGCTATTTTGAGTGGCTTTACGCTGGAACAGTCGATTTTACAAGGGGATGGGCAGGCACGATGATGCCCGGCGAACTTGTCCTGCGCTCGTTGATGTTTGGTGCCGATAGCGATAACCTTTATTTCATGTTTCAAGCGGATCGACCTATGACGGAACTGTTGGGAGCCAATGCCCTGAAGGTTATCTTTAAGGATGTTGATGCGGAGCTGATCATCAACAACGAGCGGGCGATATGCAGATGCGGAGGCAGGGAGGAAGATTTGAAAATGGGGCTTGCCGATGTCCTGGAGGTGGCTGTCCCACTGAAGCTGCTCAGTAACCGTAAAAATTACGAAATCAAGATTGAGCTTTTGGACGGGCAGAAACCTGTTGAGCGCCATCCGCAATCAGGATGGCTTAAAATTTCCATCGAGCCCGACGATTGGCCTTTATGAAAAATTTAAGGGGATATGCGATGACATTTGATCAATCTTTTACAAGCATTGCGCCATATTACGATCAGTTGATGCAGGACATAAACTATGAGCTCTGGGTCGATTACATAGAGGAGCTTTTTGAGCTTTTCAATGTGTCTCCAAAGAGAATACTTGATGTTGGTTGTGGCACAGGTAATCCCACTCTTATCCTTGCGAATCGCGGCTATGAGGTGGTTGGAGTAGATTCGTCCAGAGATATGCTCAAGGTTGCGAGGGAAAAAGCAAAAAACATGGAAAATGTCAGATTTTATCACGGAGACGCAAGAAATTTCACTCTGGATGATGAAGAGCCGTTCGACGCTGCCATATCTCTATTCGACAGCCTTAACAACATAACCACTGAAGGGGAACTGCTCTCAGCGTTTTCGGCGGTTTACGAGCATCTGAAGCACAAAGCGCCTTTCCTTTTTGACCTGAACACGATTTATGCACTCGAAAATTACTGGAGTGATAAAATCAGGGTGCGGGAACAAGGGAATCTGGTTTCTATATGGCGGACTCGCTTCTTCCACAGGAAAAGGATTTCCGAACTCCATATAACCCTTTTTGTCCCTGTCGATAAGAAAACTTATAGGAGAATTGATGAAATTCATATCGAAAGGGGCTACAAGATCTCGACGATAAAACGATTGCTGCGCAAGGCTGGTTTCAGTGAGGTTTATGCTTTCCAGCACCTTACACGGTTGCCAGCTTCTGAACAAAACATGAGGGTCATGTTTGTTGCGAGGTGAACCATGAGATACTACATCGCAGACCTTCACATACACTCTCACTACTCACGGGCCACATCCCGGGACATGAACATCGATGGCATAGCCCGTTACGCGAGGATCAAGGGGATCTCCCTTGTCGGCACAGGCGATATTCTGCATCCGCTATGGAGAAAGGAGCTGCATGAAAAACTTTCGGTCAAGTCCCCCGGCGTCTTCACTTACGGCGGAGTCGATTTTGTTCTGTCCGGCGAGACATCGCACATTTACAGCGACAACGGCAAGGTGCGGAGGATACACCTTGTCCTGCTCTTCCCTGACTTCGAGAGCGTCGATAAGCTGGCAGTTAAACTTGCGCCCTACGGCGATCTCGTGGCTGACGGCAGGCCAACATTCGGACTTAACATCCGCAAAATGGTGGAGATGGTCAGGGAGGTGTCCGAAGACATAATGATCATCCCCGCTCATATCTGGACGCCGTGGTATTCGTTGTATGGCGCAAATTCCGGATATGATTCCGTTGAAGAGGCTTTCGGAGACTATGTCAATGAGCCCATAGCCATGGAGACCGGCTTGTCGTCGGATCCTCCGATGAACTGGAGGATCTCTGAGCTCGACAGGTATGTGCTTGTATCGAACTCAGATGCGCATTCCCCGTCAAGGCTTGGCAGAGAAGCCAATGTGTTCTCAGAACCGTTGGATTATTTCGAGCTAAAGCGGGTTCTTTACGAAAAGGACAGGAGCAAGTTCCTGTTTACCATAGAGTTTTTCCCTGAAGAGGGCAAATACCATTATGATGGCCACCGCATCTGTGGCGTGAGGTATCATCCGAGAGAGACAATTGCCAACAGCAATATCTGCCCTGTGTGCGGAAGGCCGTTGACCGTCGGAGTGCTTCACAGGGTAGAACTCCTTGCTGATAGGCCTGAGGGCTATCGTCCTCCTGATGCCATACCGTTTAAACACCTCGTGCCGCTGAACGAGATAATCTCAGATGTCATGAAGGTGGGTAAAACCTCAAAGAAGGTCATGGCCGAATACGAGAAGATGTTGAATACACTTGGGCCCGAACTCGAAATCCTCCTTGAGACGCCGATCGAAAAGATAGAGCGGATTTCGGGTAGGCTCATTGCAACTGCCATCGAGAACATGAGAGAGGGGAAAGTTCATGTCGAACCCGGCTATGATGGGGTTTACGGAAAGGTCAGCATCATAATCGACACGGATAAGTTGCAGCCATCACTCTCAGAAGGAGACCTGTTTGCGTCGGCAAGACCGATTTCCGATGGGGAAAAAACTGCTCCCCAAAAGAAAAAGGTTACGAAAAGGAGAGCCTCGAAACAGATGGAGCTTTTCTGACATCTTCAAAATCGTCTATTGATTAACTCTTTGAATTCCACAGCGTTTTTAAACATCTTCGTGTTGTTGAAAAGCACATAGTTTGGCCTATCGTCCAGCAGCTTTTCTGCAAGCTGATTTAATTCCTCCTCCGAATAATCCCATTTGTAGCCTTTGCCCCTGCCGTGAAGCCTGAAATAGGCGATTTCGCCATAAACAGGCTCATTTTTGAATGGATCGACGACATGGACGCTGTCAATTTTCGTGAAAATGTCGAGCAGGAGCTCATCGTCCCAGTTTCCTCTTGGTTCCCATCCCGTTATCACTCCGTAATGGGACACTTCCTCGAAAAATGTCAGGAGGTTGCGGATGTTTTCTTTAGTTGGTTTGAACGAGGCCGGTGTCTGAAAGATTATGATTTCTGCGTGAAGCAAAGCGGCATATTCGAGCGTCCGTTCCCATGCCTCAAAGACCTCCCTTGTAGGCCTGAAAAATCCCAACTTGTCCTTGAGGCTTTCAGGCACTTCAATTCCCGCTTTCCGATAGGTGGGACTGGTGGGAAGATGTGTTATCAGTTGTGAGGCCTTGACGGTGAATTCCACATTTTTAGGGGCGTCCTTTCGCCACTTCTTGACGGTTTCCCGCGAGGGGAATTTGTAGAATATCTGTTGGACTTCAATGACATCCACGGATTGGTAGAGCTTACTTTTGGCTACCGGAAAGCCGCATGTCCCGATTTTGACTTCCATGATTGAAAAGGGGCGGCGTATTCGCCGCCCCTCGGTTGTTACTTATTCCTCAAAGGCTTAAGACCGAGAATGTCGAATTTCCCGCCACCGCAAGCGTCCTGTATGTAGTAATAGGCCTCTATCGTGCCGGCATTGTAATTGGCCTGAAGCGGGGTCATACGAAGATTCCCCTGATTGTCTGGTTCCGGATAGAACCCGATCCAGACATCATCATTATTGCCGTCGTTATCTATGTCCATGCATGTGGTTCCAATGAAGTAGAACAGCACGAAATCGCCATCTCCGTAGCCATCAGGCACATCAAATGTAACATTTATGTTGCCAGCATTGACTTGAGGGCCAGTTATGTCTGGATCGTTGTTGTCAGGTGTATCGTCATGGCTGAATATCGCATGTGCCACATACTGCGTCTCGTTTCCATAAGCGTGAATTGTGCCAGTTAGTGTGATCTGATCACCACCGCCGCCACCACCGCCACCGCCTGCGTGCTGAATGAACTGACTTATGAAGTTGATCCAGTGGGTAGATGTGAAATCAATACGGGCATAGTTGGTCGAGTCGAAATCCTGCCTGTTCGATGGGAGGTAGATTGTGAGGCCGCCCCTTGTGAGCCCCGGCGCGTTCGTCATCGTTATTGTCACGGCGTCGTTCATGGCCTCTATGATCGAGTCGGCTGCCGCGGCAATTGAGGGGTTATTGCCTATGTTTGGCTCCTGTTTCAGGTTGACAGCGAATTCCCTGAGGTCAACAAATGTCGGGTCGTCATACTGGGTGTAATGAGTATGGCCCCACGCATCAACAACCTCGTTCCAGTGATTTCCTGCATTATCAGAGATCCTTGAGCCGAGATTGCCAATCCTCGAGGCCAGTCTGTTCATTTCCGATGTCTTTACCGCTGCCATGTGGACAACTTTTCCGAGGTTTCTGCCTGCGTTATAAACTGCCTGCACGATTCTGCTGGCAAGATCGCCCGCCGTCATGTCCGGATTGCTGGTAAGCGCACCGAGCCACTCAGGTGCATTGAGTACCGACTGCATTGGCATGGAGAACTCGGATGCGACCATGTAGTCAGTGAAGTCCTTAAGCTGATAAGCCACCTCAGCCTGTCCCATGAGGCATGCGTGAAAAACGATCAAGTCAAAGTGGACATTGGCTCCCTGAAGCGCCTCCTTGATCGAAGTCAGTGACATCATGCGACCACCACCGTTCTGCTCGTCGAGACAGCATCCACGCCATCCGCCTCCGTGATCGTCCAGAAGAAGCATGTAATGGTCGGCCGGGTAATTCGCTACGGCATACTTTATGAAGTCCTGAAGCGTCCTGTAATCGGACATGTCTGAAGTCCCAAGTGTTTTAAGAACGGTCGAACTCAGCGAGTCTGGAAGCTCATTATCGTAATGCTCAATGTGATAATACCTCACGACACCGCCTGTTTTCAGCGCGCCGACAGCGGCTATGATGTTGACCTCATCCGTGCTGCCCACCTTCTCAAGGCTCTGTGCGTCTTCGATCACATAAGATGCGCCGTTGTTGCTATAGTCGAGATTGTTGTTGCCATCCAGATAAGCTATGATGGTCCATTTAGCCTGAGGTTCGTTCTTTTTGCAGCCAGAAACAGCAAAAACTATAACTGAGAGCGCAATTGCTGCCGCTGCAGTCCATAAAATTTTGCGATGCATATCACCACCTCCTGTTTACATGGCACCCAACTCTTTAAGTGCCTGTTCAAGCTGCTCTCTCGTAGGGGCTTTCCCGTGCCACTCAACTTTGTTTTCCATAAACGATACGCCCTTCCCTTTTATCGTTTTTGCTATGAGCATGGCGGGCTTCCCTTTAACGGATTTCGCCCATTCAAATCCGCTTAATATTTCGTTAAAATCGTGTCCATCAATGAGTTTGACTTCCCATCTGAATGCTTTGAACTTCTCTTCGACTGGCGAGGTATCCATGACCTTGACAACAGGGCCATCTATCTGAAGGCCATTGAAATCGAGGATTGCTGTCAGGTTATCCAATTTGTAATGTGCGGCT
The DNA here is from genome assembly GCA_015489175.1 of Caldifarciminota bacterium. Lineage (GTDB taxonomy): Bacteria > Hydrothermota > Hydrothermia > B15-G9 > B15-G9 > WGAI01. Next base: position 15,008 of record WGAI01000068.1, on the reverse strand, counting down.
GCCATGGTAGCCTCCCACACTTGACCTTCGTCCAGTTCTCCGTCGCCCAACATCACATAGACATGAGGTTTGGACGGATGGTTTTTGAGGCCGAGAGCCATGCCCACAGCCACCGAGAAGCCCTGACCGAGCGACCCTGTGGACGCCTCGACGCCCGGTGTGTCCTTTCGGCTTGGATGCCCCTGAAGGTGAGAATCCACTTTCCTCAATGTCCAGAGCCAATCTTTCGGAAAATAGCCCCATTCCGCAAGAACCGCATAAAGGGCAGGCGCCGCATGCCCCTTGGAGAGCACGAACCTGTCGCGATCAGGCCAGTCTGGCCGCTCAGGGTCATGTTTCATGACCCGCCAATAAAGCGCCACGAGGATGTCGATAGCGGACAGAGAGCCACCTGGATGACCTGAGCCTGCTTCTGTGATGGACTTCAGTATGTCTATTCTAAGTTTCCTTGCAATCTCTTTAAGTTCTTCAATCCTAACATTGTGATTGGGAACCATCGTTTATGCTCCTTTTTTAAAATTTCCAAAATTCGGTTGCGGGGATAATTATACTCTAAGTCGAGCTTACAATTAACAAAGCCAGTAGATGCTAAAGCTTCAGAAAAAATAGGTTATAAAATTTAGAATTTGGTTTACCTTGAGACAAGATAGAGTGGCAATGTGCTGAGACCGCGGATGTTAAACCCAAATAGTGGCCATTATCACGATTTCGTTGCAGGGGGAAATTGATGTTTTCGGGAGATTGCCTTTGACGCGCGCCATTTTGCACCTCAACGGATTGCAGAAACAGCTATTTAAAATAACCTGAAATTCACGGCCATAATTTTTCACCGATCACACGGAGAAAAGATAAACTTTCCCCCAATGCAATCTGTGTATTACTATTGCTTTCTGGCCTGTTTCCTCTTTTTGAGCTCCCCCACAAAATTTGTGTTTATCACCTCTTTGATCTCCTCGTAGCCGTGGTGTTTCAGAGCCCACATCAACTTGACGGCAAGCATCTCAAGGCTTTGATCATGACCTTCGATGGCGCCGAGTTCCAGCGCTTTCTTTCCTACATCATACTCTTCCATTTTGGTCATGCCATGAAGACACTGCGATGTAACCACAATCGGAACTTTTTTCTCCCGCGCTTTCTTGAAGAAATTCCCGAAGTTGTAGGGCAAATTTCCTGTGCCAAAAGCCTTTATGATAATCCCTCGAATGCGATCGTTATCTAAAAGGAATTCCAGATCTTTCACATCCTGGCCAGGAGTTAGCGATGTAACAAAGATGTCGGGTTCAAATCCCTTCACGACTTTCAGTTTACCGTTATGCTTTCTGGGCACATTAGGCCTTAACTGAATGTCGATGCGTATCTCGCCTGCATCGTAGTCATTTACAGTCTGAAACGCATCAAGTTTGGATTCAGACGCCTTCGTTGCCCTTGCGCCAAGGATAATGCGCTCGTCGAAAACTATGTAAACCCCGCTGATGTCCATTGTGGCAACCCTTACGGCATTGACAAAGTTTCGACGCGCATCCGTGTGAAGTTCCAGTGCAGGTATCTGTGAACCTGTGAGTATCACCGGTTTGCCAAGGTTTTGCAGGGCTATGGACAGAGCTGATGCGGTGTAGGCCATGGTGTCAGTGCCGTGTGTGATAACAAAGCCATCGTAATTGTCATAGTTCTCCGCAATTGCGTCGATGATTTGATCCCACTCTGCAGGCGTCATGTTGGTGCTGTCCATGTCGGCTATGAATTTGAGATCTATGTCGGCCAATTCCTTGATACGGGGTTCGAGATTCATGAGGGTTTTTATGGCGTCGTCTCTATCCTCTATCGGGACGAGCGCCCCATCTTTACCTTTTTTCATTATTATTGTGCCGCCGCAAAACAGTATCAGAATTTTGCTTTTCATGTCCCTTAATATAACCGCTTTTTTCAATTGTTCAACAATTGAAACCCACACTGGCTGTGTGGGTTTAATCCTCTTGATTTTTGATGAAAATGATAGTAAGGATATAAATGCTTTTTTACAAAAAAAGGAGGTTAACATGAGGCGTAAATACGGAATAATCGGTGTTGTGGTGGTGGCTGCAATAAGCGTAGCCTTCCTCGCAATGGGGTCAAAGACCCCAAAGACGAAGGACTACGATCTGTGGAAGGTCTATCAGGACTACTTCGTAAACGCCAAATACATCGACCTAACCCACGCCTTTACGCCTGACATCCCGGTTTGGCCCGGATTTGGACATGCGAAATTCTATCCGACCAAAGCCGGAAAAGACCTCGGTGACTATGCGAAGAAAGGAGAAGTATTCACCTACGAGAAACACGGATTTGTTGCGACGGCTTATTGGCTGCCGACAGATCAGTATGGCACTCAATTAGATCCGCCTGCTCACTGGGATGCTTATTATCCGACAATTGATGAGCTTCCTGCCACATACGCAATCAGGCCGCTGGTGGTCATAGACATTAGTGAAAAGGTCAAGAAAAATCCTGGATACCATCTTTCGGTGGATGATATCAAAGAGTGGGAAGCAAGACACGGCAGGATCCCAGAGGGCGCTGTTGTGATGGTTCGTTCCGATTGGAGCAAGAAATGGCCGAATGTCAAACCTGAGAAGCCGTTTCCCGGTGTTTCGCTGGATGCTTTGAAGTTCCTGCACGAGCAGAGGCATATCCTTTTCCACGGTCATGAGCCTCTCGATACAGACACGACCCCCACGCTTGAAGGTGAGTATTGGCTGATGCACCATGGCTATTGTCAGGCCGAGGGCGTGACCAATCTATGGCAGGTGCCTGAGGCTGGCTGTCTCATAGCCATCGGATATGCCAAACCCAAAGGTGGCACAGGCGGTTTTGCGAGGTATATTGCTATCTGCCCGCCTGATTGGAAGTATGGTGTTTCCATCAAGGATATGCCGGGTGCGCCACTGCCTAAATTTGACGAGCCACTTGTTTGGGACGATCAGGTTGGCATGAGGGTGAGGAAACCGAAGAAATAGCAGCGGTTGTGATAGGTCTATCTGTGCGGCCGCCCGAAGGGCGGCCGCACTTTGGTTTATACATCATCTCTTAGCTTGACATCCTGACACAGTTTTTCTCCTGAGTAGAGCAGTCTCCAGAATGTCCATGGCTGTGCCATCAGAGAAAAATGTGCCCCTATCCCATCGTTCGCCCTGAACCTGCTTTCACTCATGGATGTAAAGCCTTATCATTTCCGCCCTTCTGAAAGATGGATGGCGTGAAAATGGGAGAGAATTAAAATGAATCTGAATAAAATTATAAGTAAGCTTCAAGAAATTGAGAATAAGGGGTTTATACCTTCCTTAAGGCGTGGATCAACGGGCATTGGATATACTTTCGAAACCCTTTTCGGCTTGCAAGAAAATAATATCCCTATACCAGATGTCGGAGGAAGAGTTGAAATAAAAACGATAAGAAGAGATTCACAATCTCTGCTTTTCACATTTAATCGTGGTGTTTGGCACTTAAAGCAGAAAGAATTTATCCAGAAGTATGGATATATTGATGAAAAAGGGAGATATGCCCTAAAAAACACTTTGTTTTATGGAAAACCTATACCCCAAGGAATTTCCTTAGATATAGATGAAAGCATGAACATAATTTATTTAGTTGATGTAAACACAGGCGAGAAATTGGCCACATGGGATGTGTATGTTATGGTGGGGAAATTTATGGTTAAATTAAGCCGACTATTGCTTGTTATAGCTGATAGAAAAGTTGAACAGGGCAGAGAATACTTTCATTATAACGAGGCCTATCTATTAACAAATCCAAGTCCCCGCAGTTTTTTAAAAGCATTCAAAGATTCGTCTATAGGCATTGATATTAGAATGCATTTAAAAGAGAGCGGAGCGGTCAGAAATAGAGGCACTGCATTTCGTGTAAGAGAGAGATATTTAACGGAACTTTATGAAAATAAAAGGAGGCTCATCTAAAATGCAAACAATGGAGATCAAAAAATACAGAGATGAAACATGGGATTTCAGGACGGCAAATACAAAACAATATACCCACTGTTTCCACTCATATCCAGCAATGATGATTCCTCAGGTTGCAGGACGCATTTTAGATGAGTTTGGAAAAGGGGCCAAACTACTATTTGATCCATACTGTGGAACGGGGACTTCATTAGTTGAGGCCAATTTAAGAGGAATAGATGCTGTCGGGACGGACATAAATCCATTGGCTCGGCTGATCGCGAAAGTTAAAACGACAATTATTCCAGTTGAGTTGTTAGAGGGTTACATTAAAGATTTTGAAAGCTTTATGTTTTCAATACTGTTGGGTAAAAACGAAGTTAAGCCAACTATCCCGAATTTTAAAAACATTGATTATTGGTTTAAAGAGGATACCAAATATTATCTTGCTATCATTAAGGAATACATTGAGAAAAAAATTGATGATGAAGATGTTCAGGACTTTTTTAAGGTGGCATTTAGTGAAACCGTAAGGGATGTCTCATTGACAAGAAATAGTGAGTTTAAGTTGTATAGGATGACCGAAAGACAAATAGAAAAATTCAACCCAGATGTTTTTTCCGTGATGCTCACTAAATTAACGAGAAACAAGCGTGGAATGGCAGAATACATCCACTTAAAGAATAACGATGCGAAGTCTAATATCTACGATTTCAACACAGTTTATGAAGTGCCCGAAGATATTTTACCTCCAGAAAGCGTAGATATAATAGTAACTTCTCCACCATACGGAGATTCAAGAACCACTGTTGCTTACGGGCAATTTTCACGGCTAAGTAGCCAGTGGTTGGGGTTCGAGGAATTGAATGAAGTTGACAAAAAATGCATGGGTGGGATAAGAAGAAAAGTTTTCAGGAAGTTTGGCTTTGAACCTCTTGATGAGATACTGTCTCTTATTGCGGAAACGGATGATAACAGAGTGTATGATGTGGTGTCTTTTTATATTGATTATGAAAAATCGATAAACAATGTTGCTAAGCTGGTAAAAAAAGGTGGAATAGTAGCTTATGTGGTAGGGAATAGAAGGGTAAAGGGATTCGAGATACCCAATGATGAGATAACAAGAGAGTTTTTTGAACGAAATGGGTTCATACACATAAAAACTGTGATTAGGGAAATCCCCAATAAAAGGATGCCTAAAAGGAATAGCCCCAGCAACATGGTTGGAAAAACAGATGTAACGATGCGTTACGAGTATGTGGTTATTTTGGAGAGAACAAAATAAAAATGCATTGGCTTAGCTCAACATTTAAGTGGAAAAACATCACTAATTATTTGTAATCTTATTGGGTAGCTAACGCAGATATGGAGGAGAGAAATGAAGATAGTCGAATGTGTTCCAAACTTTTCTGAAGGCAGAAGGAAGGAGGTGGTTGACGCCATCGTTGAGGCGATGACTGCCATTCCCGGAGTTAAACTTCTGGATGTCGAGATGGATCCCGACCATAATCGTTCGGTCGTGACCATCGCCGGGCCACCTGAATCCGTCCTTGATGCGGCGTTTAACGGCATAGCCAAAGCCGTTGAGCTGATAGACCTTAATAAGCACACCGGGCAGCATCCGCGCATCGGAGCGGCTGATGTCGTGCCATTCGTTCCGCTCAAAGATGTTACGATCGGCGAGTGTGTCGAACTCGCCGAAAAACTTGCTCGTAGGGTATCCCACGAGCTCAATGTGCCGGTTTACCTCTACGGTGAGGCTGCTCACAGGCCTGAAAGGCGGGATCTGCCCAACATCAGGAGTAAAAAAGTCCAGTTTGAACAGCTCAAAGAGCTTGTCAAGACCGACCCGGACAGGGCTCCTGACTATGGCCCGGCCGAACTTCACCCCACGGCAGGCGCCACCATCATCGGCGTCAGGAAGATATTGATCGCCTACAATGTCAATCTTGGGACATCTGATGTCAAAATTGCGAAAAAGATAGCAAGGATGGTTAGGGCTCGAAACGGAGGGCTGATGGGCGTGCGTGCACTTGGGTTCGAGCTTGCAGAGCGTGGTATCACTCAGGTGTCCATGAACCTCATTGACTACGAGAAAACGCCCATATTTGCCGCCTACGAACTGGTAAAACTTTACGCCGACAGATTTGGCGTTCCAGTAGTTGGTTCCGAAGTCGTGGGTCTGCTACCGCAAAAGGCTCTGGTCGATGTCGCAGATTTTTACCTGAAACTTGAGGACTTCAAACCTGATCAGTTCATAGAGTCGAGGATTGAGGAGGGGAAACTGCCAGCGGAAGACTTCCTGCTCGATCTCGCTTCCACATCCCCCGCTCCGGGCGGAGGTGCGGCAGCTGCGCTGTCAGCAGCTCAGGGCTACGCATTGCTCGCAATGGTCGCAGGTCTCACTCTTAAGAGCAGAAAATATCAGAAGAGCTGGGAGACGGTTAAGCCGGTTCTTTCCCGTGCAAGAGAGGGACTCCTGAAGTCTTTGAGAATGATTGATGAGGATACTGAGGCGTTTAACCGCGTCATGGAGGCCTATCGGTTGCCGAAATCTACTGACGAAGAGAAGGCAAAAAGGAAAGAGGCCATACAGGAGGCGCTTAAGGTGGCGGCTGAATCTCCGCTCAAAATCATGAGGCATGTGTTTGAAGGACTTGATGATGTGCTCATTTTAGCTGAATACGGCAACAAGAACGCCATAACCGATGTAGGAAGTGCCGCCTACCAGTTCCATGCTGCTTTTTTCGGTGCAGAGCTGAATGTGATGATAAATCTTGCCTCGATAAAAGATGGCGATTTCAGGCAGAAAATCGATGAAGAGGTGCTCGAGCTGGAGAACAGCTTTAAACGCAAATTTGACGAAGCCATTTCGTTTGTGTCGAAGGAGATGCTATGATAGGCAGAGTTGATCTTCATACCCACACAACTGCATCCGATGGCAGGCTTAAGCCGCGCCAGCTCGTTGAGCTCGCACATAAAATCGGGCTTCGTGCCATCGCCATAACTGACCACGACACGGTCGCTGGCCTGGAGGAGGGCATCGCAGCTGGCCATGAGTTCGGCGTTGAGGTGATCCCCGGCATAGAGCTGTCAACCGAGGACAACGGCAACGACATTCACATGCTTGGTTATTTCATCGACTACCATAACAAGGAGTTCATCGAGATATTGAGACACTTCCAGAGCATTCGTCTGGAACGAGCCCGAAAGATAATATCGAAACTCAGAGATCTTGGCGTTGAAATTACCATTAATGAAGTCATCGAGATAGCGGGCAATTCGGCCAGCATAGGTCGCCCTCACATAGCTCAGGCAATCCTGAACAGAGGATATGTCTCTGATATTCAAGAGGCTTTCGATAAATATATCGGTGCTGATTCGCCCGCCTATGTGCCCAAATACAAACTCCCGACGGTGGAAGGCACAATTTTTCTTTACAAAGCCGGAGGCATCCCTGTTATCGCGCATCCGGGACTATCTACGACGCCCGACTATGTGGAATTCCTCGCCCGAAATGGTCACATCCGCGGCATAGAGGTATGGCATCCTGAGCACACACCGGAACAGGTGATGGAGTATTACCGATTGGCGGAGAAATACGGCCTGATAAAGACCGGAGGCTCGGATTTTCACGGCATACCGGGAAAGTCGAAACTCGGACAGGTTAGCGTAGCTTATGTCTCTGTGGCTGCACTCAAGAAGTTAAAGATGAAAATGATAAGCGAGAATATCGAGGGTGACATAAAATTTTCATTAAGTCAACTTGTAGGTCTTGCGAGAGGCCGAAATTGAGGTGCGGGCGCCTTCGGCGCCCGCACAGTTTTCGATTGCGGGATTCAAAGGTCGAATTTCTTTGGGTGTGGAGATCTTGTAACAGCTCACGAATGGCGTTGTTACTGGACATTACCGAATATAAAAAGCTTTTCTGACAATTTCATAGCTTGATTTCGGCGTTTGTGTATATTTCAGCTGACCGCTATTTTCGTTCACGGCAGTTAGAAAAGTTCCCCTGAAATTTTAAACTGGTTATGCCCCCATTAGCTTGAATTTCAACATCCTGTGGGATACCATAATCCCAAACTTATGCGGAGGTAATCATGGATCTCCTGAGCACATTTAAGACGGCTACAATTGGACTTCGTGCCAACAGAATGCGGTCAATTCTAACTACGCTCGGTGTCATCATAGGCGTTACAACCGTTATTTCGATGATGTCGATCATCGAGGGGATCAACAACTACACATACAAGCTGTTTGGGAGCATCGGATCAAACATCATCTACATTCAGAAATACAAGTGGCAGCTTTTCGTCGGCGGCAGCCAGCGTGGAAGATGGCGTGAGATCTTCAGAAGGCCTGACCTCACTATCGACGATGCAAAAGCGATCGAACAGCTTCCATCGGTTGATCTCGTCGTCGCTTATCGTTCTCTGCCAAGCCTCAAGGTGAAAAGGGGCACGAATGTCGTTGATCAGGCACATTTGCAGGGAGCCACCCCTGGAATTATCGAGATTTCAGGCTATTCCCTCACTTACGGCAGGCCTCTGGTGCAGCAGGATGAGGATTTCAGGAGACGGGTCTGCATCATAGGACAATACTATGTCGAAAATCTTTTCGATCCGAGCGAGGATCCGCTCGGCCAAACCATTCAGATCGGCAATCAGAAGTTCACAGTTGTCGGTGTCCTCAAGGAGCGGGGCCAGCTCTTGGGCAACAATCTGGATAACATCATCATAATTCCGCTTTCGACGGCGGAAAAATACCTTGTGAACACCAGATTTCGTGCAAATCGAACATGGTTCTCTCTCGGCATCATAGCCAGAGTGGCACCGGGATACACCATGGAAGAGGCGATGTCCGACATCAGGGCATTGCTCAGGGAGCGGAGGGGACTGAGATTTGATGAGGAGGACAACTTCGGCCTCAACACGCAGCAGATGCTCCTTTCCACCTACCGCAAACTCACCTCAGGCATCTTTCTGGCCATGATAGGTATTGCGTCGCTTGCACTCCTCGTTGGCGGAATTGGCATCATGAACATCATGCTCGTCTCGGTCACAGAACGCACGCGTGAGATCGGGCTCAGGATGGCTGTGGGCGCGAAAAGGCGGGAGATACTGGCCCAATTTCTGCTGGAAGCCATCATCCTGACATCCATTGGCGGGCTGATCGGCGTCCTTCTGGGGTTCATACTCGGGAAACTCGTTGCAGCACTGACGCCACTCCCATCCCACACGCCTCTATGGAGCGTTTTCCTCGGGCTCGGCTTCTCGATAGTGATAGGCCTGTTTTTCGGGATATACCCCGCTCGAAAGGCAGCAAAACTCAATCCCATAGAGGCTTTACGATACGAATAACGCAACTCCATGCTTATAGAAAACATTGCGCTCAGGGATTTCAGAAACTTTTCGGATGTTTCATTCAGCTTTGCCGATGGTATAAACCTCATACTTGGCCCGAATGGAGCGGGGAAAACCAACCTCCTTGAGGCAATCTCGTATCTTTCTATCCCCAAATCATTTCGAGGGGTGAACGATAGGGCTCTCATAAGGTGGGGACAACCGTTTTTCATAATCGATGGCACAGTCAGGGACAATATAACCACTCACAACATCAGGATCGCATTTAACCAGACGCGGAAAAAGGTTGAGGTAGATGCTCATCCGATAAAGTCATACAGGGAACTGTTTTCCAGATTTGTAACCTTTGTGGTGTCAAACCGCGACCACGAACTGATCGATGGCCCTCCTTCCTTCCGCAGAAAGAGGTTCGACAGATTTCTTTCAACATTTGTTCCTGGTTACTTTGAAGCCTTGCTGGAATATCGAAATATCCTGGAACACAAGAATTTTATCCTAAAAAGTGAGCCTGACGATAAGGTTCTGAGCGTTATAAACCGCAAACTGATCGATGTGGGCAACAGGCTGATTGAGGCGCGCAAGGGGTTCATAAACAGGATAGCTCTAAGGTTCTCGGAGATGGTTAGCGATCTCATTGGGGCAGATGGGACTATCCGGTATGTTCCTTCGGTGGAGGCTCTTGATTTTGATGTCATGAACGAGAGGATCGGCGAGGAGATAAGGAGGGGGTTTTCGCTGATTGGGCCTCACAGGGACGACTACCTGATAGAACTCTCGGCCCATGCAGCCTCTGAAGTGGCCTCAGAGGGCGAGAAACGGCTGCTCGTTTTGAGCCTGATCCTCACCATAAGGGATGTGTGGAGAGATGAGCGCGGCGAACAGCCCGTTTTGCTGCTGGATGAGCCGCTTAGCCTCCTTGGCGATCGTAAAATAGAGAAGTTGTTGCAGATGTTTTCGGGACAGACGATATTGACCGCTATCCGGGATCCGGGATACGCCGACAGAGTTATAACCCTCCAATAAATGCATGTAAAACTTCGCATTTGGCCATAAAATAAATTGAACCTGAAATAAGGAGGTGAAAGAGATGTTGGTCAGTCTTATGACAGCGGCCGTTTTTATGGCAGATTCAGCGAATTTTGCGCTTGTGACCGTAAGCGGCGACACCGTATGGTTTTCAAGCTTCAGGGGCAAGCCGCTTGTCGTGATCTTCTGGTCGCCATGGTGTCCGCACTGCCAGCACGAGCTTCCTGAGATCAACAAGCTGTATAAAAAATATCACCCTCAGGGCGTCAATTTTATCGGCATTACGCGGGCAGACAGCTCCACCCTTGCTGAAAGCATCGAAAAATATGGCATCAAGTATCCTGAGTTTGTCAACATACGGGATGTCGTCACACAGCCGATATTCGGTGAAATCCCCGGTGTGCCCACCACTTTCATATTCGATTCCGATGGGAAATTGTATTTCAAGCAGATCGGATATGTTGGGGCGGAGGTTTTCGACGAGCAGCTGTCAAATTTGTTGCAACAGGAGAAGCAAAAGCACAAATGGGATTGGCTTAAAAAGCTGTGGCCATTTTAGATTTAATGAAGGCGGCGGGGCGAAGCCCCGCCGCCTTGACCTCGTTGATTTCCCTTCACCAGAAGCAAGGATGAGGATTAACCCTGTCTTTGAAGTATTTGGGTATGCCGTCGTGAAACAGCGCATATCTGGATAGCTCATCGATGTTGTCCTTATCAACTGCTATAAATTTATGAGCGTCCTCAATGAGAGCGTATGCGATAAAACCGATAATTAACCAACCCGGCAGTGTAATGGACATAAGGTATCCATGAGTTACAGTAGTGATGCCCCCTATTAAGGTTATAACTTTGATCTCGTCCTCGATCTCTTTTTTGGAACTCTGGTTAGTGAGGTCGATTTTCACACTTTCTATATTCCTTTGGCTGATGGCGTAGACAATCTCCCTGTTCCCCTGCCAGGAATATAGGTAAAGCGTATCATTATCTATACCAAGCAAATAACCCCTCAGTTCGTCCTTACAACCTCTGTATTGCACCTGTGCGATAAAACCCCAGTCTCTCATAGTGCTTTTCAACTCATTCGCCAATTCAGTATCAGTAATTTCAACTCCCCTTTGACTGATCAGAGCTGAAACGAGAAGCAGGGTGAACATGATTCCCTCCCTATTTAAAAGCTATCATTCCCTTCTTTATCCTCGATTTGAAGAATATCTCTCGTGCATTGGGTTCGCCTGCCTTGTAGGATCTGGCAAAGTAGCGGTAAGCGCTATCTGGATGGAACAGCAGATAAAAGGCGAGCTCAGGATTTGCGTCCTTCATCCATCCCTCTCTTTGCCACTCGTAGTAATAGCCCCTCGTTTTGAGGAAAAACTGATAATCCCCGTCGCCGACAGGGAACTCAAGCGCCACTGTATCACCGGGATATGTTACCAGATAGTCGCCGTGGTTTTTGGGAAGCTGAGCGTCAATCTGAATGTGATCTCTGGCAGTGCCAACTACACCTGAAAGCGTGACCCTGTCGATCTCCCAATCGCCTTTGACCTCGGCGAACTCGACGGCTATGGTGTCGGTTCCTGGATTATCGAATGTGACGGTGAAGTCCTCGAACGCAATTGGCCCCTCATACCGCAGGGAGGCTATCGGCTTTGAATTCACATAAATCTCTGGTTTCACGATTTTGCTCCATGAACGCAGCGAGTAGTAAAACCTTGTTCTTTCCAGCGTAGATTGCGAATCCCACGCCCTGAGTGAGTCGAAATAGCTGTAACCGGCAAGCCCCATGATGCCATACATGATGTGGGTCCCCAGCAGCGAGTTCCTCATCTTGAAGTTCAGCGCAATCCTTCTGGTTCCCGGATTTTTGAAGTAGAACACGAGCGTGTCCCGCTTCGCAAGATCGTTCGAGTCAGCTTCAGAAACATAAACGACATGATCAGCCTTTGTAACCCTGTCGAGTTCGCAATGTTCGCACTGAAATGGCGGAATCCCCTCAGTTGTCCTGATGAAAGACTTGCTTTTGCGGTCAAAGTAAACCTCGTAGCCGTTTCGTGGCACCGCGATGAGGCGGACATTTCTGACGAGATGGGTCTCCAGCGCTTCGTTTTTCATAAGCAACCTCACGACGCCGTTATCAACAGTAGCATCTATACGATCTAAATCCCACATCTCGAGCGATTTCATGATCGAAAGCGAGAACCCTTCGGCCACGAGGTCGCCCTTTTCATTGTAAAAAGTGGGGCAGGAGCCGAAACACGCTTTAGGATTGGTTAAGCAAGAAGCTGTAAACACAAAAGAAGACACAATTCCAACCCATATAAATGACCTTGCAAATGTCAATCTGTTGCTTATTTGAGGCATCTTATACTCGATGAAAAGGACATCATTGGCGGGCAGTTTCATGTCAGAAATCTGTTTTTGGGTCATAGGTGTCCACTGAGTTATCAGGATTCCACTTCTTATCCACACCGAATCGTCTAAAACCTCCAGCATGTCCGCGGTGGTAACAATCGCACGGTTCCCTTTTAGGTGCAGCAAGATGCGATCGTTCGCTCCGAGCGAACTCCTCAAGGACTTCCAGTCGGATACATTGCTAACGGAATTCCTATATAAACTGCCGCAATTGGCGGCCACCACCAGCATTATCATGAACATAACTCTAACTGTTCTTGATGCTCTCATAATACCTAAAATTTAAGAATGGTCTCCCTCAAAAATCAACAATCACCGTCTCCGAGACCTTTAAACAATGTAGGACACAATTTTGTATCTGGATTTAGCTTTTGACGAAAAGGGGAAGTTTGGAGATTGAACTTGGTCTAACTCGGATGCACAATTATTTCCTCAACGCAGGAGGTAGAAAATGATGAAATTTCTAATCCTCTCGGCGATTGCGTTCAGCGGTGTGAGGCCGCCTGCCGTGAGCAACATGTTCTATCCAGGCGATTCCGCTGTGCTCTATGACAGCGTGCGGAAAATGTTGAACGATGCGGCTCAACATGAGATTTACGGGAACATCATCGCACTCATCGCTCCACATGCGGGCTATCGTTACTCCGGATCAGTTGCTGCTGAGGCGTTCAAACAGGTCTATGGGAAACATTACGATGTCGTCGTAGTTCTTGGCGTAGCGCACAGGTATCCGCTGCGCACGATCTCCGTTGCACCTTACACCGCCTATCGCACCCCTCTTGGGACAATCCCCGTTGACACGGCGCTGGCTGAGCAACTTATCGCAGATGGGGTTGTCGATACTGTCAGGCAGGCACATGTCAAGGAGCACTCGATAGAGGTCGAATTGCCCTTCCTTCAAGTCGCACTGAACGGTGACTTCAAACTTCTGCCGATAATTGTGGGATACACGGGCGAGATCTGCCGTTATCGTGATTTTGCGGATGCGCTCGCCAGAGCGCTCAAGGGCAAAAACTACCTCATCATCATGAGCACAGACCTTTCCCATTACCACGACATACGGACATGCGAGCGGCTGGATAAGGTCACCATCGATGCCATCGCCTCCATGGATCCGGTTGAGCTTTATAGGGGCTATTTCGATAAAAAGTATGAGCTCTGCGGAATTTTTCCCGTGACTGCCGGCCTTTTCCTCGTCCACAAGCTCGGCACTTCTGGCATCGAATTTTTGAAATACTACAACTCTGCGCCTACGACCGGCGACAGCTCCAGAGTCGTGGGTTACACGGCCTTCGCAGTCTATCGAAACGAACTGCTCACACAGGCCGAGAGGCAATTTTTGTTGAAAGTCGCGCGAGAGGCCATACTCGCAAAACTTAACGGCAAACCGCTCCCTAACTACGATGTGAAAGACCAGAAACTTCTTGAGAAGCGAGGCGTTTTTGTCACACTCACGGAAAACGGCGAGCTCAGGGGGTGCATAGGACGGCATGTCTCCAATGAGCCATTATGGCGGACAGTTCAGGAGATGGCTGTTGCAGCTGCGTTCGAGGATCCGCGCTTCAGGCCGCTGCAAAAATCGGAGTTCGACAAAATCAAAATAGAGGTCTCGATCTACACCACGCCGCCGCGCCCGATCGAAACCTATAAAAAATACATCCCCGGTCTCCACGGCATAATCCTGTCCAAAGCTGGCCATCACGCCACCTATCTGCCTGAGGTGCCGATAGATCAGTGCTGGACGCGCGAACAGACATTGTCCCATCTCTCGATCAAGGCCGGCCTGCCGCCCGATGCGTGGCGAGAAGGCGCACGGTTCATGGTCTATACGACTTACAAATTCAGCGAATAGATGCCCGAAAATCGACGGTCACGAGGTTTGACGGAACGGCTATACTGAGCGAAAAGCCCTTAACCGAGATGCCCAATCCTGTTCGCAGAACTGTGGAGCGATCGAATTTCCCACAGGAGATGAACCAGAAAATCCAGCCTTTCTGGGCGATTTCACTGCCCCAATATCCCTGCTCAAAAATGAGGCCGTTCGGCAGGACGCCTATGAAGTCGGGCGGGCCGCCAAACCTGAACCTATCCGACGACCCGCCCATCCTGTCGTTCAGATAGAAGCCGCCGAACGCCGTCCTTGAGCTCATGCCCATAGGCAGGTGCGTTTCATGCACGATTTTTGATGATGCCCTGAGATACCCATCGTCCGAAAACTCAATTTTTGCGTGACTTTTGCCACGCCATGCCTCTAAAATGGCGAATTTTCGTGTTATTG
>WGAI01000067.1 GCA_015489175.1 Caldifarciminota bacterium | reverse complement strand
CTTCTCCATCCTCGCTCAGCAATTATACGGTTTGCTATATCAATCATAGTTTCTATTGCTATTTGGAACTCTCTCAATATTGCATCCTGTATTTCCCAATCTTTCAGGAATTCTTCAAAAGGGATATCCTGTTTACTTTTCAGACGGCTGATACTCAACTCCAGTCTTTCCAGTCTTTTTATGATCACATCATTTACCAAAACGCCCCTCCATTATCCTTTTTATCATTGCATCTCTATGAAGCTTTCGATAATAGGCCATTTCCATATTAAGCTTTATTTTCTTGGTTATAAACTCGATCCGTTTTCGCTCATCTCTCGAAAAAATTAACTTACCTGAAGAAACAACTGTGCTTACCACAAAGGGCGAAACCTTATTTAAAATAACCAAGTCTATATCATTGAATTTGAGTTCTTTCATTATTTTGGTTATCAATTCCAACTTCTTTTCAAAAATGTCTTCAACTCCTTCAAGATAGACTGCTATGTCTATGTCACTGAATTTATTTTGTGTTCCAGTCGCATAACTGCCGAAAAGACAGGCGAAGATTATCGATTTATCCTCGCTAAAAATTTGCCTTAGCTTCTCTATAATTTTAGCTTGGTTAAGTGTTTCCATAATTACCGAAACATAACTTAAAGGTTTACCCCCCTTAACCCCAACAGGGACATATGTTTAATATCGATGCAATCACATCCGTAACCCTCAAAGTTCATTTTTAATTATCTTGGTGATCAGTACTGCCGAGTTACCGTTACCATAAAACGGATACCATTTTTTTCTGCTGAATTCATCTTTCCATAAATTAGTCACTAAATTTGCTATCACCTCAGCGTCATGACCTGCAAGGACATTCCATCCAGCATCGACAAGCTCAACCCATTCAGTTTCATTTCGAGGTATAACACATGGTACCCTGAAAAAATAACCCTCTTTCTGCACGCCACCCGAATCGGTAAGTATTACTCTTGCATTTTTCTCCAGGGCAATCATTTCCATGTATGAAACCGCAGGGACAACTTTAACCTTATCCTCCAACTCTATTCTGTGCAGATTCAGTGCGTTCTTAGTTCTTGGATGGATGGGGAAGAAAACATTCATCCCCTGGGACACAAGAAAATTCAATGCTTTTGCTATTTCTGAAAGGTTCTCCCTTTTGTCGGTGTTTTCAGCCCTGTGCACTGTTACAAGGAGATAGTTTTTCGGTTCAAGGCCATATTTTGAGAGAACCTCCTCGTCATTTACAATCTCTGAGACCTTCAAAGCAAGATCGAACATCACATCTCCAACACGATATACTCCGTCCTTAATTCCTTCTTGCTCAAGATTCTTTACCGCCGCCTCTGTTGGAGCAAAAAGCAGAGATGACACATGGTCAGTTAGAACCCGATTTATTTCTTCCGGCATTTCACGGTTGAAACTCCTCAATCCTGCCTCAACATGAGCTACTGGGATGTGCAATTTTGCTGCAGCAAGTGCCCCGGCAAGTGTGGAATTTGTATCACCATAGACAATAACGAGGTCAGGATTTTCTTTAAGTAAAACTTTCTCTATCTCACTGAGCATTTTGCCCGTCTGCTCGCCGTGAGAACCTGATCCAACACCAAGATAATAATCGGGATCAGGAAGATTTAACTCTTGAAAGAACACATCAGACATGTTGAAATCATAGTGTTGACCGGTATGGACAAGTATTTCTTTAAACCCTGCTTTCCTCAGCTCCTCGGATACAACCGCAGCCTTCATAAATTGAGGCCGCGCACCCACTATAGAGATTATCCTTCTTACCATAATCTATAAGCCATCACATCTTGACTTTAGAAAAACCGCCAAGCTGAATCTGCATAGCCTTCCCTTCAACCAATGCCAGATCGCTAACAATAGAATTTTTCACAACGGCGTTCGTAACCTCAACCCCTGCATTGATTATTGAATCAGAAACAACAGAGTTGTCTATCTTTGAAGCATCATCTATGGAAACATAAGGTCCTATCACAGATTTTTCGATAACCACATCTTTGCCTATATAAACGGGATGAATAATTACCGATGTGCCCAAAAGCTCAACGCCAATCCTGTTGATTGTCTTATCGAGAAGCACCTTGTTAGCCTGCAATAAAGTTTCATATTTTCCACAATCGAGCCACAAATCAGCAATTACAGGCTTAGGCTCCCATCCATAATTTTTCAACATGTACCTTAGTCCATCTGTTAACTGATATTCATTGTTAACTTTGATGTCGTTTTTTATGACGTATTCGAGAGATTCCTTTAAGGGCTTGAGATTGGAAAAAAAATAAACCCCAATTATTGCGAGATTAGTTTTTGGTATAGCAGGTTTCTCCTCCATATCAATAATTTTACCATCCGCTATCTCAACAACGCCGAAAGAATGCGGATCCTCGACACTTTTGACTACAATGAAATCATCTCCTGAATCGACGAAATCTTTTATCGGGGCATCAAATATCGTATCGCCAAGTGCCACCATCAAAGGGGCATCTTCAAGGTTTTTAATTCCCTGGTATACAGCATCTCCAAGGCCAATAGGAACATCCTGATATACCGTAGAAACCTCAACATCGTGCACCTTTCCCCTCACGAAATCGACAATAGCTTCACTTCCTGGAGAAATTACCAGAATTATCTCGTCTATGTCCAACTTCGAGAATCTATCAATCACATGTTCTATGATGGGTTTACCTGCGACCTTAAGAAGCGGCTTTGGGGTAGTGAGAGTATGCGGATATAACCTCGAACCTTTACCAGCCACCGGAATTAATAATTTCATTTCAAGGTTTATCTATTCGTTAAAAAACATAGCCTCCGGCCACGCCTGCTCAAAGCAGGATCTTTCCAAAATAACAAATCCTATTACAATCCATGAGTTCGGTCTAAATTATAAAGCGGATATCAGGATGCCAACAATGTCGTTATCACTCATTTAAAATGTTGCCGAAAAGAAACCTTGAACTAAATGAGTGTTGCCAAAATAAAGGAAAAACCATTCCCTAAAAGCTTTCTATGAAATACTCTGCACAACAAAATCTCTTCCTCCCCTCTTAATACAGCTCACATTGACATTATCAAACGCTAAGTCAGCATTTTCTTGGTAACATTTTATATTCGGTATAATAGCAAATTGACAAAAGGCGAAGTTTGACCAATCATAACGGCTCGATGAAATTCCCAACGACTCTGGATAGATATATCCTCAAGGAGCACATATCACCGTTCATCGGTGGCATCGGTGTGCTGTCGTTTATAATGCTTTTGGACTATTTCATTAGGCTTGCTGACCTTGTGGTAAGGAAAAATGTGCCGCTTTTGACGGTCGGCAAGCTGGTAATTTACCTATTGGCATTCATCTTAACGATGAGCGTACCCATGAGCGTTTTGATTGCCTCGCTTGTAGTGTATGGCAGGATGTCTCAGGACTTCGAGACCCTTGCGGCCAAATCTTTAGGCATAAGCTTGAGACGATTAGCGCTGGCGCCTCTGGCAGCAGCGTTCCTGCTTTTCATCTTCATGACATGGTTCAACCTTGAGGTATCACCGGAGTCCAATTACAGGCTCAGAATGCTGCTATCCGAAATCTCACGCAAGAAGCCCATCTCTCAGATCGAGGCAGGCAGGTTCACCCAGATAAAGGATTATCGAATTTTCGTGGAGCGCAAGAATGAGCGCACATCGGAATTGTTTGGCATCAAACTAAACGAACCCCTAAAAAACGGCATAGTCCGTGTAATAATCGCAAAATACGGAAGGCTAATCACAAAGGGGGACACCATCATCATGATTATGATAGACGGAGAGATACACGAACCCACTTCTCCTGATCTCCAGCTTTACAGGACGGTTAAATTCACACGCCACATCGTCAAAATTCCTATATCTGAGGAAATGGCAAGCGTTAAAAGCAAATACAGAAGTCCGCGCGAACGCAAGGCGAGACAGCTTCTCAAGGAAATCCGCGAGATAAACCCTGCTACTGCGAGAGACACTGTAGAGGCCAATTGGCTCAGGACAAAAAAATCAAGGCTCATAGTAGAGTTCAACAAAAGGATCTCACTTGCGTTTGCGGGCATTGTTTTTGTCCTGATAGCCGTGCCGATAGCCACAATTGCACGACGTGGCGGCTACGGGACAGCTTTCGGCATCTCATTTCTGGTGTTTACTTTTTACTACATTATAATGATTGCAAGTGAGGATTTCGCCAAAAAGGGTATGATGAACCCTTACATCGCAAGCTGGCTCCCAAACATTGTAACAGCCATTATCGGTGCAATTTTGTCCATTAAGGAGGAAAAGGCATGAGCAGTATTGGATATTATCTGCTTATCACGGCTATGTTTTTCCACCCAAAATATCCTCCAATACCGTTTGACACACTAACTCCATTGAAATTGATGCATATTATTCCTCCACCGCTTCCGGCTTACGAATACAAATCCGAATACAATTCACAATACATGGTTGGCTTGCACCTGTGGGAAGACAGGGGGATGTCGTTCAACTTTTCCACCCCAAAGACTTTCCTTTTAAAGGCTAATTTGCTGAGAGGTTATGACTTCTCTCAGTTTGACTCTGCTTTCTCAAAAATGAAATTTGTGTTGAGATCGAGCGGAGTTGAAGGTGGCTATGACCTGCATTACTGGCGTAGAAACGACAGATACGCTTACGGTGGCAACATACACATAGGTATATTTGAATTCAGAAGCGACAGCGTGTTTATCGGATTTTACACCGACATCCACGCAATACAGATAGGCGACAGGCGAAACTCATTGTTATACCCGAAATCGTCCGTATCAGCAAAATTGATACTCCCAGCCACAAGGCATCTTATAAATGTCTTCTCCAGTAAGTTCGAGTATTCTTTCCATCATTCAAATTCAGATTTCAAGGCCAATTACAACCTCAGATGGATCTTGCCGGGCGGCCTTTTGCTGGCTCCTGGTTTTACACTTACCAAGCCTTACAAAAAACATAACATATTACCAACAATAGAAATGCAATACTACGGCACAAGGAACCTGTTCGTTAAGGTCAAGTGGGGCTATCGCGCGGGCATCCCATCAATTCCATTCTTTGACTTCATGGCCACAGAACTTGATTCGATTTCAGATTCTGAATTTGCGATGAAAGGGGAAGCTGTAATTGAGATGAAACCTATAAAGGAGGCCTCCATCAGGTTATCCGGCGTTTACGAGCATGGCGAAGGCAGAATTTTCCGAAAAGGTAATGATGTGCCATATCTTTATTCCGCAGGTGGCTATCGGCTTTTCTGTCCCACCCTGACGCTGAATTGGAAGATGAAACACATAGAAATTTCGGCATCGGCATATTACACAGTATTTGATGAGGGCGTTTTCTTCGTGCCAGAATATTCTGCCAAACTCCACTCTGTTTTGCGATATAAGCTTTTAAGTCTGGAGATAGACGGTGGTTACATAGGCCCTACAAAAACCGATGAAGAACATTTAAGAGAACCTTACTACATCGCAAACGGCTATGTGGCTTTGGGACTTCCCTA
Source organism: Caldifarciminota bacterium (assembly GCA_015489175.1). Classification (GTDB taxonomy): domain Bacteria; phylum Hydrothermota; class Hydrothermia; order B15-G9; family B15-G9; genus WGAI01. The sequence goes on along the minus strand of WGAI01000067.1, from coordinate 61,324 downwards.
CAACCTCCATTTCAAGTTAGGTGTTGAGAACGCAACGGGGGTTACAGCTGCCGTTTACGGCGACAGAAAATTAGAAGGCAGAAAGTATCTGGCACAAGTCATTTGGCTCAGATAATATCCAGTTCCGTTTTAAAGGTGCCCATGCTCAATACTGAACATATCCAAATAGCCTATAATGATTTCCAAGCCTTGCAGTGTCAGAGAAAAAAACATTAAAATAAAGCAACAAAAAGGAGGCCTTTCATGCTCGGGGTGACCTTAATATTCTTAAGTTTGGTAAATGCTACAAATTATTTTGTAGTTTACGACATAAACAAAGCCTTCATTGTGAGAAGCGATTCAGCAGTCTTCTGGGTTCGCATTGGGAAAGCGATGAAGATTGTGTCGGAAAACCCCTCCAATACTCCACGCGCAAGACTCTTCGATCCAGAGAAACAGAACTGGCTATCCAAAAACCATAACTTCTGGGTTGCACTTCTGTCATCTGAGGGCATAACTGTTCCGGATGGCCAGAAAATAACGGTAAACTCTTTTGAGAATCTTTTAAACACAAAGGCAAAACATAAAACAAAATACAGGGGTCTTGACAAAACAACCAAGAAAATCATTACCCTCCTTGCCTTGAACTTTCCCCAAAAGAAAAACGAAATTCCATATAGCGATGGGACAATAGTGATAGTCAATTACAAAAAAATGACTGACAAAGACCCTTATTACATTGCAGCTAAATCATTTTTCGTAATACCTGATAGCAAAGTCAAACCGCAAACTGTAAAACGGTCGTTGAGGAAAGCGTTTTCCGACCCGGACTTTGCTGCTCTCATGACAGGAGGCGGCGGTGGAGCCGTTGTTTCACCTGCTGAGGGGGCAGGAGGAGTTGAAACACCAGGCGGAATGGGCACTGGAATTGATACATCGCTGATAAAACCGCTCAGACTCACAGTTACATCTGAAATGGTCTATCTGGTTTTGCAAAGCAACCAGAAGGTTACACTCGATTCCATAGAGATAATTGGATACGAAGGCGCCTACTCCGTAATCGATCCGCTGCCCAAAGAGATCAACGGCGTTGACAGTATCGGCCTGTCCTTCGCCACCACCGATGACATCAAAAACATGATAGGGTCAGAGGTAGTCGGTGTTTACCTCTACTTTAATGGCGGCAAGAGCATGCAGTCCGTCGTTCAGGTATCTCCGGTCTCTGGACTCGGCTACACAACGCAACCCACCGGCGAAGCTGCTGCCCCTCCAGAAGGCGGTATGGAGGCCACTCCAACCGAAACCGGTGGAGGTGGCGGTGAAGAATCACCTGAAGTTATCACCATAGATGAAGGGACTCCTTCGGGTGGCGGTGGAGGTGGCGGCATCAGCACACCGTTGCTTATCATCTTCATCATAGCCCTACTCGCCATCCTCATCTTCCTGTATCTCACATACAGCCGCGTATCGAAGATAAACAGAAAAATTAGGGACTTTGATGTCATTATCGACGACCTGAAGGGCACTATTCAGGAGCTGAGCAACAAGCCGACTGAAAGCTCTGTTTCGCCCCAACTCGACACGCAATTCTCCAAATTGTCAGAAAATATAAACAGGCTGCTTACACTGGTTCAGGCCCTTTCTGTGCAGATCGATAGTTCTACAAACGATGTGAAAGAAAGCACCGAGGACGCAATTGCAAGGCTTAATGGGGAGCTAAGAACCCAATTGCGGGAAGTCAAAGAATTCATCTCAACCCATGCGGCAGCCGCTCCTATCCAGGCGCCACAACCTGTTCAGCCTGGAACTATAAAAGAAGAGTCTTATCCATCTTATGAGACAGAATTGGCCGGCAATCCGCCTGAAGCATCTGAGATGTTCGAGGAACTCGGCCCAAGCACTGTAAAACCTGTAGAAACAGAATCCACATTGTCACCTAACAATGAGCCTATAATCGAGATTTCACCGACGGAACCTGCACAGCCTCAAGAAGTCGAACAACCGAGAATCGAGCAGCCAGAAATCGAACAGATACCGCCCCAACCTGAGGAAATTACAAGGCCACCTGAGAGGAAACCTGAGAATATACGGGCTATGCTGGCAGAAATTGCTCAGAAACTCAAGAAGTTGCAAGATAACCCGATGCTCAAAGCCGCTATACTTGCGAGAAGCATGATTGAGAGCGAAACGGAGCCCAGCAAAAAACTCGCACTTCAGCATACTTATCAGAAATTCCTTGACATAGCCGAGGGATGGGACAGGATCAAAAATCAAGTGCGCGTCTTAAAGGATGTGGCCTCAGGTCAGGTACCGGAGACTGCAGAGCTCAGAATGGAATTTGAAGCACTGGAGGCCAGCATCGAGGATCTTACAGAAGCACTAAAATACATCGAAGAGGAGTTGAACTACAAAGATTACTTGCCGTTGATCGATGCGATGTCAGCTCATCCACAGATGAAACAGAGGCTTGATGAATTCCTTAACTTACTTGGAATTGAAGAGATAGAGGTTCCTATGAATAGACCACTTACCGATGAGGAAGCTGAAAATGTAGAAGTATGGGATGTGGAGGGGTTCGGCACGAGGCAGGTTGTCATCGATGTGATAGCCAGAGGCTTCAGGTCAAAGAAAACCGGTGAAATCATACGCAAACCAAGAGTCAAAATAAGACTTGAATAAGCTGTTTTTCAAAAGGTTACCCCGAGCATTATCTGGTGTTCATTTGATTGCCCTTTTGCGGAGGTTGTCCCTCCCGAAAGGGTTTTGAACTAAAACAAGGAGGCGATATGAGCCATTTTCATACAGCTGACAGGATGAAGGGGCTCTCCAAGTCGTCATTTGACATGCTCAGAAAGGCAAAAGAACTGGAGCGAAGCGGTAGAGAGATCATACACCTCGAAGTCGGAGAGCCTGATTTCGACACTCCGGAACATATCAAAGAGGCAGCTAAGAAGGCCCTCGACGATAACCTGACCCATTACGCGCCTCCACAGGGCCTTCTCGAATTGAGAGAGGCAATCGCAGAGGATGAGAAAACAAGGAAAGGTATCGACGCGTCACCCGACAACATCGTCGTTACGCCGGGCGCCAAACCGATGATTTTCTTCACGATCATGGTTCTCTCTCAGAAAGGCGATGAGGTCATCTATCCGGATCCGGGCTATACTTCATATCGCTCAATGATCAAACTCGCTGGTGCCAAACCGGTTCCACTTGAGCTCAAAGAGGAAAATGACTTTGCGCTCGATGTCGATAAATTGGAATCCATCATATCATCCAGAACGCGGATAATTATCCTGAACACGCCGCACAACCCCACTGGCTCGATCCTCACAATGAAAGATTTTGAGGCTGTGGCCGAAATCGCTGAGAAATACAACCTCGTCATCATATCCGACGAAATCTACTCAAGACAGCTCTATGAAGGAGAGCATGTTTCGATCGCCACGCTCCCGAAGATGAAGGAAAGGACCGTCGTCGTCGATGGCTTTTCAAAGGCGTATGCCATGACCGGATGGCGTCTTGGATACGGCATCGTTCCCGACGAGATTATTCCCAAGATCATCAAACTCCAAACTGAAACGGTGTCCTGCGTTGCGCCTTTCGTCCAGATGGCAGGCATAGCCGCTCTCAAGGGCGATCAGGAGCCTGTGAGGTGGATGGTGGAAAAATTTAGGCAACGCAGAGATTTGCTTATCTCAATACTTGAAGAATCCAAGCACATAACCGTCAAGCAGCCAAGAGGAGCATTTTACCTGTTTCCCAACATCAAAAAGCTTGGAATTTCATCTTACGAATTCACCGACATCCTCCTCGACAGATATGGCGTGTCCGTTCTGCCGGGATCGGCGTTCGGGCTTTACGGCGAGGGTTATATAAGAATCTCCTATGCAACTTCTGAGGAAAACCTGCGTAAGGGCGCCCAAAAGATCGTGAAGGCCGCCGAATATGTATTCAACCTGAAACAAAAAGAAAAATGAGATGCTGCACTTGCATTTAATCACTTATTTGGCACTCAGCTTTTTCGCTTTTGGTGATACCAATTTTTTCCTGATTCAGGGTGATACTGATCTTTTTATAGTTCAGGATACAGTTGATTTAGACGGTCCGGTGTTCGTGGGCGAGATCAACGGGGTTATAAACCCGGTCGTGTCCGAATACATGCAAAGAGTCATAGAGGAAGCCGAGCGCAGTGACGCCCAATTGGTGATATTCAAGATGGACACGCCGGGCGGGCTTTATGAAAGCACCCATATCATGGTCGAATCCATGCTCAACTCAACCGTGCCGATAGCCGTGTTCGTCTATCCACGAGGTGCGCGGGCGGCGTCGGCAGGCGTATTCATCACGATGGCGGCCAACATAGCGGCAATGGCACCCGGCACACATATTGGCGCGGCTCATCCAGTGTTTCAGGGTGGTTCGGACAGCACAAAGGTCGATCCGGTGATGATGAAAAAGATCGAGAACGACGCCGTTGCATTCATAAAATCGATTGCGAAGGAGCGCGGCCGCAACATCAAATGGGCTGAAAAAGCCGTCCGCAGCTCGGAAACACTGACCGCAGATGAAGCGCTTCAGATGAATGTTATCGACCTGATAGCCACAGATGTCTATGAGCTTTTGGATTCTGTTGACAACAAAGTCGTAAAGACAAAAAACCGGTATGTCAGGCTTCACACCGCATCAGCAAACACAATCGATATGCCGATGTCGTTCAGGGAAAGGCTCTTGATGGTCCTGGCGAACCCATCCATCGCATACATCCTCTTTATGATCGGCATCTACGGGCTGATATTCGAGCTGTCGCACCCAGGCGCTATCTTTCCGGGCGTGATCGGCGGAATTTCCATGATTTTAGCGCTTTACGCCTTTCAGACACTGCCCGTCAACTACGCAGGCGTCGCACTCATGGTTTTCGCACTCGCGCTTTTCATCGCTGAGATTTACATACAATCGCATGGTGTGCTGGCCATAGGAGGGCTTATATCGTTGACTATGGGGTCTATTTTATTGTTTAACAAAAACTTAAACCCGATATTCAGGGTTTCTTACAGCACGATCGCCCTGTTCGTTGCGCTTACAGCAGCGCTTTTCTTCCTCGTCATTTTCAAGGCTGTTCAGGTCATGAGGCGAAAACCTGTCACCGGAATGGAAGGCCTGATAGGCGAAGAGGGAGTAGTTAAACAGGATGTAACGCCTCGCGGAGGCATGGTCCTCGTCCACGGCGAGCTGTGGCAGGCTTACAGTGACGAACCGCTGCCTGTGGGAACAATTGTCGTTGTGGAAGCCGTTAAAGGATTGAAAATCAAGGTCAAGAAAAAAGAAGATGCTTCAGATTGACGGTTCCTACGGCGAGGGAGGCGGTCAGATAGTCCGAACAGCTCTCCTTCTGTCCCTTCTGACGGGCAAACCTTTTCACGCTTTTAACATCAGGAAGGGGCGCAAGAAACCGGGGCTCAAGCCTCAGCATCTAAACATCCTCAAAGCACTCAGAAAACTCACATCCAGCCACATCGAAGGAGCAGTGCAAGGTTCCACGGAGATAACATTTGTGCCGGGCAAGATCCGCGGCGGAAGGATAGAAATTGATTTCCAAACGGCAGGATCGATCACACTTTTCATGCAGACCATCCTGCCGGTTTCAGCTTTTGCAAGCTCCAGAGTGTCGATAAAGGTGAGAGGCGGCACAGATGTGCCTATGAGCATGACATTTGACTATTTCAGACATGTGATCGTCCCGATCGTCGCGCGTTTTACACACGGCATAGAGATAAGGCTCATTCGGAGAGGGTTTTACCCGAGAGGTGGAGGGGAGGTCGAATTTCTGATAAGGCCGGGCGCAGCTGTGTCTCAACATGGCGATTTCGACGATTTCAGAAAAACCGTTCACGATATGGTCGGCCCGTTGGACTTCATGGACAGAGGGAAATTGAGAAAAATCAACATCTATTCCATGGCATCCCATCATCTCAAGGAAAGAAAAGTAGCTCATCGCCAGCTTATGGCCGCAGAGTCGGTCATGAAAGAAGCGAATTGTCCCATCGATAGGCACATCAGTTACGAAAGGGCGCTTTCACCGGGCTCGGCGATCACGCTCGTAGCTGAATTCACCGGCAACGGCATCCTTGGGGCGGATGCCATAGGCAAGCGAGGCGTGCCATCTGAGAAAATCGGGCAGGAAGCAGCCCAAAAGTTGCTGTCGGACATAAAAGTAGGTTCGAGCGTGGATGTAAACCTTGCAGATAACCTCATCCCGCTAATGGGGCTCGTCGGTGGCAGCATCATTGTCCGAGAGGTCACAAACCACATCAAAACCAATATCTGGATCACCGAGCTATTTATGGGCAAGTCGTTTCGCATAGAAAAGCGAGGAGCCAATTTCTCCATCAAATCATTATCTCCAAGATAAGGATACACCACAATCCTAAAATCATCTAAAAATAACCTCATCTCTCGAAAAATAAAGAACTTACATCCCATTTGACACATTATCCTGAGCACGGGTATAATAAGCGCATGCTTCTATTCAGGAAACGGAAGTCGCTCGGCCTTGAGAGCGAAAGGAAACAGCTCCCCGATGGACTCTGGTATAAATGCGATAAGTGCGGAGAGATACTCTATCGGGCACAACTTGAGCGCAACCTGTGGGTCTGTCCCAAGTGTGGTTATCACTTTCGCATCGGCGCGCTCAAATACAAGGAAATCATGCTGGACAATGGCGATTTCGACGAGGAAATTGCACCCAATCTGGAGTCTCTTGACCCTCTCGATTTCCCCGATTACAAAGCCAAAATAGAGAAGTCGCAGCGCAAAACCGGTTTGAAAGAGGCTGCTATCGCCGGCGTAGGACACATGGGCGGCAAAAAAGTAGTTATGTTCATTACCGACTTCGGGTTTATGGGCGGTTCGATGGGCTCGGTTGTTGGTGAAAAGTTCTATCGTGCTGCACAGAAAGCCATTGAGCTGGGCATTCCTCTTGTGGCGATAACGGCTTCCGGTGGCGGCGCAAGGATGCACGAGGGCATAATCTCGCTGATGCAGATGGTTAAAACCAGCCTCGCTGCCCTTGAGCTTGAAGAGGCCGGCATTCCTTACATCGTCGTCCTTACGCACCCCACGATGGGCGGCGTTATGGCCTCATTTGCGTCTCTGGGAGATGTGTTAATCGCAGAGCCAGAGGCGTTGCTCGGATTCGCCGGGCCACGCGTGATCAGGGACACAATCCGCCAGGAACTTCCAAAAGGGTTCCAGCGTTCCGAATTTTTGCTCGAACATGGAATGATCGATATGGTCGTTCCAAGAACAGAGTTGAAGGAAAACATTGTGAAAATACTGGACATTCTGGAGGGGAATAAAGAAAATGGCCAAAGTTGATCTCGTTAAGGTAACAAAGATATTTGAAAGAGGCAATGTAGGCGTAAAAGATGCGACTTTCACGGTGGAAGATGGTGAATTTGCAGTCATTCTCGGCCCATCCGGTTGCGGTAAGACCACAACGCTAAGGTTGATTGCTGGCCTCGAGAAAGTCACTTCCGGAGAGATTTACATCGGAGGCAAACTCGTAAACGACATTCCTCCGAAGGATCGCGACATTGCCATGGTCTTTCAGAACTATGCTCTTTACCCTCACATGAGTGTGTTCGACAACATGGCGTTCGGGCTAAAAATGCGCAAAGTGCCCAAGGATGAGATCAAGAAGCGCGTCGAGGAGGCAGCCAAAATTCTTGGAATTGAGCATCTGTTAGACCGCAAGCCGCGCGAGCTATCCGGTGGTCAGCGCCAGCGTGTGGCACTCGGCAGGGCGATCGTCCGTCACCCAAAAGTCTTCCTTTTCGATGAGCCGCTTTCCAACCTGGACGCCAAAATGAGGGTCAAGATGCGCGCTGAGATCGCAAAACTCCATCAACGGCTCAATGCTACATCCATCTATGTCACCCATGATCAGGTTGAGGCGATGACGCTTGGCGACAAGATCATTCTCATGAGGGCCGGCGAGATACAGCAGATCGATGACCCGCTCAACCTCTATCACAGACCGGTTAACAAATTCGTCGCTGGCTTTATCGGTTCTCCGCCCATGAACTTCTTTGAGGGCAAATTGCAAGAAGAGGGCGGAACCATCTATTTCGTGAACGACGATTTCAAACTGCCAATTCCTGACTCGAAAGCTCAGAAATTGAAGGAGAAAGATGCTACTGGCAAGGAAGTCTATCTCGGAATAAGGCCTGAGGATATATACCTGCCGGATATCTCTCCGAAGGAGAACAACATCCATTCCGTGAAGGCCAGGGTGGACTTCGTTGAGACGCTCGGAAATGAGATTTTGGTTTACTACAACACCGAGCACGGAAACGCATTTATATCGAGAATCCCCCCATACAATCCGCCGCAATCGGGAGATGTGCTGGAACTCCACTTCAACATGGACAAAATCCACATCTTCGACCACGAAACTGAGATGAATTTGACGGTGTGAGAGGTGCTTGTTCTGACCGTGGAATTGCAGGACACTGCCCAGGTTAATCTTTAGCTGGAAAGGCTTTTTATTTAGGCAAGCGTTGGAAATACCGCTCAAAACATAGTGAAGCATTTGATTATCCTCAACAAACCAACTCCGCTTGCTATCCTATTTCAAGAGGCTTAAACACAGCAGAAACAAGCGCCAACGGCCTTACCCCGTAACTTGGCCTTATGTAAAGTGAAGTTAAATTTTACTAAGCATTTAAAATACATCAGTAACCTCTCTGAGCAATAGCTTCATTAAGGGCACGCGCAATATTCTGAATACGATCTGGATCTCCCGTTGACTTCACTACTTCAATTTCACCGGCAGCAGTAGAAATTTTCAGGATGTGAGTATCTTTAATCTTGAAAAATTGCATCACTCCCATAGTCAGAACAGCAATTCCCAGGACACCTGCAATGTAATTAAGCGGGAATCCAAAAATTACAACCAAAGCTCCTATGGCAATCATCCAGATGGCAGTGTCCCTTTTAGCCGGGATCTTTAAAGTTGTGATGGAAGTAATCGCTGCGATAGGATAAGTTGTTCGTCCCACAATAAATCTCGTGTTTGTAACCTTTACCCCTTTATTGTCACTGTAAAATATTTTTTCATCTGCCATAATTACACCTCCTTTCTATATTTTCCATGCAATAATTTACAGGCTTCAATTAAGAACTCAAATCTAATTCTTACTTATCAGGTAATTTCTCTGTGTTTCTTTCAAGACATGCTTAAAAATCTCCGTATATGTTCCATAGTCGAAATTAAATCCAACATATTGGTAACAGAACCAATTCTTGCACCCTGAGTGGCGCTCATACAAGCCCATATTCTTCAAGTATTCCATGGAGAGAGTTCTTTTCATATTTCGTATGCCTTTAATTATCAAGGTATTGGAATCTTTTCAATCAGGGTCTCAACCGTAATTCCATCATCCGCTTGATGAATGCCCTCTCTTTTTTCAATCGTTGCCCGGTTAGGGGGGGGAATTAGCCTCACCGCCAACCTAACCAACTTATCCGCTTGAGAAATTGAAAATTGGCTGTTGTATAATAGCCTGAACAAAATGCGGAGGTCAGTCATGAGAAATGTCCCGCTTATACCGCTCGAAGTTCTGTTCGGCGATGCCCAAATCGCCAATGTGAAGATATCGCCTGACGGGCGGTCTGTTTCCTATGTAGCCCCATTTGAAGGCCTGAAAAACATCTGGGTTCAAGATCTGGAAAGCGGCGAGAAATGGCCTGTCACAAGGGATAGGGAGCGTGAGGTAGCATGGTATAACTGGATGTGGAACGGGGAGCAGATTATCTATTATCAGGACATCAACGGGGATGAAAACTTCAGGATCTTTGCCGTTGATTTTCGCGGTAAAGAGGAGCCCAAACTCCTTACGCCAGAGACTGATGTGCAGGCGTTGATGGTCAAGAATCACCCCGATTTCCCCGATGAGATGCTAATTCAGATGAACAAAAGGGACCGCAGATTTATGGATATCTATCGGCTCAACACGCGCACGGGCGAGCTCAATATGGTGTTCCGTAACGATGTCAGCGCTCTCTCATTTGTCGGTGACGAAAAGCTCGACCTTGTGGCCTACGCGGCACCTCTTGAGACGGGAGGCCTCAGTATCTACGCCAGACGAAACGGGCAGTTTGAACATCTTATGGATGTCTCTCAGGAAGATGAACTCGCGACCTATCTTCTTAAAGCCCGAAACGGGAAGCTCTATATGCTCAGCAGCGTAAACCGCAACACCAACGCCCTTGTGGAGATAGACCCATCAACACTCGAAGAAAGGACTCTTGCGTCCGACGATGAGTTTGACCTTTCCCCGATGCTCCTTTTCCATCCCTATGCCCGAAAACCGGAAGCGGTTGGGGTAATCAGGGACAAACTGGAATGGATCGTGCTGGATTCGGAGCTTGAGGAGGACTTCAAACGCATCGGTGAGCTCGAATCCGGATACTTCACTGTAACATCAAGGAACAAGGACAACAGCCTGTGGCTTGTAGAGTTTCAAGGTGACAGGCAATCCGTCCACTATTACATCTACGACCGCAACAGTGGCAAAGGCAAACTGCTTTTCGTATCGCGGCCTGAACTTGAAAAATACACGCTTGCGGAGATGAAGCCTATCAAATACACGGCGCGGGACGGCCTCACAATCCACGGCTACCTGACATTACCGCCCGGTAAAGAGCCGAGGAAATTGCCGACGGTGGTGCTTATTCACGGTGGGCCATGGTGGCGCGATACATGGGGTTACAATCCTATGGTTCAATGGCTTGCAAACAGGGGCTATGCTGTTTTGCAGGTGAATTACAGGGGCTCGACCGGATACGGTAAGGCTTTCATAAATGCAGGTGATAGGGAATGGGGCGGCAAGATGCAGGATGACATCACGGATGGCGTCAAATGGCTGATAGAACAGGGAATTGCTGATCCAGAAAGGATAGCGATAATGGGAGGTTCTTACGGCGGATATGCCACACTCGCGGGAGTTGCGTTCACGCCTGAGCTCTATTGCTGTGGAGTTGACATCGTCGGTCCGTCAAACCTGATAACATTCATAAACTCCATCCCACCTTACTGGAAGCCTTATCTCAACATGCTTTACAAAAGGATAGGCCATCCCGAAAAAGATGAAGAATTCCTGAAATCGAGGTCACCGCTGTTCAGCGCCGACAGGATAAATGTTCCGCTGCTCATCGGTCAGGGGAAAAACGACCCGCGCGTGAAACGCACGGAGAGCATACAGATATTTGAAGCTCTGAAGAAGCGCGACATACCTGTCGAATATGTCGAATACCCGGATGAGGGACACGGTTTCATGAAGGCGAAAAATCGGCTCGACTTCTTCAGGCGGGCAGACAGGTTCCTTGCAAAATACCTTGGAGGCAGGAGCGAAACTTAAACACAGGCTCAAAACAGCCTGCGAACAACCAAAAGCTTGGTGGCGATAAGGTCAGGACAAAGCTGAGTTCTAAGCGGAACAGGACGCCCCGCCGCCCTTCGGGCGGCGGGGTCGATGTCAGAACCAAAGCCTGCAATCACAGCAGCCTGCTACGACCGATCACCTCTCAATAGCAAGCTTCAAAAATCTGATGTATGTCCCGCTTTCTAAGTCGAATTTCACCCGAACGATGTAAAGTCCGCTTGCCATACTGGACAGGTCGAGTGGCACCTCCTCGTAGCCACCGCCCTCCACATCGAAAGGCCCATACTGCCCAATTATCAGGCCAGATTGGGTTACCAGCAGGACACTGACATGACCGGGCTCCTGAGCGTTGAACCTGAGCCTGACCATGCCGTCGTGTGTAGGGTTAGGGTAGAAATAAACCCGGTCGATGCCCGTGCCGTTGCCGTTCGACGAATCGCCCTGAATTTCCACAAAGGAGTTATTTCGCTCATCTGCCCCGAACTGTGACCATGCGATCTCGCTCCCATCAAGCTGATAGCCGCGCAGATAGCCCTTGCTATCAAATGCAATGAGCTCGGTGTTGTCCGTAGAGCTAACAACATTGGCTGCGATGAAATCCGCATCACCTGCGAGCTGGAGGGGGTATCCGTCCACAGGCGTGCCGCGATAATCGTATGCCTGAATCCCCTTTCTGCCGTTCTGAAAGAGGATATCGGGCTTGCCGTCGCCGTTCACATCGGCAAGGACAATAGCGCCAGCATCCCGAATGGTGTCCGTCTCAATATTGATCGGGAATCCGGACATAAGGGAGCCGTTGTGGTTGAAAGCAAACAGCTTTTTGTCAGTAAGGACTACGACCTCGCCACGCCCATCGCCATCTATATCGCCCACAGCTGGCCCCGCAATCGGAACGCCGCTCAACGCACGGTGCCACACTACCGAAAGCGATGAATCCAGCACCACAAGCTCGCTATCAACCCTTGCGACAGCGACATAGAGCTTCCCATCGTCTTTCAAATTGGACGCGGCAGGTGGAAGCTTTGACTCAATCACAAGTTCGTTAAGCGCAGAATCCATCACCGTAAATCCATCTGGATCTATCTTGAAGAACCTGCCGTCGGTCGAGAGGAACCAGAGCTTTCCGTCGGCAAAAGCCGGAGACGTCCTGACAGGTGTGCCGAAGAAGATCGATGACCCGACAGCCCCGTTGAGCTCGTATTTCGCAAGCTCCTGATTTTCGTTCCCGACGAATATCGCGGAATTTGTCACGACAGGGGCAACCATTATGGCGTCCGGCGACGGCGCTGGCCTGAACCACCTCGAAATTATGGAATTGTTCTCAAGCGCAAGGGCGTAAAGTTTCTGGTTGGTTGTCCCGAAGATGAGCTCCATCGCGCTGTCTCCGTCGATATCGGAAAGCGCAATCCCGTAAGTGAAGCCCGCATTCGCCATCTTCGAGCTGGCAACTACATTGCCCTGCCCGTCAACAGCAAAGATGTCTATCTCTCGGAAGTGTGAGAGCGTATCGACCGAACCGTTTATGAAGTTCTCGCGCACGGTATCGACAACCACATCGGCCACTGCCCAGATGATGTCGGACAGCGAATCATATTTTAGATAGGTGGAAACGATCGAGTTTGACCTGTAACGGAGGAATGTCCTGCCAGAATCTATCGTCTGATGCTCAGGTATTAGCAAAATCGGGAATCCGCTTATGCTGTTCTGGTATCCGAACACGAAAGTCATCAAACTTTCAGGTCGAGAGATGTCGAAGATCTTGATTCCCGTGTGTCCACCCTCGTTGTCCAGCGATGATGGCCTCGAAGTATCGGAAAATTCGGTGTTGTTTCCTTCAAAATAAGGATCGTAGGGGCAGCCAAACCAGACATACTGATATGGATGCATGTCTGGCGGCATGAAACTTTCGAGATCCTGCACATGATCGGCCTCTTCAAGGTCAACTGCCATCGGGCGAGGCACCTGAATTTCGTTGTAAGCATAGTTATCCCACAGTATGTTCTCGTCGATGTGCCATATCAAAAGTCCCTTTCCGGGCAGAAGATAATCGTTTTCACCGAAAAAGGACACAAAAACGCCGTCCCGCCACAACCCTTTGACTGTCGAATCGCCATTGAGATCCTTTTGGCGGTATTCCAGGAGGTAATACTCGTGGTCGTTGATCGGGATTTTGTAAAAACGCGGTCTGCCATGCGGATCTTCCAGAAAGTTACCGCTGCTGTCGGTCAGCACAGCTGATGGATAAACCGAAAGCGTATCGAAATCGGCGGACGGCTGCACGGTTTGAAATTCATTTCCCAATGTGCCACCCTGTCCCCAGATCAGGTCAACAACCCAGCTCGCCCACCACCTCATGAAAGCACACGGGAGGGGCGCGATCAGGCCTTCGGGTATCGTGTCGCCGTCTGGAGATTCATAGCTGAGATAGCCCCCCGTCGCCATGATGCCCCATGCGCCGATCCCAGCACCATGATAGGACACATCGTATAAATCCGGCGCAGAAAAGAAGTTATGCATGGATTCATGGACAAGCGTGGCCTGAAGTCTCGACTCAACGCCGTCCTGCGTCATCTGTTCCGGCATTACAGCGGCGTCCCAGACGGTATCCGCTCCCTCGTTCAGCACGATGAAAGGCCTTCCAAACGCATACTCCATAACTGCCGGCGGGACATAGACGGCGGGTATGTCAAAAGGTGTGTTGTTCATGATGTCCGTCTGCCACGCACTGCCAGCGTGGAAGATGACATATCTGTCCAACACGCCTTCCATGGCGTCCTTGACACCATTTCCATCCAGATCTGTGAAAGTGAACGGCAAATTCACATCGCGATCCGCAACTTTGAACGCATCTCTGATGATCGATGCCAATCCGTAGATCCAGTTGCTGGTGTCGCCATAATATCTGATCGAGTGTGGCAGGTGATAAGCTGAATCATCCTCCTGCGGTATGACAACGAACTCCACCTTGACTTTCCCATAGGTCACATTGCGATAGTAGTCCGCAACATATTCCAGCAGATGCTCAAAATAGCGTTTATCGTGAGGCGGGTCGTAGAGTGGGTTAAACACCGTGTCGCCGTTGGCATCCACCCTGAGAATTGGGTTCCTGCCGTTGTCGGTGAGCCTGAATTTTCCGTTTCCGGTGGTTGCGGGGTCATCAGGGTCTTCAAGCGGGAAATCCACGCGTATCGCTAAAATCCTGATCACCACCGTGTCGCCCTTGCTCCCGCCAAGCCCATTTTTGAAGGCTGGAACAGTAAAAAGAGGGGGCCTCTGGCGCCAGTATGGGTTGATCGCCTGCTTGACGCGGATGGTTCGCTCCATCAGGGCACGGTCAAAAAGGCTGTCCTGAAGCATTACATCGGCGGATCCGCGATGCAGGATGCCGACCGAGCCATAACCGTATCCCAGCATAAGCAACAAAGCAATCGTTTTTCTCATGTTATATCACTCTCCTTTGATTTTGGATGTTTATTTTACTCTCCATAGGCTTTTATTTCACTCACCCACAGCTGAAACGGATACATTTTCGGCCCGTCTCCGGGGGCGATGTAAATCCTGATTCTGCCAGCATACGCATCCGTAAACACAAACTTATCCATCTTTCGAGGTCTGGAATCGGTCGCAATCACCATTGGCCACCAGAACTGGCGCTCTGAGCTCCATGCCTCCAACCGATAGCGTTTCGGAGACAAAGGAACGCCGTTCACGATAGGCCAGTAAATTTTGACCGAATCGAGGTAATACTCGTCCGCAAACCGAATTTCCACATAATGGGCTGCGGAATCTGAGCCGCTCGCCCAATTGATAGGAATAAGCCATTCGATGGCCGGATCGTTTATGTATCCGTCGTTCACAACCGAGATGTCGGCCCACGGAGCCTTTGAATCGCAGTAAGCCTCAGCTCCGTTAATGGCAAGGGCTATGTTCTCAGGGCTCGTGTCGCGCACAATCTGCGATGGCAGTTTGAAAACAGGGTCGAACGAGCCATAGGCGTAAGCGGAATCGACATGGAAGGTGTCGGGTATGTAAATCACGAAGTTAAGCGCCGGAGTACCAACATACTCTATGAAATCGAGCCTTCTGGCCCGGTAATAGCACGCGACAATGGATTGCGTATCAGGTATCGTCAGCACATCGAGGGAAAACACCTTGAAATTCTTACGATATTTCCTCAGCCTGTTTAGGATGTTGATCGCAAGGTAGTTCTCCCTATGAATTTCATCTACATCGGTCTTGACCGTGTATCGGACATTTTTGAATTCAGTGGAGAAAAACCTCCACATATACCCATCGATGTAGTCCAAAAACGGCTCAATGTGAATCACATCTGTCGAAATTATGATCGCCTTATCCGGAAATGTGTCGTGCAGCATCCTGACGAAATCGGTATCGGACGGCTGGAGTATGATAAAAAAACCGTCGAAATTCTCTTCAGGCTTCTCACTCTCCAGAATGTGGTAAGGCGCAAAATTGTCCTCTTTTTTGACGGAGACTACCACCTTTTTGCCGTATCTGTGCAGTTTTTTTACGAATTTCCTTTTAAAATCTGGCGGGACTATCACGAGATCGTAATTTTTGAGCTTTTTGTCAAATTTTTCGCCGCGATAGTAGATGTAACTTTTGACAGAGTTAAGCTTTCCCGACGGGACCGAATAAAAAGAAAAAGCGAGAAAAGCCATCCACAACGCCATCTTTACCTCCTCTATTGTTTATGGGGTATATTCAACAGGCATATTCAAATCATGTCCATAGCGGGGGACATGATCACTTGAGCTCAATGAAATCGATATCAGCGAGCAATTCCAGATAAAACCTGTATTGCTCAGGGTGAATTGGCTTTCCGTAAACTGATGCGAGGTCGAACGCCACCTCGCGCGTGTTTTTGTTGCCGTCGAACCAAAGATAAGCGAAATGCGGAACGCTCATGAAATTCTCATCTCTGGCCGCTTCATCCGAGAGCTCATCCCACTTTTCGGCCAGATCCGGCCTGTTCTCCCGAATCCACGACCACGGATAATAGACGCCTTTGACCTTCCTCACCGGGGTTTTATCATTCGGATACAGCGCCTTATCGAGAAACACCCTGTCCGCATCGAATTGGTTTTCGTATATCTTGATGAGATCGGTCACATAGTTGGATATGAGGGTCTCGTGCCCGGCAACATCAAATCCTTCGTTTTTGACAGCCCTGAGGTTATCATAACCCTGCTGTGCAATCCGTTTCAACATGGCCATAAACCGCATCGATGAGCTCATGCCTGCATCAAGGCGGTCGAGCTCGTCGTTCAAAACCCTTTGTATATCCTCGATGGTATCCAGCAACACGCTATCTGCAGCGCATCTCAAGTGCTCGCCCTCAGGATTAGCTGTCATAAAGGCGAATGCGACGCCGGTTGCAGCAGCCATCCGCAGCGAGTGCCCAGAAAGTTTATCGATAGTATCGTGATCCGTGTGGTAATACCGGTCAGGCCAGTTTATCATCGTGGGAGCAGGTATGCCAAAATGCGGGTCAGACAGCACAAGGTGGTCGGTCCCATCTCCGAAAGGCACGGTCTCCATGGCCACATCGTTGAAGTATGCTGTCCCCAGCCAGTTCTTCACCCCGTCAACAAACCTCCGCCTGAGCCTGTTCACAAGTGCAGATGAATAGCCGCCGAGCACGGCCGGATGTTTGTCTAACAGCATAACGCCCCTCGACAGCTTCAGGTTTGAGCCGACCATGTCAAAATTCAAGCCCATCAACCCGTTGCGGGCCACATCAGGTTGTTCAAGGTAGAACGCATTGGAGCCGTTGATCTCAGGCACAAGGATGAACCTGATGCTCCTTACGGGACGCTTTATGGTGCCGTTCGACACAAGATGGCTGAGCACGCGGGCGACCTCCATCACGACGCCAGCACCTGACGCATTATCGTTGGCTTCGTTCTTGGGATGGCAGATATGGGCAGTCAGGACGATCTCCTCAGGTGACTCGCCCCTCAGCACTGCAGTGGCAATGTCGAAAGTACCATCGTAAAACCGGCTGTTAACTCTGGCGCGGATCTTGACCTGTTTCCCCTGCGCCAGAAGTCCTTTGAGGTAAAGCCCCTGCCTGTAAGTCAGGGTAAAACCCGAAATTTTACGCTGATAGCCCCTTGTCCACCAGAAAGACAGGTATCTCCGCGCGTCGGGCAGGTCGATTGATCTATCTCCGATACCGTAGAAAATGATGCCGACAATGCCTTTGTCGATGTATTTGTGGACACGGGTGATGTCCTTCATGTCATCCGTAAGCAGGAATTTGCCCCTGAGATCGCCATCTTTGTCAGCTGTCACCTCAAAAACTCCATCAATTGCAGCTGAACGCTGAATTAAACTGAATTTATTTTCATGCCAATCAGCGAGCTTTCGCATTTCCGGCTCCTCGAGCCAGAGCTCGGCGTCCGTGCACTCCCAGCCATCAAAACCCGCCACTCCGCCGACCCAATCGCCGATGGGTATCCTCACAAGTTCCGCTTCAAGTCCGTAACTCTCAAATTGCTCGACAGCATATTCCACTGCCCTCAACAGGTCAGGTGATGCCTGCATCCTGTGGAACCTCGTAATCCATGCTATGTTGTCGAGTATCCTGTCAACGGAGACAAACGATGTAAGTTTCTTGACAAATCCGTTCTGGTTCATTCCACCTACCTCCACAAATCTACCCCCTACCCTCCCCTGCTTCAAATCCGAATTAAGCGGAATAAGGCTGTCCCAGATAATTGAGATATTCAATCGTTTTTGACGAAATTGAAGAACCAGAGCAGTCCGAGTATGGTTTTGGCGTCGTGGAACTCGTCGTTTTTAAGCATGCGATACACTTCATCCATCGGAATTTCAACGGGTTCAATGATCTCGTCGAAGTCAGGGCTCATCTCAGATGGTTCGAGTTTCGGGGCAAGAAACAGGTAGAGCTCTTCGGTTGAGTAACCGGGAGCCGTGTAAAATCTCGAGAGCAATTTCAGTTCAGCCGCCCTGTAACCCGTCTCCTCGATCAGCTCTCTGTAAGCAGTATCGTCCGGATGCTCGCCTTCCTCGATCTTACCGGCGGGTATCTCGATAAGCTCCTCACCGACCGGATATCTGAACTGGCGGACGAACAGGATCTTATCTTCTATGATCGGCACGATTGCCACTGCGCCGCGGTATTCAACAACCTCGCGCGTGGTCCTTCGGCCGTTATCGAGTGTTATCTCGTCAACCCTCAGGTTCAAAATCCTGCCCTGATAGATCTTCTTCGATGAATTAACTTTCATCCCATCATTCCCAGTTAAGCCCTATCGAGAACCGATGCTGCACACCGACGATATTCTGTCCCATCTCGAAAGAGTAGTTAATGAAGTAGCTGCTGAAGATGTCGAGCGGGATTATCAGGCCAAGTCCGCCGGATATCGACATCATGTTGTTCAGGATCCTATTATCAAGTCCAAGCCGCAGAGATAGTCGGCCGGGCATTATCCACGCTTCGGTGCCAACTCCGATGTCAGATATGCCCATCCCTTGCTCTCCCCTGAACGACACGAAAAGCGATAGTCTCTGGAACAGGGGTGCCGTGCCGATGCCACCTTCAAAGACGATGGGAAGGTGCTCAACCCTGCCCGTCTTCCATTTCAGCGTCGAAAGAATGTCCTTTGCGGTAAATCCGATGTTGGCAAACCCCTGAAGGTTAAACAGCACGCCTGCATCGATCGAAAGACCACTTGCCTGAACATCCTGTAAGTCTGACGATGCCATGATGTATTTGCCCTTGACTCCGATACCGATGCTTCCGCTGAGCTTCGTCGCCCATGTGTATGATATGCTGTTTTCCTGATACTTGACCTGCTCGTCGTATGCCTTAAGTCCAAGATGGTTGATGATGAGTGCTGCGGCCCCAAATCCCTGGTCGCCCTGTGTGTAAATCAGATTGGCCGTGTAGATGGGCCAGTTCTGGAATTTTGAGCCGCCAGCCATGATAGCTCTGCCGTCCATGAAAGCTGCGCCTGCCGGATTCCAGAATGGTGCTGATGGCGTGCCCGTAAGGGCGACTGCGGCGCCACCTATGGCGGCGCCGTAAGGCTCAGGTGGGAAATCAGGGAAAGCCGACCTGAAGCTCGCTCCCTGCCCCCAGGTGCTGGTCGCAAAAAGCCCGATAACAATCAAAATCCTTTTCATCTTCATGTCTTGCCTCCTTACCTTGCCACAATTATGATGTCCTTCTTCCTGTCTTTCGTGCCATCCGCATACTCAACCTCAGCAACATAAAGCAATGGCCCATTGTTGACATCCTGTCCATCGTTGTTCTTCATATCCCAGTTAAGGGTCAGGTATTTGCCCATCGGCAAGTCGGCCTCCAGTGTGGCGAGCTTGTCGCCTCTCAGGTTGTAAATCGTGACGGTAACATGTGCGCTCTGCGGCAGAGAGAACCTGAACACATGGTCAGCATCTGTAAACGGCATGGAAGGCGCAACGCTGAACGATGGCGGTGCCGCTTTAACTTCTAATTCCGTCGTATCGCTTATGTTGCCAAATGCATCTGCCGCAACAAATTTCAGGACATTCGTAGTGTCAAACACCAGTCTGAGCGTATCGAACACAAAGATGCTGTCCGGTCCCGCCTGAGTTATTCGCGTCGTCGAATCGTTAATCACGACTGTGACAAGGGCATAGGGCTCGGTCTTGCCGATGACCGTCAGGGTATCATACCACACATCGGTCGGCACATCCGGAGATATGATCGGCCTTGGCGGCGGAACCTGATCCACGATGTAGGTAAACAGCGCCGTTCCAGTCACAACATCACCGCCGCCGTTGGATGCCACAACATTGACCCTGTAACCTCCGTTATCGGAACCATCGACTGCAAGCGGTTGATCGAGCGTCCACGCAAATGTCGTATCGTTCAACATGCTCTGAGTACCGGGAATCGTGTCGTTGAGGTTTGCGTGGGACAGCCAGACAGAAACGGATTGCAACCCAAGTCCTGTCCTGTCTTTGACATAGGCGTAAACCGCCGTAAGCTGAGTGGTTACGACTTCGCCTGAGCGCGGATTTGTCCGCACCTCTATCGGGAGCAGATAGTCGAAACTTATGGTGTCGATCTTCGTGTTGCCCGCTATGTCGGTGATGTAGCTGTAGAAATAATATGTTCCCTCCACCTTCAATGTGCTATCAAGCACGAAGACGATGGTGTCGCCGAGCTTGCCATCGTCAATTCCAAGCAGTTTGTTGAAACCGTCTTTGCCTCCGAACCTGAACTCAACATGGCCGCCAACCGGTCGCCACGATGGATCGAACAGCCTGAGGAATGTGTTGGTGGTGTCAATTCCGCTTATGTCGCCGACAGTAACGAACAGTTCCTGAGGTGAACGGATAAGCGTGTCGCCGTCTTCCACTGAGGATGTGATAAGCTGAGGCGGAACAGCGTCAAGCATGAAATCGTAAGTCCTCGATTGGCCGACGACGCCGTCAACTGACAGCGGCGTAACATTTATGAAGTAGCGGCCGGATCTGGTAACCGTCGAATCGAGCACATAGATGAATGTCAGCTCGGTATCGGGTCCCATGTATTCGAAGTGGCCGGGCAGCATGTTACCGCCCTGATCGTAAACCCTGACGCTCGACAGCGTATCAACTCCGACGCCGAGCCTATCGCAGATGGTGACCCTGACCGTGTCAAGCCGATTGACGAATGCGCCGGAATCCGGCTCAATGTCCGTGATCACGAGCCTTTCGCCGACATTGAACCTGACCGTGTCGTCTGTGATGTTGCCAGCGCGGTCCTCTAAGTGCAGCACCATCATGTAGTCGCCGGGCGGCAAGTTCGTGCCCTGATAGATGTAGAACACGGCGCGACTCCTGAACACTCCTCCGTAGCCCGGCACACCTGAACCGTCGGGATAGAACAGCTCGATCGTCGATGTTGCTGTGTTAACACCTGACACCGAATCAATTCCGGGGTATTCATCGGATATCGAGGCCCAAACGCTGTCACGCAGCAGGTAATCGACTGCGCCGTTGCGTGGAACCGTGGAATCGACGCGCGGCGCTCTCGAATCGTAGATGAAATAGCCGACCCACGGGTTGAGCGGCGAGAGCGAGTTACCAGCGTTGTCTTGAGCGAAGATGCGCATCGTGTAAAATCCATCGCGGATGCCGTTCGGGAGTATCGGCACGGAGAGGTTGAAGGTCAGCGTGTCTCCGCTGTGTGTGTGGTATCCGGGCAACTGGTCGCCCATCGGGTTGAGCACCTCTATGCGCGTGACGCTGGAATCCCAGTTCATGCCTGAGAACGCATTTCCAAATGCGGCCCAAACACTTGCAAGTGTATCCTTCACATAGCCCGCAGAATCAGGATATGTTACCTGAACCACCGGATTTGCGAGGTCGATCGTGAAGTAATGCTCGGCACTATCCACATTGCCGGCATTGTCCTCGAGATACACCCAGATTCTGTATCTCCCCTCTGTCACAAGCGAATCCGTGAGTTGCCATATTAGAGTGTCGCCGCGATACACTTGCGAGCCGGGTATAATCGCACCGCTTTCTGTGTAGAGCCTAATTCTCGAAGCGCTGAAGTTCACGCCTGACACAGCCCTGCCGGGCAGCGTATCGGACACAACTGCCCAGACCGCTCTCAGCGGCATTATCTGGATGTCCTGAGGATAAAATTCCTGAACGAACGGAGGTCTGGTATCGTAAATGAAGCTGATCGTGTTCACATCTATGTTGCCTGCCATGTCATAACCAACGCCAGCAGCAGTGTATCTGCCATCATCGCTGCCATCCGTTCTGAGCGGAGGCGTCGGCACAAAATGAAGCGTGTCGCCCGTCCAATATCTCTGAGCGGCAACCACGCCGTTAGGCCCTGTGACATTTATGTAACTCAATGTCGTATCCACACCTGACATGTTGTCCTCAACGGACATCGTGATTTCCGTAAGCTGGTTGACGGTCGCACCATCATTGGGCGTTATAACGACATCCGGCTCCTGAGTGTCCACGATGAAGTTTACCGTATCGACAAACTCGTTGGTGGCAGTATCCCTTGCAAAGACGAGAAGGCTGTATTCGTTGTCCGTAAGCGGATTATCGGGCACAAACATCAGCCTTGAGTGAACAACATCGCGATAGACCGTGCCCGGCACGATGAGGCCGTTGACGAACAGCGTCAGGTTGCTCGTTCCAAGCGAGACGCCTGAGAGCTGATCTCCAAGCTGCACCCAAAGGGTCTCTGGCGCCGTGTTAAGCATTGCGTTGTCAATTGGATAAGATGCTACAAGGTATGGCGCACGGGTATCGTAAACGAACATCAGGGTATCATCTATGGTGTGGTCGCCGATGACTGCTGGGTCGTTCACATAGTCCCTGCCGTGCACCAGCATCCTGTAAACTCCATCCGCTGAGCCGTCGGCCGGCAGCGGGCTAACGAGGTGGTAGTTGAGCGTGTCGTTGCTTATGCTGAAGGATCCCAAAAGCGTATCTCCGTTCGGTCCAACGAGATATAGGCGAGATGAATCCGGATTCACTCCTGAGCCGCCGCGATCGTCAAGCACCACCTGCACATCCTGAATTGAGTGATTTATGTAACTGCTGTCCTCAGGCGAGCTCCAAACGACCACAGGCGGGTTCAAATCGAGCGTGAACTCGTAAGATGTGCTATCGAAGTTGCCAGCGCGGTCGTAATACTTCGCCCAGACCGTGTATCTTCCATCCCTGATGATTGCGTTTCTGAAGCTCCATCTTATCGCAGTATCGCCCTCGAACACCATGTTGCCTGGCACGGTAACACCATCCGGATCGAGGACACCGATCTGGCACGCGCCTATGTCCACACCGGACACCTCGCGCATGGTGTCATACACATCTGTCAGCCTCATCCATGCGTAATACACAGGACGAGGCACGACGGAATCCTGAGACGGATAGAACATCGTCGGATAGGGTGGCCTGGTGTCGTAGATGAAATCGGACCTGCCATAAGCCATGTTCATGGCGCGGTCGTAAGCCGAAACGATAATGTTGTATTTCCCATCGTAATATCCGCCGGGCTGGAACGGGTTGGTGGGCACAAACTCAGCAGTATCGCCATACCAGCTCAAGGTGCCACTCATGTCACCGTTCGGGCCGACCAGTGCGAAATCGATTGACGAATTGTTCGCACCTGCAAGCGTATCGCTGACAATCACATAAATTCTATCGATAGAATCGAGGTAGCTGCTATCGGCAGGATAAAATGTCAGCTCAGGCGGTTGCCTGTCAACTATGAACTGTATCGTATCCTGCACGACATTCAAAGCCTTATCGACGCCGATAACCGCGAGTTTATAGCGGCCTTCCACATCGAAACTGCCGCTATCAACAGGCTGGATAACCAGTGCGTTCGTCACATGCACCGTATCGTTGCCGATCACCACATCGCCGGAATCCACACGAGTGATGTTTATCTCAACGGGCACGCCGTAATGCATCAGATCCGCGCCACTTGATGAGAGGTTTATGCCCGCAAGAAGATCGTTGAATTCAACCACATACGGCCCCTCCGGCCTCTGAATTGCCGTGTCGTGTGCGGGATAACTCCATGCGAGAGTTGGCGGCCTGCGGTCTATCGCAAATGTCAGCACCTGAACAGAATCGTAGCTTCCGGAAGGCGCGTAGTTCAAAGGCCTTCCTATCATATCGTGCGCCCTGACTTCTACATTGTAGTAGCCATCAATGAGGGACGAATCCGTTATGTGGAAGACAAGCGTGTCGCCGATGAACTCGTTGTAACCTATCAGATATCTGCCATCCGGCCCCTGAACCCGAATGTTTGTAAGTGCGGTGTCGTAATTCAGGCCTGTGCCCTCATCGGCGATTAATGCGTAAATGGCCTGCGGCTGGTAGTTTATAAATCCACTGTCGCGCGGCATGCTCCAAACAAGCGATGGGCCGCGCGTGTCAACGACGAACTCATACTCAAGGCTATCCATGTTGCCAGCCTTGTCGTAAAGGATTGAATAGAACTTGTATCTTCCATCTGCAAGCGGTGCATAAGCGGCATCTATGTTGAAAATCAGAGTATCGCCGCGCACAATCTTCTGACCCGGTATCGCCTCGCCCGTCTCAGCACGAGTCAGGCGGATGATCGAGAGCACAGAATCCACTCCTGAGCCGTGAACTGAGCTGCTCAACGAGTCGGCAAACCTGACCCAGACAGAATTGACATCGCCAAGTGAGAGTGAATCCGGGAACCTCTCGGTAACATAAGGCGGCCGTGTATCATAAGTTATATGCACACTTGACACGGATACATTGTTAGCTTTGTCGTAGGCCTCAACATAGATCACATAGTCGTCTGCGTCGTCCGAGCCGTTGGTGGCAAGCGGCTGAACAGGGGTGCAAATGGCCTGAACGCCATCTATCCAGTTGACATTCAGAGGCACATCGCCGTTCGGGCCTGTGAGCGACACGGTGGTTGTAATCGTATCAATTCCTGCAAGCGTATCGTTGAGGTAAACCGTTATCGTGTCGAGTCGATTAACTGCAACGCCGTTTTCGGGCTGCACATCGATGCTTGGTGCCACACGGTCGATCACAAAAGAAACTGTATCGACGAGGAAATTGAGAGCACGGTCAACAACGCTTACTCGTGCGAAATATCGCCCATCATCAAGCGGTGAGAGTGGCACGATGCCAAGCCTATCATTGACCGTATCCCTAACAATGGATGTCTCAAGAAGCTGGCCGTATCTGTGGAGCGAAACTCCGCTCGAAAGGAGGTTGGCTCCGGACGTTCTGTCGCTGAGGTAGAACCACAATGTATCAGGCGCCTGATTGAAATACCCATCCTCAAGCGGATACTCGTTTCCGTTCACGACAGCCAGCGATGAATCGAGGGACGGCAGCTGCGTGTCGAGCACAAAGCTAAGCGTATCAACAAATCCCTTGCCGCTGTTGTCCATGCTCCGAACGATCATCGTGTATGTGCCATCCGCAATGCCCGTGGAATCGATGTTCTCCTGGATCCTGAAATAAAGCGTATCGTTCACAAATTCGTTATAGCCAAGCACGATATGGTTGTCGGGAGCGATCAATGTGATCTTCGTAACTGAAGTGTCCATAAGGACACCGCTCCCGTTATCGAAGATGCTGGCCGCCACATAGGTTGGAGGTGAATTGATAAATCCGCCATCTGGCGGCACAGTGCCGGCGAGAACCGGCGGATAAAGGTCAACGATAAAGTTATGTTCGTATTCGCTGCTGTTGCCCGCTTCGTCCGCGATGTTGAACCGTGCGGTGAACCTGTCATCCTCACGAATGGTATCGGAAAGCGTGAGGTAGAGCGTATCGTTGCTGACCATCGTTATGCCGGGTATAGCTGCACCTCCTTGATAGGTGAGCGATGCAGTGCTCCTGACGGGGTCAATCCCGGAAACGGTGCGGCCGAAATAGCTGTCATCGAGAGCGACCCTGAGCCCGAAGAAACTGTCCTCGATTACGGTGTCCGTCGGCATGACCAGACTGCCGACAGGCGTGTGCGTTAGCGTATCGCGGAAGAAATCGATTCTGTCGTCCACAATGCGAGGCGGCCTCGTGTCGTAAATCAGGTATGAAGTATCGACAGAGCCGTTCCCTGCCATGTCAAATCCATGCGTTTCCACTTCAACAAGTCCGTCATCGGAGCCGTCTGTGGCAAGCGGCGGATCAGGGACGAACCTGACAGTTGAAGGATCCAGCCAGACTATATCACCGCCGATCGTGCGGCCTGCATCTAACAGTCTGACAGTCAGGTTCGTCTGCATGGTGTCAGTGCCTGCGAGCGTGTCGATGACCGAGATGTCGATCGAATCGATCATGTTAAGTTTTTCGCTGTCTGGCATCAGCGCCGAAATCACCGGACCTGTGAGGTCATAGACGAAGTTTATGCTATCGCGCTTGAGGTTGTGAGCGAAATCGACCTCTTTGACGACGAACGAATATCTGCCCTCCTCAAGACCTGATGGCAGGGCCATTATCAAAGTGGTATCGGCTGAACGCCGCGTGACTGCCACACCGCTTATAGGCAACCCGTATTTGAGAAGGGTCAGGTCGCTTGTCGTGAGATCCACGCCGGCTGTCGCATCTCTAAGCCTTGCGAATATGGTGTCAGGCCCGAATTCGGGCGAATTGAACTGGTTAAGTGCCGTATCGCGAGTCGGATAGTAGCTCACGAGCTGAGGCACCTGCGTGTCAAATGTGAACATCAGCGTATCGGGATTGGAAGGTGACAACGGCCTGTTGTTGTTGTCCTGACCCCATACCAAAACGGTGTAAACGCCGTCGGCGGAGCCGTCCGTCGGCAGTGTCTCCTCAAGCACGAAGACGATGGTGTCGTTCCTGACCTCGGTGTGACCGAGGACCGTGCCCATGTTGGGCGTGTAAACCACGACCGAGCACGCATTGAAGTTGACACCACTTCCAAGGTCTTGAATGAAGATCCTGATCTCGTTCGGCGGTGAGTTGACATAGGAGCTGTCTGCCGGGTCGCTCCATGTGATCTGAGGTGAATTCAGGTCAACCACAAACCTGAAGCTATCCGTGGATGTGTTGCCGACGAGGTCGGCCATATAGACCCTCGCCGTGTAGCGGCCATCGGCCGATATAGGGTTATCGAACACGAAAAAGAGCGTATCGCCGCGCCATTCACGGTGTCCCGCAATCGCAGCGCCGAACTGGTTAACAACTGAGACCTGAGTGCCGTTGGTATCAATCCCGGACACCCACCTCAATCCGTTGGCATCAGACGGCAGAACCCAGATCTCGCTCAGCGTATCGGTTATGAGCGTATCTGCACCGCTCGATTGCGAGTGAGAAACGACATAAGGCGGCTTTGAATCGTAGAAAATCGTTGAAATTCGGCTTGAATCGACATTGCCAGACTTATCGTAAGCATAGGCCCTTATGAGATATTCGCCATCGTTTGACCCATCGGTTGCGATCGGAGGATACGGGTAGAACACGATGGTGTCACCGAGCCATTCGTAATGGTCAAGGCCGATCGAAGTGGTGTCGGACGGGCTGTCCAGCCGGTAAACCGCAAGGTGTGTGCTGGCCGTGTCAGGTCCGGCAAACAGGTCACGAATGTAGGCCGAGAATGTGCTGAGCGAATTTGTCATAGTCCCGCTGTCCGGAACAAAGACCACGCTCGGCTTTGTGGTATCCACAATGAGGATCAGAGTATCGTTCAACAGGTTGTTAGCGTGATCGTAGCCCCAGACGACAACTTCAATCTCGCCTTCAATTAGGCTATCGAAGTGGAAGCCAAGCGTATCTGGCGGCAACCTCAGGTAGTTGGACGGTGAGGCGTTGTAGTTTTCCCAGTTCACGAGGATGCTAAGTCCGCTTGTCCCGAAATCAAGTCCGGATGTTGCATCGCTCAACCGCACTTTAATGGTCCTGTTGTAATCGGTCTCGAAATTGCGGTTGAGGTAGGAACTGTCAGACGGCGTGGACCACACAACCTGAGGCGGTTGCGTGTCATAAATGAAGTGGAATGTGTCCTCGACCGTCTTGCCGACATTGTCCTCCACATGAACGACTATGGTGAACTGGCCGTCCCATGTCCCGTCCTCAGGGAACGGATTTTCGAGTGAGAACAGCAGGGTATCGCCCACAAAAGTGTATGTTCCGGGCACCTCGCCACCGTCAGGCCTGTAAATGTGGATGTAAGATGCGGATTTGTTTATCCCGCTTCCCCTCTCAACGACGATGGCGTGGATGTTTTCAGGGCTCGCATTCACATAAGCGCTGTCAGCTGGATAGACCTCGGTCACGATCGGGCTGCTCAGGTCGATGATAAATGTCGATGATGTGTCTGCAGAGTTGCCAGCGCTGTCCGTAGCCGTGACGGTTATCATGTATGTGCCCTCTTCATTGAACCCGTATGCCGGATCGTAGAGCGTTGGGTCGATCGCCCATTTCAGAGTATCGCCATGATAGATCTGATTTCCGATCACACCCTGCCCGTTATTTGTGTTCACAAGCCTTATGAGCGAGAAGTTGACATCAAGGCCTGAGCCGGCGAAACTGCCAAAGCTGTCGTTGACAACTGCAAATATGGTGTCGATCCCTGTCACAGAATCCTGAAAAGTTGAGCTGTCAGGCGGCCAGAATGTCGTTATGTGCGGCGGCCTTGTGTCGTAAATAATCAAAGAGCGCTTTGGAGTGTAGTTTCCGGCCTTATCCACGGCATCGACGGCAAAGATATACTCGCCGTCATCAGAGCCATCGCGCGGTATCGGAGAAAGTGGCACGAAAAATACCGTATCTCCACGCCAGAAAGTGGTTCCCTCGATCGTTCTCACATTGCGTTTCTCAAGTGACACGGTAGTGCTGATCGTGTCAACGCCAGATATCGAGTCCCGAATTACTGCCATCACCGTATCCAGCATGTTCGTAGGTGAACCGGAATCTGGAATCGTGACAATAGTCGGAGCAACTCTATCGACCGTAAATCTCACGGTATCGAACATCGTGTTGCCTGCCCTGTCCTGAACCGAAACGATAAGCCTGTAATGGCCGCTGTGGGCGTTTATTGAATCCGTGATGAACGGGATGAAAAGCGTATCCCCGAGATGCGTTATCGGGGAACCAAGATATGTGTCTCTGAGATAATTTTCGTAGTAGAGATGAACCGATGCGGTGGCCCAATCGATACCAGATGCACTGTCATGATAGATGCTATCGATCAAAACAGCTTTGCCGTTTGCGATCGTGAAAGTCTGGAATGCTTCGCCGTCGAAAGGCGAACTTGAGGCCAGTGTCGGGGCATGAAGGTCGCAGAGAGCCGTGACGGACGCCGTGTCACTGTTGTATGCTGCATCGTAAGCGATTGCTGTAAATGTGTTTATGCCCTCAACATAGGTGACAACAAGCGAGAAGTTACCCGTTATGGAATCGGCGATGGCTATGCCTATGGGATATCCGTTGCGAAAGACGCGAATTTCACTACCCGGCTCGTTTACCTTTCCGTAAAGGGTATCGATGGTGTTGTTGACCAGAGTGTTGATGTAAAGTGTGTCAAAGGACGGCGAAAGATTGTCCACAACTATCGGCGCCGATTTGACATCCGAATCGAGGGTATATGGATCGTAAGCTGTGACGACGACGGTGTATGTGCTGTCACTGTTCTGTGCGAGGAAATTCCCATTGTTGTCCCTTCCGTCGAATGTCAAGGAGTGGCTGCCGCCCTGCATGACAGAATCGCCTATCAAAGTCCTGACAAGCGTCGTTGTATCCCACTGTGTAGCAGAGTTATAAACCCTGACAGTCACATGGGCTTCTTCGGAGATGGAGAACTGCACGAGCGCTGCGTCAGCTCGCCCATCAAGGTTAGCTGGAGAGATAACTGACGGTGAAACGGTCAGGGAATCGACATTTGTCGGTATCGAATTGGCTATCACATTGCCCGTGTAAAGCTCCACATTGTAGGACTCATCCTGTGCCTGAATGCTGAATGTGTAAAGGCCGTCGGGTATGTTGTCAGGCCCCCAATCCGTGAAGTAATTACCATCTCCTCTGTAAACATCCACGAAATCAACAACACTTACAACCTGATTGTTGATGTCAGTGATCGTTATCGATGCGTTACCAGTAAATGCGTAAACAGGTATCAGGATTGAAACTCCTGGATCAAGAGAGTCCATGTTCGTCACGATGAACGAACTTGAGGAGAAATACATAAATTTGTTCAACAGGTAAGTTTCTGGTATTCCAATTCTTATGTCCTCATTTGGCTGAGCCGTAATGTCGATGGCCCTGTTGGCGTAATCGAAGAACCTAAGATCGACCTGCTCAAGCCCCTGAAGTCCACCGACAGCCAGAGCGAGATACACCGGATAAGGGAATTCGATGATGTTATCGACATGTCCATCCGCTGAATCTACCTTTGCATTGGCCACAAACACGCCATGACCTGCACCGTTCTGATACCACAGCTGAAGATAACCAATGCCCAGAGGTGGCTTACGGAAAAACAGGCTGTCCTCAGGGCGGTAACTGCCTGTGACCGAAAACGCAATGTGAGCATAGTCGTTGATACCGTCTCCATTTGGGCTGAATGGGTTGGGTGTCACAGAGACATTGTAAATTGTAGGTGGCTGTCTATCTATATAGACGATACCTGTGGCCGTGTCCGTCGTATCGCTACCGTAAATGAAATAGTGATACGGCCCATCCGGCAATATGGATGGATCGGTCTCGACATTAGTCCATGCCATCACATTGGCACCCTGAATTCCAGGAGTAAGGACAGCGACGATAGAGTCGATTACAGTGTCTCTGAGCCCTGTGCTCGTGTTAAGCGAATCGCGGAATATCCTTAGATAGACAGTATCCACATAGCCACTAAGTATGAATGAGAAAGTTGTTGTATCCGCCCTCCCATCACCGTTAGGACTGAATGGATTGGGCTCCACTTCGACATTCGTAATGTAAACCGGAGACGCAGCTGCATTGGATACCGCCATCACCAATATAAAAATAGACAAAATCTTCTTCATATCCTATCCTCCCTTATTTTATTGGGGCCCCATCATTCAGAGGAACTAACTCCTGCATAAGAGATAATTCTTGGGGTAACGAAAATCATAAGTTCCGATTTCTCAGAATCTTCTCTTCTGGATTTAAATAGCATTCCGATCAACGGGATACGGGAAAAGAAAGGAACTCTCGACTCGCCTTCTTTCTTGTGCGACCTCATAATGCCACCGATAACGACAGTCTCGCCATTTTTGACGGTCAACTGGGTCTTCGCCTGCTGCGTGGATATCATCACACCTGCACCGCCCGGCGCCTCACCGGCTATATCGCTAACCTCGGGGTTAAGCTCAAGCGTTATCGTGCTGTCAGGGCTTATGTGAGGCGTTACGGTCAACCTAAGTGCAACATTGTAGAACTGAATAACCTGATTGCCAGCCATATCCCTCGTTATGATCGGTATCTGTTTACCAGAAAGTATCTCAGCCTGCTGGTTATCTGCAACGATTATGCTTGGCTGAGACAGCACATTAGCCTTACTCTCGCTCTCAAGCATGTCGATGGTCGCATCTATGCCCATGCCAGCTATGAACTTGCCAAATCTTATGCTTCCTGTTGCTGCCGTGCCAAGTGGAACTTTGACATTGAACGGAAGTCCAGTCGCCGGGTTGTCAGGATGGATAGCCGACCAATCTATTCCAAGTGCCTTTGCAACACTGTGATTGATCTCCACAACCCTGGCCTGAATCAGGACTTGAGGTGTAGGTGTGTCAAGCTGCTGTATCAGAGAATCTATCTCCCTTATTGCGCTTGGCACATCCGTGATAACAAGCGAATTGGTGCGCTTATCCACCACAATTTTTCCGCTCGATGAAAGTAGCGGCGACACAACACCCTGCAATTCATCAGCTTTCGCATATTTGATCTGGAAAATATGCGTTTGAGGCTGCCTTGTTTCCCGAAATCGCTTGGATTCCTCCACGGTCATGACCTTTATAATTCCGTTATCCTCGATGTAAGTAAGGCCATACATGTCGAGTATCGTCTGAAATGCCTGCTGCCATGGCAGATTTTTAAGTGTAACCGTCACTTTTGCTTTCACATTCTTGGTGGCCACGATGTTTTTGCCGCTTATATCGGAGAATGTTTTAAGCACAAGCGAGATGTCAGCATTTTGGAAGTCCACGCTCACGCGTCCAGCGTTCTGCGAGGCCACATTGCCAGCCAATAGAAAAAGTGTCAACAAAATATAAATTATTTTGTTTCTCATAGTTATTCCTCCTCCTTAAGTCTGAGGACTACCGTCCTTGTAAAACCATAATCGCTTATCGTAAAAATGACATAATCCTTGCCTATCTCGCTCACGATCCCGTTCTTTACGATATCGTGTTCATGAAGAACAAACCCCCTGCCATTGTATGCTCTTACAACGGCCACTCTGCCCGTAGGTGTCTCAAGAACCCCCACGAGTTTCGCCCCGTTAACCTCAAGAAGGGTATCGCTTATCGATTTGAGGCTAGGCATGGAGAACGGATCCCTTTTGTATCGAGCGGAGTAAAGAAAAGGCGCCCTTCTGGGATAATAAAGCAGGCCTTCGGTCGAGATGGAGGTAGTATCGACCTCACCAATAAACAAAATCAACTCGCTCTTATCGGCGCTCAGTGTAGCCCTGTATTGAACGCTCTTTCTGAGGTATATGACGACTCTGGATTCGAGAGGGCGTCTTGACTTGACAAATCCGACTACCTTGTCAACCGGGCCTTTGCCTACATTCACCGTGTCGGATGGCAGGTCGTAACTCAATCCGGGTATGCTTATGACTATGCGGAGCGATGGGCGCATCAAAAGCACATGGTCAAAGTTGTCGATCGGAGCATCCGCCACAATCGAAATCTCGACGGCCTCTTTTCCAACCTGCTGAGTTCTAATTTCTTTTATGCTCGCAGACACGAGAAACATTACAAGTAAACCTGTCATGCACCCACCTCCCTATCGCTTCTGGCCGCTGCCGGCCTTTCCTTTCTGCTGCTGTTGTTGCTTTTCAAGAAAACCGGGGTTGAATACAAATGTGGAGATCGTCATCGACCCTTGAAGCGTCCACGGTTCGCCCTCCTGCCTGTCCATGGATGATAGTTTCACATCGCTAACCCTTGTTATCCGAGGATGGTTGGCTATCGCTGCAAGATAGGCGCCAAAACTGTGATATGTGCCACGAAAAGTTACATCAAAAGGATACTCTGTATATTTGTCGGACTGTTTCGGGGGGGCGGGCTTAAACTGCATGACATCGATGCCGGCACTGCGGGAAGCCGCAACTATGTCATCAAACCACCCCGGAATGTCCTTTTTGTCCGGCAACAGGACCTGGATTCGACTCCATATAACTTTCAGAGAATCGAGCTTCCTCTTTGTCTCCTGCAAGTTCTGAACTTGCACTTGAAGGGCAGCATAATCGTTTTTAAGGTCGATAAGTTGCTGATGTAAGTCCTCAATTTCCTTCTTTTTGGGGTTATAAGAATACTTTATGTAAACATAAATTATTGCGCTGAAGCTAATTACCAGAACAAGCAGGAATTTCGTGTTTATCGGGAGATTGGACGGTAGTTTGAGGCTCTTCAGATCGAGTGCCATGTCATTTACCTCCTCCGCCGCCTCCACTACCAAACTGAGACAGGTAAACGACAGGTGCCATCACCATGCTGCCAGCCGAGACCCTGAAATCGGTCAAAGTGTATGTGGAGCCGCCATACTGGAATCTCAGCATTACATCTACGACTTCGTTCGGGATGAAATGTCCGTTTTCGTCCTTAAAGCCCACCTCAAAGTTTATCGAGTAATAGCCATTATCGTCGGTAATTGTGTTGTAGTCAGGCACATCGTTTACACTTGTAACTCTGAGGATAACGGTTACATCTGGCACCGGGTTCCTGTAATCCGGATCCGATAGCACATAACCATACACAGTAGCTCTGTAATCTATCATATTACAAGATGTTGTAAAGATGATTGTTCCTAGAAAAATAGCTAACATCAACGAACCAATCGCTTTAATTTTCATGGTTTCCCCCCTATTTCCCTATGTTAGAAGCGGTGAACTTCAATTGAAAAGATGTATAGACTTCAGTTTCTGTATGTGACTGTTCCACTGAGACAAGTTCAACATTGCTGAAAATCGGAGAATCCTCGAGACTCCTCATAAACTCCGTGACATCAAATGGCTGCACTGCTCCTCCTTTAAGCGTTATGGTAACTTGATCAGATCCGCCGCCAGTTTCCGAAAGTTCTGTTATCCACACACCGTCCGGCATGACACGATTCAGCTCATCCATTATCCTAACCTGAAAAAACCTACCTTTTGCAACTTCCTCAATCACTCCAAGCTTGGCCTCCACCTCTTTTTTCTTTTCCTCATATTGCTGCAACTCATCAACCTTTTGTTTAAGAGCCTGTATTTTACCCCTTGTCTCAGCGATTTCCCGGTTAAGCTCTTTAATTCTGGATACCTGTCCCATGTAAGTCAGGCCAATGTAAGCAGCCAGACCGGCCGCACTCAAAACACCGACTATCGGTTCAAGGCCTATCTTTATTTTCTTCTTTTCCTCAACCCTTCTCTCCTCTACGGGAGACAGAGCGAGGTCGATGGTGGCGTTACCAAGCTGTTTGAGCGCAAGTCCGATTGCAACTGTGAGAATAGGGGAGATATGTTGAGTGTCTTCCTCACCGAAAAGCTCAGTATCATAGGACAACTGCAAGAGCGGATCGACTATGTCAACAGCAAGCTGATAGTGATCCTGCAAGAAATCCCTGAGTCCGATGATCCATGCACCTCCGCCTGTCAGGTATATGGCGCGCGGTTTTTCAAGTTCATCCGGCGAAATCAATGTCGGGAACAGCCTATCT
The DNA here is from genome assembly GCA_015489175.1 of Caldifarciminota bacterium. Lineage (GTDB taxonomy): Bacteria > Hydrothermota > Hydrothermia > B15-G9 > B15-G9 > WGAI01. The sequence continues at coordinate 26,501 of WGAI01000067.1, read as the reverse complement.
ATCTGATCGACAAGTCTTTCGTTGATAGATCTCACAACCCCCATCGCTTCCTCATATTCAGCCCCTTCGATCTCGGTCCCTATCAGAACGGGTATTGCACGCTCAAATGTGAGATCGAGATATCTCATAATGGCCTCTGTGTAAATCTTTGTGGCAATTGGTATGTCACGGTAAGCGTAAAAAAGGCCATCCCGGAAAAGGATCACCTCCGTGTTCTCATAACCTATGTGGAAAACGAATATGTCGCCTTCCCCGTTGAGATACTCGTTTATTGCCATAGTATGTTCTATGGCAATAGGATCGAGGTCGATACCGCCTATCTGAAGTCCTGCTTCCTTGACGATGTCGATCATGGAGTAAACCGTGTCGTTTCTGACAGCGGCAAGCAGAAGGTCCATCTCCTCCTCGGTTCCCGTTGAGGGTAGGATTTTGTAATCCCATATCACATCAGCGAGATCGAACGGTATGTTCTCTGTCAAATACCTCTCGATGGATTCAGCAAGCGCTTTCGGATCCTGTTTCGGGACCGTGATTCTACGCAACATCACGCCTTTGCCAGCCATGTTGAAAGTTACAAATTCGCCCTCAAGGCCGTGCTGCTCCACAAGTGAAGCAAGTGTTTCCACAACTGCCTGCCTGTCCATGATTTCCTTACCAACTATGCTCTCAGCAGGTATCTCCTCGATAGCATATTTCTTTAACTCAAAGCTGGACCCCCGTTTCTCCAGGACAGCAAGTTTTATAAATCTGCTGCCCAGATCGAGCCCAACTCCTGCCTTATTTTTCTTCCTTCTCTTTAGCGATAGACCAAGCATATCAGGTTAAATACCTCCTCACTATGCTTTTAGCAACTTCATCGGGTATCCTTTTTCCTGCATATTCCTCAAGAGATTTCAGCTGCACAATGGCCCCTCTCAGCCGCCTCAAATTGGAGCCTGCTTTATCGACTATAAATTTTAAAACTTCATCTGAAATATTCACATTTTCTTCTTTTGATATCTTAACGAGTATTTTCAGCATCACATTCTTGTCAGGAGGCGTTATAGGCACTAAAAGCCCACCCTCCATCAAGTTTCTCAGTTTTATGTTTCCGGCCATCTGAATGCTCTCAAGCCCTCCGGAAAGCGTCAAAAACACACTTCTGCCGCTATCAACAAGCTCTTCAACAACATAACCGACTGATTGGCAGACCTCCTTCTCTCCGTAAAGGCCATCGATGTCATCAAAAAGCAAAATATCAACGATGCCTAACTCTCTCAAGAAAAATCTAAGAGCCCCATCAACTTTTGCGTCGTTGTATGAAGCTTTGAATGTGGTCGGATTGTAAAACCTGCCTTTCATGTCGGACTTTTCGAGTGCGTCGTAAACTGCCCTCAAAAGCGATGTTTTACCGACACCTTCGGGCCCATAGAAAATGATGATGCCCTTTTTCTTATGGTTTAACACATCACGGGCGACTGAGACAGCAAATTTGTTCCCTTCATGGATGATAAGCCCTTCAAAGGCAGGCTCAACTTCCTTTTCAACATCTTCTTTTCCGCGGTAATAACGCTCAACGGCCCACTTTATATCGCTTATGCTCGCCACAAACGGGATGATTTTCAAGTTAGAAAGTCTTGTCACAACATCATAGACCTCTTTACCGATGGGATTTGCCATGGCTAAGGAGAGGTAATCTCCGGACTTCGCTATCGGGAAAACCAGAAACCTTTCAGCAATATCCACAGGTATCAGCTTAATGGCTGAGCGATCTATCTCCAATTCTTTGAGGTTCACATACTTGTAAGGAGTAACCGCAAGTATGAGTTCCACCAATTTCCTATCGTCCATAAGTCCCGATTCAACAAGTATCTCTTCAAATGACTTACCTGAACCTCTAAATGCCTTAAGGGTTTCGGTCAACTGTTCCTTTGTAAAAATACCCTTACCTATAAGGACTTCTGCCAGAGACGGCATGTCTCATCTCCTTTCTATGAGTGAAAGCGATTTTATCCGTTCAGCCACATCTCGAAAATCAACATCTATGAGATATGCGTTTTCGTAAGCCTCAAGCGCTTTTCTGTAATCTCCGAGATGCTCATAACACACGCCGACCAGATAATGCAATTCCGGATCGCGACTGTTCAACTTTAGTGCTCTCTCGAACTGTTTAATGGCCAGCCTGTATTTTCGGGCATAAAAAAGTGCCATGCCGGCGAACTTAGTTATTTCCAGTATGTTCGATGCCTTGTCAGAAGGCTTCATATATAGCAAAGCTTTCTGGAACTGGCGGAAAGCTTCATCGTAGAGCTTCATATTCATAAGGATGCGGCCAAATTCAGCAGGATCAAGATTGGGATAATACAACGGAGACGACGATGACAAATATGAGCTTATATCCTGAAGAATAGACAGAAGGGAATACCCTGCTGATGGGACTTTTCTGATCTCCTCAAGGAAGGCCTTCTTGCGTTTTACCTCCTTCTCTTTGGTTGATCTCAGGAAGGCCTCAACCGGTGACAGTTTTTCGACAGGTTCGGTCACAGGTTCCTGAAATATCGGTTGTTCCTGAGGCGTCGGTTCGGGCTGGATAGCCTGAGTTTGTTCAATTATTGGCGTCTGTTCGGCAGGTGGCGCCAGCAGCTCTTCAAAAGGCATCTCTACATCGCCGATTTCCGCCCCCCCCTGTGTGGCAGTTGGCTGCTCCTGAGGCTTGCTCATGTCTTCTTCCAGAATTTCGTTGAGATTGTCAAGGATGGCATCCAGATCTTCGCTGACAGATTTTTCGGAAGGCTCTTGAACTGCGGCAGCCTGTTGCTGCGGAGTTTCCTCAGCTCCAAACTGATCCCCGATCTCCAGAGCCTCCTCCAATTCAGGAAACTCGACAGAGGGTTTCTCTTTGGCGGCTGATGTTACCTCCTCGATATGTTCAGGGACTTCAACAAGGGGTTCCTGAACAGCCTCATGTTTCGGCGGCTTAACCTCCTGTTGAGCTAACTCCATGCCCTCGCTGCCGTATTCCCATGGTTCCGCGGCCTGACTGCCAGTTTGAGCGGGCTGGGTCGGTGTTTCGCTTTCCTGCCACACCTTTTGCTCAACTTCCTCAGAAGGCCATTCGGCGAGTTTCCCAAGCTCTTCTTCGGACAACTCAGCCGGCGTTTCCTGTTTGGGTTCAGGCACTTCTTCCGAAGGCTGCTCGAACTGCACCACCTTACCATCTGTCTTTCTGAACTTTCCAGTTTCTTTGTCAAATTTAATGCTCTCGCCACCTGACTTTTGGGCTTCCTCAAGACTCAGCTCACCTAACTCTTCTATAATTTTACGAAACTTCTCGAACAGCCTCTCAAACCTCTTCTGACGCTCCATATCCTTGGAAATGGAGGAAGCAATATCCTTAAAAACCAGCTGCAGTCTCTGCACATCCTGTTGCTCAACCCCTTTATCGAGGAACGCCGAGAGGTAACCGAGAGCCTCGTCATGTCTTCCCACCTGTGCATAGAGTTCAGACAGCGTAAGGTAGAGGTATTTGTTGGATTCGTCGTAACGGAGAGCCTTTCGAGCTACTGCAATGGCGTTCTCTACAAGGTTATCTTTCTCATATAGTTCAATTGCTTTCTGGTAGGCTTCAACAGCTTTCTGCGTATCCTTTTTCTTGATATACAGATCCCCTATGGCATTATAAATATCCGGGTCATCTCCGACCTCAGACAGCAATTTCTGATATTCGGAGATGGCCTTATCGTATTCCCCTGTTGCTATATATCTTAGAGCCCTTCTCTCTGCTTGTGTCCACATTTCCTTTGCTATGATATCTCAACAATTTGTAAAAGTCAAGCTAATTCAACGAATTCAGATTATATAAAATATGTTGCAGCACCAGCTTACAAGGAAGTAAATCACAACGCTCGCAAAGATAAATGGGCAAAACTTCACTTCCCTGCTCAGTTCCCGCCTCACAAGATAGTAACCTGCAATAAAAATAAGGCCTACGATGGAACCAAGGAATATCCCGGCAAATACATAATCAGCTCCGAGAAGTGCACCGATCATAGAAAGGGTGGTTATATCCCCCTCTCCAAAGGCCTCCCTCCCTGATAACACCCTGCCCAGGAATCTAACACTAAATCCCAGCACAAGGGCAACAGCCAATCCCCAGAGCGATGTCAACAAACTCGGAACGCCAAGCAATGCATGTCCAACCAATCCTATGACGACACCGGCAATGGTGAGCTCGTCGGGGACAATCCCATGATCCACATCTATCCATGAGATAACCAGTAACAAGAAGAAAGCTGTCCATACGAATAGGAGCTGCACATGCAGGCCCGTGATCAAAAAGCCGATCGTGAAGAGAACCGCCATCGTGAACTCGACTAACGGGTAACGCAACGAGATTTTAGCTCCACAATACCTACATCTACCTCTCAAAAGAATATACGAAATCAAAGGGATATTGTCTTTCCAAGATAGGGGATGCCCACAAACGGGACAATGGGAGCCGGGGAAGACGATGGATTCTCCGCGCGGAATACGGTAGATAAGGACATTCGCGAAACTGCCAAAAATTGCACCTAATACGAAAGAGATGATTCCACAGATAAACTTCATTTAAATCTTGCCTATGTTACAGCGGTGGAAGATTTACATTAGTGCCTTCTATCCCAGAGGCTCCTGCTTCCTCTCTCCCTTCAAGCACATTGACGATTTCAACCCCGATCTTCCTCAGGAGGTATAAAATCATTCCAGTCTTAGCCTCTCTGGACGCAAGCACAGCTATTGCACCAGGTGAACCGCTAAGAGCATAGACCACAAGCATACCTTTCTCGCCACTTATGATAACATGATCCCAATTGCCCCTATCAAGCTCGCGCATCGTCCTCTCACTTAAAGAGAGTGCAACGGTGGCCATTGCAGCTATTCGGTCCTCATCCAAACCAAGGGGCACCGATGAAGCAAGGACCAATCCTTCGTCATTTATAACAACTATAGCCTCAACATCGGGAACCATCTCCTCGAGGCTTCTCAAAATTTGCTCTAATTTTTGACCTACACCTTGCATATCCCATTCTCCTTGTTTTTTAAAATTTTAACCCTTAGGCAAGCTAATTTCCATAGGCCGAGAAACATCACAAAAAGTATGCAAAATGAAAAGGAAGAACCACGAATTGTGGAACTCGAAAGAGGCTTGAATATGTTGAACCCCATTCCTTCGGGCCGGAAAAATCCACTCCAAAAACCCAAAGGAAGGAGGTCCCACCTATGAAAAGATAGCTTCCAAATGTATGTTAGAAGATTATAACGGCAAAGATGGCAAGGAAGTATCCTAACGCTACGAAGAAGGAGAAGAGCACCATATTGGACTCTCTCGTGCAGATAACCGGTTTTAACAGGTCGTATCTAATGAGGCGATTGCAGATATACACATCAAGCGGCCCCAAATCCCGCTTACAAGGAAGTTATATAGTCCAGCAAAAAGGAGGTTAGCAAATAAGGAAGGATTAAAATTTCAAGTATCCTTTAAATGATACATCATGTGCCACGCATGTGGATCTATCGGTGAATTTTTCATTGCGATATAGTGAAAGCCTGCATACTTACCTTCACAGTATAATTTCAGGCTGAAACAGCAAACAGTGAGTTGATGTTTTCCCTTTAATATGGCTTTGGGAGTCCGACTTTGCCTAAGGATAAGAGGATGTCGCTGCCGAAAATAAAATCGAAAAAGTTGAAATACTTTGCCTCGGTGGTAGTTCTTAACTATGCGCGGGTGGCAGCCGGTTTCCTGTCCCTGATATTGATTGCGAGATTTATGAGCGTCAGGGATCAAGGACTTTATTCGCTCGCACGCAGCATGACGGACACATTGAGCAGGTTTTTTCACCTCAGCCTCGCAGTATCGGTTGTGTATTTCTACGGCAAAGTTGACAGGAAAAATCTGTTGGACTCCATGTTCTGGCTGTCCATCCTGTTGGGCGTTTCAGGTGGTGTTGTGAATGCCATAGCGTTGAGGGGCATTTATCATCTGCCGTATGCAATCTCCCTCGTGGCTGCTTTACAGCTGTTTTTGTTAATCCTTTTCTACATAAACTCGGCATACCTTCAGGCCATAGGCAGCGTTGATAAGTTTGCGCTCCTAAACACATCCGGCACCTTCGTCAAACTCCTGCTCATAGTGATACTTATGGGCATCTTCAGCTTGAAAACTCCTCTCGCAGCACTGTCGAGCGGCACGACAGCCATGTTTCTGATATCGGTCGCAGCCATCTGGATTGTGAGGAAGTGGCTAACCATCAAAATCAAATTGGATTGGAAACTCCTCAAGTCGATGGTCTCATACACCTTTTGGTTACACCTGCATAACATTCTGTGGTTCATGGTGCTCAAAAGTGATATATTGATAATCGGCTACCTGTTAGATAAAAAGGCAGTGGGATACTATTCGATAGCCTCGCTCGTAGGTGACGGCATCAAGATATTCACGAACAGCATCAACCAAGCGCTATTGCCCATTCTGGTCAAGACAAGGAGTCTCAAAACCGTTTTCATATACGGCGCTCCATCCATGTTGATACTCATAATCGGCGGGGTGATCTTTACGCTGATTGCAAATCCGTTCACGGTCATAACATTCGGCAGAAAATACATACCCTCAATTCCGTCTATAGTCGTGATCGTGTGGGCGACGATGGTGCTTTCGACAAACAGCTTTCTGGCGCACTATTTCATAGCGGTGGGCAAGCCGTGGGTGAACACCATATCATCAGCTACAGGGTTTATGACAAACATCGTGCTTAACTTCATTCTCATCCCTCGGATGGGGATACTGGGGGCGGCTGTCGCCTCTTTCATCAGCTACACAATCATGCTGATCGTGACACTTTCAATGCTCATCTTTGCTGGCAGGAATTTGCATTTTACGGACAACCGAAACCGACATGCCGACCATTAGCATGTAGATGAGCATGTGAGGGCGTGTCGTGTAAATTGTTTCAGTCAAAGCGTTTATCATAAGCAAAGATCCGACGGCGAATGTCGTCAAAAGGAGCACCTTGATGTCCCTTTCTCTGGCGTATCTTATTCCCTTGAATATGACTGTCAGGTTGTAAACCCAGAAGATCAGGAATATCAGCGTGCCAAACAGGCCGTAGTGCCACAAAAGAACCATGTAGTCGTTGTCTATGAAAAATGTCTCCGCATGCCGCCAGTAGCGCCACATAGCATTGCCAATGCCGTGCCCCCATATCGGGGATCTGAGCACTATATCCTTGACAAGCCCTATGTCTATCTTCCTGACCATCAATGAAGTATCGCGCTGGAGATTGGAAAAAGTATAGACTCGTTTGACCAGTGAAAACAGGAAGTCGAAGCCGAATACAAGCTGCCCCACTGCAACGGTTATGATTATAGCCAGAGTCCACATAACCAGACTGTTGACTATCGGTTTCAGGGAGATTTTTAACAGAAAGTTCCACAGGAGATAGAGCCAAAACAGGGACAGCGCAAATATAACCCACATGGTGCGGTTGAGCGAGATAACGATGGTGACTATTGCTGCTATTGCAACGAGATTATAGAAGATGGTTTTGAGGGTTCCTTTAACTCCGAAAGCGAGCTCATTGAGAGCTATGACGAACGCAATGAAGACCGTAAAGGATTGAAGGAAGAGCAGTCGGCCTACATTGTGAAATTTTGCGGCAGGCATCTGATAGGCAAGCTCAAACCCGGCTGCGAATGTGGAGAGAAGCAGGATGTATTTGATGATTTTCCAGTCCTTTTCCGCATTGAGATAAACCCTTCCCCATAAATATCCGATGTAATTAAACTGGAGCACCCCCATGACCATGATGTTTTTGGGATCATCGCCGTTGCTTATGCTAACTATGATGGAAAAAATCAACACTATACCTAACAAAATGAAAAGCTTATCCTCGACACTCCGTCCGAAACCGGCGTCGATTATTTCCTGATATGATGTCAACAATATTGACCCTGTGGCCATCAACAGCAGCAAGAAAACAAGTTGTGAGGGCACGACTATCGGGAAAAAAGCTCGCTGAACAGGAAGAGCAGCAACCACTGTGACCAGAAACAACATAACTATTTTGGGATTAAGGAAGAGATAAAGCATAATCCCTATCACAAACGGCAAAGTGAACAGGAAAATGCCCCATTTAATTTCTTTGATTGCAATAAGATACACGCCTAAAAGCTCTATTAACATGAGTAGTCCTAACGCCAACCACGATAAAACTTTTGCCTCTCCGTTTTTTTCAATTTCTGTTGAGTTCATGGGTATTTTTCGATGTTGGGAATTATAAAGTAAGTCCCAGTCCTGGACATCGTTTTTTTCAGATTGAGCTTCATTAAAGCGCCCAAACGATACCATACGGCCCCACCATTGCTTCAACGATTGTTTTGGGACAAAATTGGAACCAACGGAGGAGCCTGATGAAAAAGAAATCCGGCATCGCAAACATTGCAAATGGTGTGACATTGTTAAGGATAGCATTGCTTTTTCTGTTGGTTGTCCTTGTGTATGCGAACTCCATTTGGGCGCGGATAGGAGCGGCGTTGTTGGCCACGATCGTGATAGTTATGGATTGGCTTGACGGGTTCCTTGCCAGAAAGCTCCACATATCAACGACACTCGGCAGCGTGCTTGACATCACTGGCGACAGAATTGTCGAAAATGTGCTCTGGATCGTCCTGTCCGACCTGAGGCTTATCCCTGTCTGGATTCCGATTGTTGTGGTCTCACGGGGCATAATGACAGACTCGGTAAGAAACTATGCCCTGAAATACGGGAAAACAGCGTTCGGCTCGACTACGATGATGCGCACCAGACTCGGAAAATTCCTCACGGGTTCGCCGATTATGAGGACATCCTATGCGGTTATGAAAGGGGTTACATTTACTCTGCTGATTTTGGTCTCCGTGCTCGATCAGTTCTGGTCGTTCATAGGGCATCCTGAGCTTTCGCGCTACACGCCGACCGTCCACATGTTGGGCCTCATCCTTGCCGTTTTGACAGCTGTCATGTGCTTGATACGAGGCATCCCCGTGATAATCGAGGGATTTGCCTTTATCAAAGAGATGGAAGACCAGGAAAGATGAAGTATGATGCAGCCGTTTTCGACATAGACGGCACGCTCCTGCCGATGTCGCTCGAAAGAATGTTGATAGCCTGCATGTTGTCGAACAGGGCGATTTCTTTATCCCACCTTTTCAGGGAACTTTTAGCGATTGCCTTTGAGAAAGGCGGAGTAGTCAAGTTCCTGAGGAATAAGTTTTACATTGAGGGCCTTGAAGCTCAGAGGGTTCATGAGATAATAGACAGCAAATGCTGGACAGAGATAAAGAACCGCTTTTTTCGGTCGATGATAGAGATAATTGAGTTGTTTCGCGAAAGTGGCACACCGATTGTGTTGCTAAGCGGCACAATCGACATAATAGCCGAGCGCGTAAGGGACTTCATCAATTCGGATTACGTGCTCTCATCTAAGTTAGAAGTAGTCAACGGTATCTTCACGGGCAAAGTCGTTGGAATTTACCCGTATCGTGAGGGCAAAGTTGCCGTGCTCAGGGAGGTTGTCGAGAAGGAAGGATGGGATTGGGGCAAAATCTGGGCTTTCGGGGACAGCCCAGCGGATTTGCCTCTCCTTAAGGCGGTTGGACATCCTGTGGCTGTGAACCCATCTAAAAGGTTGCGCCAAAAGGCGAAAGAGATGGGATGGCCAATTCTGGATGTAGGGCCAAGGATGTGGAATCCGTTTTCAAGGAAATCCGGTTAAGCGTTGTTTATATTGGGCGGCAGCACTTTGACCGGGGATATGCTGTCCCATCTCAGATACCCAACTCCAAGAAATCCGCCATCGGTCCTGTAAACTCTGACATGCTCGAAGCTCCTTGCATCCTTTGATTTTCTCAATATCCCTGCCGAGCCGACCTGTGTCCCGTTCTGGAAATAGAACGCCGCTTTCTCCTTCAGCACTACTTCTTTGAGGTGAGATAGACCTTTATCGATCGGGATAATCGCATTTTTTATCTTCTCAGGCTCAACATCCAGAGGGATGGAGTTTTCTATACGGAAATGTCCAATTCTGGTGCGACGCATCTCCTTTACCACGCCGTAAGTGCCCAATTTTTCGCCTATATCCCTTGCAAGAGAGCGAACATAAGTGCCGCGGGAGCAGACAACCCGTATCATAAACTCGTCATCGGCAAGGCCTATAAGTTCAAGTTTGTAAATCCTGACCTTGCGGGGCTTGGGGTTGACAAGTATCCCTTCTCGGGCAAGTTCATAAAGCCTTTTGCCCTCAACCCGAATTGCGGAATAGGCAGGTGGAGTTTGCATTATCTCGCCGAGAAAACCCTTTAAAACCTCTTTGAGTTTGTCCTCCGTCAGCTCAGGCACATCCTTACGTGCCATGACCTGACCGCTCATGTCGAGCGTATCAGTCAGGACACCGAGTGCGATGGTGGCGAGATACTCTTTTTCCAGATCCATCAAAAATTCGAGGAACCGAGTGCCCTTCCCTACGCCGACGACGAGCACGCCGGTTGCATCTGGGTCAAGTGTTCCGGCATGGCCGACCTTTTTAATTCCGAGGATGTCGCGCAGTCTCTCAACCACGCCGAACGATGTGATACCACGAGGTTTATCGATGTTGATGAACCCGTGCATCATAAAATCTCCAGCTTCTTGAATTCGATCTCCGGCACAAATTTTATCCTCATCTTGTGGGCAAGCGTCGTCCTGAGGTAGCCTCTGGCACGCTCAAGATGGCTCTCGACCCCCTCAGTATTGAGTATCACGGAATAGAACACCTTTGCCTTTCTCAGGTCATCCGTCACCTCGACGCGAAGTATAGTTATGCGCCTGAGAACCGGATCGTGCGCCTCATAAGTTAAAGTTTCTGCAAGAATTCGCTTTATTTCCTGACTTACCCTTTCGGATCGCTTATATGGCTTCAATTTATTCCCCTCCAGTGCGTAAAGCAGGCTCAAATATTAACATAGGAAATCGAATAAGGCAAAGTCGAGGGGCTGTGGCTTACCGCAGCCCCTCGATCATGGAATGTCACTTTATGAGGATAAATCTGCCGGTTGATTTCGAGGTAGCGGTCTGCATCACATAGAAATAAACGCCATTTCGCAGGCCTTTCAGGCTCACGCGATGCGAGCCGCTGTAGAACCATCCGTCAATATTTCTGACGATGCGGCCAGAGGCGTCGTAAATCCGCAGCTGAAGCTCTCCTGACCGAGGCAGCTGAAATGCCATTTCATCGGACACCACCATAACGTTGTTCAATGCAGGGCGTTCGGCTCCTTCGGAGATGCTCGTTGGCGTGAAATGGAGGATATGGACACCGATCGTCCAGTCAGAAAGATAAATGTCGTCGCCGTCCATCGAATAATCAGTGTATTCGTAATAATTGTCGTAATACCCAGCGATTTCAGGAGTTGTGGGATTTGACATGTCATAGGCGACCATGGCTGTGTAACTTCCATGTGTCCCGAACATGTAGTTTCCGTGAACGGATAGCTCCCTGAGCCCGTAATTTCGTTCGTTCGGCGGCACATCTGAGAAATATGTCGGACTGGAAGGAACGCTTATATCTATTATCGCAATTTGACTCACATCGGTTGACATGTAAGCGTAATGGTTGTAGAAAGCCATGGCCTGTATGAACCCATATAACTGTGGAAAATAGGTTACAGACAGCAGATGAGGAGATGGAGGATCCGATATGTCAATAACTCCTATCTTCTGACTTCCGGAAACCATATAGAGGTGGTTTCCGTGAATATAGAGTTGGTTATGTCCGTGGGCAAACGCTGTATCGGCCAGACTGCTTACAACCTGCATGCTGTCAAGGGAGACAACATAAAATCCTGAATCTGAACCGACAAAGGCATAACCGTTGCCAATTGCGATGTCCCGTTTGTTGGTGATAGCGCGTGGCAGCCTCAACATGTTTGCTAAAACAGGGTCAGTCGGATCGGACACATCAATTCTGGTCAAGAAGCTGTCGCTTGTGATGTAAAGGTTTTCACCATAATATGCCATTGAATACTCACTGCTGGCCAATATGTTAAAGTTTAAGTCTCCTTGATGCTGATCGTATCTCAGGATGTCCAGACGAAGACCTCCCTTGATGCGAGTTATGTAAAAAGCATAGCCGTCGCCTGTTGTGATGCCCTTGTTGATGCCGGGTGTCCTGAAGAATTCCGCCTCGAAGGGGTTACCAAGCGAATCGAAATCGATCGAACTCATGCCGGCATATCCCGATGCTGTCAGCAATAGGCCGTTTTCCGGTGAGAAGTCGAAAATACCGTCGCTAATCGGCCAGAAACTCCACAGAACGACAGGATCTGTCAAATCAGAGACATCCCATACATCCAGAAGTTCGCCGCATGCGTAGATCCTATTTCCGTATTTCCTCACTTTGTGATAAGTTCTGGAAAGCGAGACATTGTTTTGAGCAATCAAAACGGGATTGGAGATGTCCGAGATGTTGTAGATGTCAATTCCGTAAATACCATTCCACGAGCCCCATACGGCATAAAAAACGGTATCTTCAGCAATCCCGAAACAGTTGCCTACCGGAAGGTAGCCGATCGAATCAGGTGCGGATATGTCTGAAACATCAAATACGGAAGTGCTGCCGTTTGTGTTTATGAATAATCTGTTTCCATCCTTCGAGAAGTTATTGATTGGAAAAGATACTGGTATCGTCGTAACTTCTTGCAGATCGGGCAGATTGCTTATGTTAAAAACTTTCACATAATGTGAGGAACTATATACATTCTCATAGCCGACCAATAGGTTGTTGCCTTCTAAAAGCATATCCATGATGTAACTATCCGAAAAAGCATAAGATGATGCATCCTGATAACTCATTATCCTTACCGGGGTTGAGTTATCATGCACCGACCATATTTCGAGCCACGCATTGTCCCCGCCCATAAAGAGCGTCTGCAGCGCATAGTCGTAGATTAGAACATTTATGTTGCCACCGTGTGTCCTGATGGCATCCGAGACGAGTGTGAATTCCCCGCTTTCCTCAGGCCGCAGTATCATCACACCGGCGCCGGATGCGAGGAAAATTCTGTTGTTTACCGTGTCTTCAGCGATCGCGTGGGCGGGCCCGAACGGCCAGCTTGCGACTTCTCTAAACCCCATGGAATCAGCTTCCACAGGAGATGACGCATGTTGTCCCACTGAAATGAGTGAGGCAATGATGAGGGCTAACATTTAAGGACCTCCTTCCCCTTTGTTTTTAAGGCTCCGTGAATTCAGGTCGATTATTTACCTTTGCTATATACATGTCAACGAAATGCACGAACAATGTTGCTTTCCCGTCAAATGATGCATTGGGGTTAGATTGTGTGACATCAGGCAGTCGGGTATAATTTAAGCCCAATGAAAGATGCTCCTCGAGGTTCCCTCTGTTCAGGACTTAACCCCTTCTCACAATCGAGGGGAAACTCGAAATTCCGTGCTGTTCGCCTTCTTGCACTTCTAATTGAAACCCAAACAAAACGGAAGGGAGGCGATGATACATCTCATAACAACCCATCCCTTGCTTTTAGTAACCCTCGCCGTTGGGCTTTTCATGGCGTGGGGGATTGGGGCCAATGACACGGCCAACTCCATGAGCACCGCGGTCGGTGCTGGTGCAATAACGCCGGCCCAGGCTGTCATCATTGCGGCTTCTCTCGAATTTATAGGCGCTTACTACTTCGGAAAGCATGTCACAGAGACAATCCGCAAGGGCATAATCGATCCAAGCCACATCCAGAACATCAACATCCTGATTTATGGCTCGCTCTCCGCCCTGCTATCGGCTGCTATCTGGCTGCTTGCGGCAAGTTATTGGGGACTTCCCGTGTCAACGACCCATTCGATAATCGGTGGACTTGTTGGTTACGGAATAGCTTATGCCGGAGTGAAAATCGTCAACTGGAGTAAGCTGATAATGGTGGTGTTGAGCTGGATACTGTCTCCGATTGTAGGGGGAATAGTCGGGTTCACTCTGTTCTGGCTCATCAGGAAGACCATTTTGAGCGCCGAAGACCCACTCCAGAACGCAAGGAAATATGCCCCATTCTGGATAGGATTGGCCTTTTTCATTGTGGGAATTATGTTCTACCTCAAGACATTGCATGGTAACGATATGATTCGCTCCCTTCTGGTCGGTTTGGCCGTTGGACTTTTAGCAGTCGGCGTAAGCAAATTAGTGCTAAGGCATTACACCGGAAGCGGCAACCCATACAAATCTGTGGAGCGCATTTTCCGCAATGTCCAGGTTGTGACATCATGCTATGTAGCTCTATCCCACGGCGCCAACGATGTCGCGAATGCGATCGGACCTGTTGCTGCGGTCTATACTGCAATCATGTTCGGCTCAGCCGGCGCAAAGGTGCCTGTGCCGAGATGGATACTTGCACTCGGAGGGCTTGGCATAGCGATTGGCGTCGCCACATGGGGCTATCGCGTGATGCAAACAGTCGGCCATGGGATCACGCAGCTAACAAATACGAGGGGATTTAGCATAGATTTTGCCACAGCGACAACAGTCCTTGTTGCATCAAGACTGGGCATGCCGATCTCCACCACCCACACCGTGGTCGGCGCCGTTGTAGGTGTGGGGCTGGCAAGGGGGTTGCGCGCTATAAACACCGATGTCCTCAAGGACATTGTAATTTCATGGTTCGTCACCGTCCCAATTGCTGCTGTTATGGCGGCTGGAATTTTTAAACTTTTTCTCATCTTCATAGGAGGTTAAATCATGGTGAGCGCATGGCTTAAACTTTTCGCAAAGAGCCCTTTCAAGCCTTTGATAAAGCATTCCGAGATAGTCCTCAAGGCTGTTGAAAAGCTTGAGGAAGCGCTGGTCGCATGGAGCGAAGGGCGCAAAGATGAGATGTTGAAACTCTGCGACGCCGTCGATAGCCTTGAGCAGGAGGCGGATAAGGTCAAAGAGTCCATAAGGGACACGCTAACATCGCGCATTTTCATGCCTGTGAGCCGCGCAGATGTGCTTCTCTGTCTGTATTTTCAGGATAAAGTCGCAGATGCGGCTCAGGATGTTACCAAATGGCTGAAGGTGTGCAAGGAGAGGTCAATACCAGACGAACTCAAGGAAAAAGTGATAAGCATCGGCAAAGAGAGCATCAAAGTGGCCCGCAACCTGCACAACGCCATCTCACAGCTCGATATCGTGATCGAAAGCGGTTTCAGAGATGACGAGATTGAGAGGGAATACCAGCTTATCAGAGAGGTCGAAGAGATAGAGCATTCGATCGATGTGATCAGCGGCGAGATAATGCAGTTCGTGTTTGATAACGAGGACAAACTCAGCTACGGCGATGCCATCTTCATTTTGAGCATGACAAGGTGTTTGACATCAATATCAGATAGGGCAAAAGACACAGTTGAACGGATCAGGCAGATGCTTGCACACTCGTGAAACACCAATAAAATTCTGAAGCCACTCCGCGTGGGCAAATCTGACACAAGGAGTTCTTAATGGAAAACAATGTCAGGCGGTTCGGCACCTTCAACGGCGTGTTCGTGCCCACAATTCTGTCGATTTGAGGTGGGAATTGCCGAAATTTCTCTCTGTGGCTGTAAAATATGATCAAATAGGAGGTAAAACATGAGTTTAAAACGGCAAACTCGCGATAAAATACGCAATCTCTTGGTAAACATTGTAAAAACTAAACTAAGGAAGTATAAACCGGAAACAAAACAGATGCCGTTTCATTTTAGGTTGTTAGGGAGGGATAGATATGCTATGTTCTCGTTCATCCAATCAATGAATACTACATTTGGAATTTCTATATGGGAACAGGTTGCTGTAATTCTTGCTGAAAGCGCCGGGTTTCAAGCCAAAAGACAATATGATTTACTGGGTAACATAGACCCTGAAACCGAAAAACTTATCCAAACCATACACTATGATTTAAGGGCAGGTGTAAGACAGGTAAGTAAATTAGAGGAAATTGAGCTTATAAGAAAAAGCATCAGGAAAGGAACTCCCAGGAAAGATCCCGATTCGAGAGTGGATTTATTTGTAAAAATCGGCGATGTTGAAAATTACTTTGACATAACCAGTGCAAAACCCAACATGAAAGAGTTCTCAGCATTAAAGCTGAAGCTCTTAAGATGGACGGCGTTGAGATTGAGCCAGGATAAAAATGTTGAGGTATTTACGAGGCTCGCAATTCCTTACAACCCTTACCATCCCCGGCCTTATGAACGGTGGACTTTGAAAGGCTTATATGACCTGGATAGAGGAGAGATCCTGGTTGGAGAGGAATTTTGGAATTTTGTTACAGGCGATGACATATACGATGAGTTGTTAGATGTATTTCAGGAAGCAGGAGAGGGATTAAGGGATGAAATAGACAGAAAATTCGCTGAATTTAAAAATAGGAGCATTTGAAGCGATGGATAAAAAACTTATTGAAATGTGGTTCCCGGTAAAGGAGATAAGTAGAGATGCTGGAATCGAAATGGCATATAAGTCCGCACCTGCCTATATAAAACATGCGAGAGAACTTGGAATAGCCGGAAAAATAGGTAGGGAGTTCTTTGACCCTAAAATAAGAAATTTGCATCCTTGGTTTGCTCGAAGGCCATGTTCCGCAGCCCGAGCAATAACCCTTGCATCTATTTTAAATGATGGTGTTGATAAAAGTACATTCATGGACATTCTTGGATGGAATATGAAAAAAGACGCATACATTCAAAATAAATATCCTCCGCTTCTATTCTATACAGACCCTAAAAAAGATATAATTGCGAATTTGTTGCATGAGGAAGGGAAAAATCCGGATGAGATTATTGTTTGTGATCCAATGGCTGGTGGAGGAACAATCCCTTTTGAGAGCCTGAGATTGGGCTTTAGGACGGTGGCAGTTGATTATAGCCCGGTAGCTTATATTATCCTGAAAGCTACGATCAAATATCCTGCCCAATACGGTAACGAGCTCGCTAAAAGGGTGAAAGAGGAAGCAAAAAAGCTGATTTTCCATATTGAAAAGAAGCTTGATGGTTTATATCCTGAAGATGCTGAAGGTTATATATTTGCGAGAGGAATCAAATGCCCAAAATGTGGCGGACATATACCATTAGTTCACAGTTCAGAAATTACGGCTAAATACCATTTGGGGTTTCGTTTTAATAAAGATGAAAAGACATTCAAACCGTATATCTCTAAATTCAGAACTGAACTACCTCACATCAAAAGAGGAGAAGTTGTGTGTCCCTATTGCGGACATAAAATTAAAAAATATGAGGCTTATAAAATATGGACGGAAGACCACATTAAAATTCTGGATGACCTTGCGGATGGGCAATTTAAAGAAGAGGAAATCCTTTTTACGCATAGGATTTTGATTAGACAAACAAAAGATGGCTATAGGATAGCCAACAATGAAGACTTTAATGCTTTTCTGAAAGCTTGCAAACAGTTCTCTGAATCATTTGCAGAGATTAAGCAACACCTCCCCGTGAAGGAGATCCCTGAAGACAATGAAGTATTTAATCCAGTCAAAAAATATGGAATTAAGCACTGGTATCAATTGTTCAATCCACGCCAATTACTTTCGATTGCACACATCATAAGCTACATCAATAAACGGATTCTTACAATAGAGCCTACCGACGATATTGGAAAAGCGTCAATGCTGTATCTTGCTTTAGGAGTAAGCAGAGTTATAGATTACAATTCAATTGTAACAACATGGAAAAAGGGGACAATAAGAGACACACTCGGTCAATACGCAAGAAACAGAAAAGTATCCTATGGCGAAGCATATTGTGAAGCTATCGTTCCCCGTCGAAATTTACGATGGATTTTTGAAACAGATGTGGATAAGAGAACTCAAGGTGGTATTGTGCCAGTATTGCACGAAGTTTGCAAAAGATTAGAGGGAGTAGGCGATAGAATTAACATAATTCATGGAGATGCGAGAAAACTGACATCCTATATCAACGAAAAATTTGATTTAATAAATGTTGACCCACCTTATTTTGATACGCATATCTACAGTGATATCAGCGAGTATTTCTGGCAGGTGCTGAGATTATCCCTCAAACAACTTATAGATGATGGATTTATATTCGATAACAAAGAAATAGCTAAATGGGATACAGATTCTCAAACTGTCCCGAGAAAAGGGGAGCTAATAGTAAGAAAAAGCAAGAATTATGCTAAAAGTCAAAACGAATTTGATGAGATATGGTATGCTAAACGGATGTTGGAATTCTTTAAAGAAGCTTATAATGCACTGAAAGATGATGGCATTTTAGTTGTGTGGTTTACACATAGAAGTTTAAACGCGTGGAAATCAATAATAAGTGCGCTTTACGGAAGCAATTTTTACATAACGAGAATATGGCCTGTAACAACTGAACTTCTTACCAGACTTGTAGCCAGAAAAAACAATAATGTCCTTGATAGAACGCTAATAATCATCGCGAGGAAAAAATTTAACACAAGAATTGGCATGGAAGAACATGCTAAAAAATTGGCTTATGAGATTGCTGACGCTTTGAAAGAAATAGGGACTTCAACTGGAGAACTTAAAACATTTCTACATGCAGCAGTTATGAGTAGCGTGACAATTGCTCCCCTTGAAAATGAACCAATTAGGCACTGTTATTCCGAACTTATACCAAGGTCATTTAAGATAGCAAATGCGATTATCCCCACAATAATGGCTAAATTTCAGCAAGATGATAAGAATGATAAGAAAAAGGAATTTCAAGATAAGCTCTTTTAGGATGAGAACCTTCTCTATCGTAGATGAAAACTAGAAAAAAGCTAAGCGTAGTAAACGCGTCCTATAAAATTTTGAGAAAAATTATTTATGACATCAGGCAGATGCTTGCACACTCGTGAAACACCAATAAAATTCTGAAGCCACTCGGCGTGGGGCAAATCTGACACAAGGAGCTCTTAATGGAAAACAATGTCAGGCGGTTCGGCACCTTCAACGGCGTGTTCGTGCCCACAATTCTGTCGATTTTCGGCGTCATCCTGTTTCTTAGGACGGGATGGGTCATCGGGAACACCGGCCTGTTCGTTGGTGTAATCCTCATAACGCTGGCGATGTCGATCTCATTTGCTACAAGTCTATCGTTATCAGCTATTTCAACGAATACGGAGGTCGGCGTTGGCGGCGTTTACTACATAATCTCAAGGAGTCTTGGCCTCAACATCGGCGGAGCGATCGGCATCCCGCTCTTTTTGTCCCAATCCATATCGGTAGCCTTCTATGTGATAGGTTTCACGGAATCGCTTTTGGGGCTGTTTCCTCATCTCAACTTCAAACTGGTGGCCTCTATCGTGCTGATTATCTTTACGGTGATCGCATTCATAGGCGCCGACCTTGCCGTCAAAGTTCAGATCGGCATTTTCGTGTCACTTATCGCGGGCATCCTGTCTTTCTTCCTGACAAAACAATGGGTGCCGATGTCGATAAATCTGACGCCGCATTACCTCCCTGAGGAAAACTTCTGGAGCGTGTTTGCGATATTTTTCCCGGCAGTTACGGGCGTTACTGCCGGTGTAAGCATGTCGGGTGAGCTCAAAGATCCCGCAAAGAACATTCCTCGCGGCACATTGATGGCTCTTGGCGTCAGTTACCTCGTTTATCTTCTGGTGGCGGTCAAACTCACAGCGGTCGCTCCATACGAGATCCTGTTGAGCGACAACCTGATAATGGTAAAAAGAGCGCTTGTGCCCGCACTCGTCTATCTCGGCATCTGGATGGCAACTATTTCATCAGCTCTGACATTCATCGTCGGCGCTCCGCGCACGCTTCAGGCGCTTGCGTGGGATCATGTTGTGCCAAAATTCCTTGCAGCGACACTCGGATCAAAGAAGAATGAGCCCAGAGCTGGCATCATCGTGACATTCCTCATAGCCGAGACCTTCATTCTGATGGGAAACCTGAACATGGTGGCGACGATCATCACCATGTTCTTCCTGACGACTTACGGCGTGACGAACCTTGCGGCGGGCCTTTCATCTCTGATAGGAAACCCGAGTTACAGGCCGCGGTTTAGAGTCCATTGGGCGATCTCTTTTTACGGGGTCATTGGCGCCTACATCGTGATGTTTCTCATCAGCCCAATTTACACGATCATCGCAACCCTCATCCTCTTTGCTATCTATATCATATTGCAACACAGGCAGTTGAACCAGACATGGGGCGACATTCGGAGCGGCGTCTGGATAAGCCTTGCGCGGTTCGCATTGCTGAAACTGGAGGATTACGAGCCCGGAACGGTTAACTGGAGGCCGAACATCATGGTCTTCAGTGGCGGGCCCGGCGAAAGGCCGCACCTTGTCAAAATGGCTCGATGGCTCAGCAGGGGCAACGGGATTGTCACGCTGTTCAACCTTTTGGTGGGAGATGTTGAAGACCTTGCAACCGAGCGAGAGAAGCGGCTGGCAGAGCTCAGGCGATACATCAGGCAGAACAGGTGGGCGATTTTCCCCGAAGTTGAGATCGCCAGAACCGCTGAGGACGGGTTCACCACTATCGTTCAGGCGCATGGTATCGGGAAACTGACATCCGATGTCGCGATGTTCGGCTGGAGCAACAATTTTGAACGCAAAGTGGAGCTTGCCCGCATAATTCGCAAGCTAATCTTTCTTAAGAAGGACATTCTTGCGCTCAAATACGATCCTGAGAGAGGGTTTGGCAACAGGCTTACGATAGACATCTTCTGGCGCGGCAAAGGCGGTAACGCACCGCTGATGGTTCTACTCGCACACATAATAAAACTCAACAGCGAGTGGCGCGATGCCAAGATCAGGCTCATAGAGGTCGTCTCGAACGAAGAGGAAAAAGAGCGATCGGAGAAAAAGATACGGGAGATCATGCAGGACGCCAGGATTGAGGCCGAACCTGTGATTTTGATCAAAGAAAACCCAATGGACAGGATAATCGACATAATGTCCGAATTTTCAAGCATTTCAGACCTCACTATCGTGGGCATGGGGGTGCCGCGCAAGGGCGAGGAGGGCGTTTTTATCAGCAGAATGGACAAACTATTGGAGCCGCTCGGAACAGTGCTGCTCGTCAGAAGCCTGAACATAAAGGACTTCTTGAGCTGAGCGTGCTCCTATTCCACGGTCACGCTTTTGGCAAGGTTTCTCGGCTTGTCCACATCGCAACCCCTCATAACCGCTATGTGATAGGCAAGGAGCTGAAGCGGGACTATTGACAGGATGGGAACGAGAGGCTCGTCGATCTCAGGGATGCGTATCGTCTCTCTGGCAATCCCGTGCGGCAGTTCCACGCCTTCCGTTGTCAGTGCGATGATGATGCCACCTCGCGCCTCCACCTCTTTCATGTTGGATATGGATTTCTCGAACACGCTGGTGTTAGGATTTACGAAAATAACAGGCATGTTCTTGTCTATAAGTGCGATAGGGCCGTGTTTCATCTCACCAGCAGCATAACCTGTGGCGTGGATGTAGGAGATCTCTTTGAGTTTAAGCGCGCCTTCGAGGGCGGTCGGGTAATTGATTCCGCGTCCCAAAAACATGAAGTCATTGTAACCGTGATAATGTGCGGCGATCGATTTGATGTCATCGTCCATGTCGAGCACGCGTCTAATTCTGCCCGGCAGCTTCCTAAGCTCCTCGATGTAGTGGATGGTCTCATCGTTGGATATGATTCCTCTGAGAGAGCTGAGCTCAAAGGCGAGCAAAGTGAGTATAAGCACTTGAGCGGTATAAGCTTTTGTCGAAGCTACGCCTATCTCTGGCCCGGCTTCCGTGTAGATTACATAATCGGATTCGCGCGCGATGGAACTATCCCTGACATTCACTATCGACAGCACCTCAAGCCCCATCTCATGTGCCATCCTCAGGCCGGCAAGCGTGTCAGCCGTTTCGCCAGATTGGCTGATGGCGATGACGAGCGTGTCGGGCGGCACAACTGGGTGCATGTATCTAAATTCCGATGCGAACTCGACACGCGTGGGGATCCTCGCAAACCGCTCGAGCAGGTATTTGCCAACCATGCCCGCATGTTTCGATGTGCCACAGGCCTGAATGAGGATCGAACTCTTGGTCAGCAACAAACGCCTCAAGTTGGTGTCTTTCAGAAGGAGGAATTCGTTGTTTCGAAGGTAGTTCCTGAGATTGCGCTCTATGACTTCAGGTTGTTCGTAAATTTCCTTCAACATGTAGTGCTCAAATCCCTCTAATTCGACATCGCGCACATCCCAGTCCACATTCGTGACGGTTTTCTCGCGGTGATTTCCATCAAAATCTATGATCTCGTAGCTAGATCTCTTCAAAATCGCTATCTCTCCGTTGTCCAATATGATGACCTTGTGGGTGTGAGACAGTATCGCAGGTATGTCGGATGCAAGGAGCATCTCGCCGTCCCCGACTCCGACGATGAGCGGGCTGTCTTTCCTCACCCCTATCAACATGTCAGGGTGGTCAACTGAGAAGATGGCGAGCGCAAAGGAGCCTTTAAGCCTCGATATTGCCTTGATGACTGCATCCACAAGATCGCCTTTGTAATACTCCTCGATCAGATGCGGTATGACCTCGGAATCCGTTTCGGAGACGAACCGATGTCCCTTGCGGACGAGTTCATCCCTGAGCTCATGGAAATTCTCTATTATCCCATTATGTGCTACTGCGACGCGATTTTTGCAATCCGTGTGTGGATGGGCGTTCTCCTCCGTCGGCTGGCCATGAGTTGCCCATCGAGTGTGGCCTATGGCTATGTTTCCGTTGATAGAACGACCGTTCACGAGGCTGTAAAGGTTGCTCAAACGGCCGACTCGTTTCCTCAAAAACAGATTACCGTCATGGATCGCAGCTATCCCTGCGGAATCGTAGCCTCGATACTCAAGTTTTTCCAGACCAACAAGCACAACTGAACCAACATCCTTATTCCCTATGTATCCGACAATACCACACATATCGTTCTACCTCCCCTGATGGATTTTGAAAAAATATGGCGGTTGAAAGGAGCTTTTCCTTCAACCTGAGTGAGATTATCGAGTTTTTTTAATTCAAAATTCAACCCTGTGAAGTTCTGGGAAAAAGGCAGAGAGCAAGATCACCAACATCTTTTCTTCTCTGTAAGTTGGCGTTTTATCCTGACGCATTTAGAGTGTATCGAGTGCATTTTTGTTATGCACCTTGCCCTAAGTGTAAAGTCAAATGAAAATGTTGCCGAGAAAATGTTAGCCTCCATTTGATTTCGTTACTAAACCTCACTGAACAGAGAGTAGCTCCGGTTGGGAAGTGAGACGGAGCAGGATGTGATTGAAATCGTTATACATAACCTCTCTAACACAGCCCAAAGTTCTACCCAACCAGTGGCTACATCAACAATAACCAGAGTGATGCACAAGGTCAGCCTCAATGCATTCTATTGGAATTTTTATCAGGAGAATCCTTTTGTTGCTGCGATTTGGAGCTTTTGCTTTTGGGCGAGGTTTATCCCTCGGGATGGAAGCGAGCATGCGCCTGAGTGTGGAGAGGTCGATTTTGGCCAGCTTTTGTGACAACTTCTGATTAAGCTGAAGATCTCCGAAGCTTGTGAGATAGCGAGCGGTGGAGAGGAGAGCGGGTTTTTACCGTTCTGCGGCCGGGTAATCGAGAACTTTGGCTACTATGCAGAGGGCATCTTTAACCATTGCACCATAGATCGGACTTCTTTCATGAAGTCTGCGCTCAGTAGTGAGAGATGGGGCATACATGATTGATTTACGATGGAGGCTGTGACCTTCTGCATCTCATCGAGGATGATATATTTTTTTCTTAGGGGCCTTTTTGTAGCGAGATTTCATCATGAGCGAGTATTTGCGCCTTTCAGGGAAGTTCATAGGTAGATTTTTATGCATACTTCACCTCCGTTTTGGTAACATTATCATTTGGTGATCGGTTTCATTTCGGTAACATTTTAAATGAGTGATAATGTATCGCGTCGTTGACTGGAACTTGCCGCACGGATATAATATCCACTCGACGATCGGGGCGTAGCGCAGTTTGGTTAGCGCGCTTGGTTCGGGACCAAGAGGTCGGTGGTTCGAATCCACTCGCCCCGATCTTTTTATTTCCCGCCGGTTTATAATATCCCACCACAAAACTTGAGAGGTGTCATCAGAATGAATGGATTTTTCATGTCTATCCTGCTAATTCAACTCACTCATACCGTGACATTTCACGAGTTCAACATCGAGCAGAAGGGGCCTGCAAGCTTCGTGAGGGTGGACAGCCTGCCCATGCTGGCGATCGACGGGGCGCCATGGATACCGTTTAAAACGATTCTGGTAGCGCTTCCGACAGAAAACACAAACATAACTGTCAGGGTGGTCGAGGCCGACACGGTCGAGAACCTCAAAATCTCACCGTCGCCCGTCCAGCTGCCGACAGACTCATCATCCACAACCGTCCGTCTGAGCTCGCCTGCGCCAGAATACTATGCAAAAAACGCATTCTACCCGCGCAATCCTTACGAGGAGAAACGGGGTCGTTTCATCGGGGTGGATGTCGTAGGCCTGACGCTGTATCCAATCCAGTATAACCCCATGGATGGCAAGGTAATCTTCAACCGAAAATTTGAGATAGAGATTCCGCAATCCCCTGTCATAGTGAGTCAGGATAGAGCCGAGCTCCTGCGCTCACTCGTCCTTAATTCCGATGAAATTCAGGCGACATCGCAAAAGGAAAGTGGTGGATTTGATTACCTTATTGTAACTTCCAATTCTCTTTCCAGCTATTGGCAGCCCCTGATAAACTGGAAAATCCACAAGGGGCTCAGGGTTGCGCTCAGGACGATAGAGTGGATAAGGACGCATTACAGCGGCCGTGACGACGCCGAGAAGCTCAGGAACTACCTCAAATCGGCCGCCGATTCCGGTCTCATCTACCTTTTGCTTGGAGGAGACACGGATGTGCTCCCGTATCGCAAGGCTTTCGCAATGAACAGTCACCCACAACCGCAACAAGGAGATACTATTCCTGCAGACCTATATTTTTCGGATCTCGATGGGACATGGGACGCAAATGGCAATTCCGTTTTCGGCGAAGTTGACGATTCCGTTGACCTGTGGCCGGACATCTTTGTCGGTAGGGCACCGGTGTCCACGCCTCAGGATGTGCAGGTGTTCGTCAACAAGGTCATAACCTACGAAAGCAACAGCGATGTCGCTCATCTCAATCGCGCACTTTTCGTCGCAAGTTTTTTGGACAACGCCACAGACGGCGGAATTTTGAAGGACATCATTACGGATAAGGTGTCCGACAGCGTGAGCGTCTCGCATCTCTACGAACGCGATGGCATGCTTACTCCCGGAAGCTTCGTCGGATTCGTCAATTACGGCTACAACCTTGTAAACCACAACGGGCACGGCAACACTTGGCTGATGCAGGCAGGTTCTGGCTACCTCAGTCCGAGCGATTTCTCGAACCTGTCGAATGCGCCGCAGTATGTCGGTGTGCTTTATTCGCTTGGCTGCTGGGTCGCAGCGTTCGACTACGACTGCATAGCTGAAAGCTTTGTGAAAGCGCAGAACGGCGGCGGATTTTTCGTCGGCAACAGTCGATACGGGTGGTATATCCCCGGTTTTTCGGGTTGCGGCCCTGCTGACGAGATGGATATCGAGTTCTTTGACATTCTGATAAACAGAAGGGTGGCGGATCTGGGCGCAACGGTAGCCGCCACAAAAGCCCTCTTTGTGCCAGTTGCGAACGGTGCCAACACTTACAGGTGGATGATTTACACCATGAACCTGCTCGGAGATCCTGACCTCTACATTCCAATCCACGCCCTCAACACACTCTATGTCAGCGTCCAAAACACCATCTTTCGAGGCACATCAACGGTTCGGGTTGATGTCACAAACATCGATGGCACACCGATTGAAGGCGCACATGTTACCGCAGTTCAGGGGAATAGCGCTTATCACGGGATAACGGATTTCAACGGGGAAGCAGTCATCACGACCGCACCGATCGAGGATTCCGTGCAGCTCTATGTGTGGAAAGGCGGCTATGCCATGTTTGAACAGACTATACATGCCGAAAGCGATCAGCCTATCGAGATTGCACACATCGGTTTTAACGCACCGTTCCTTTATCCGGACGGCGTTGACACCCTCAACGCCACGCTTGTCAACCGAACGCCTGAGGGGATAAACAACATCCGTGTCAGCATCTTGGCGGGGGAATGGCTCTCAGCAGGCGATACGGCCTTCCATATCAGTTCAATTGGAGGCAACGATACGGTTAACATAGCAACCCCGATTTCGGTATCTCCAAACGCACCTTACGGGGCAACAACCACATTGAGATTGGTCTATTCGTGGGAAAACGCAACCCCCGACACAGCCAGCTACACCGTGAGGATTGCGGCTCCAGAGCTTGAGGTTCTGGATTATCGCTTCTCATCGGTGTCGCATTGCGGCGACGGCGTGCTTCAGGTAGAACTGGTGAATTCGGGTCATGCGCCGTCCAATG